>CAZCDQ010000016.1:0-33472 GCA_964497605.1 uncultured bacterium
AACTCATTTCTAAACTCCCGCGAAGACCGTCCGATTGTCCATGCGACCGATAACCGGAGCTACAATGTTGTCTATGAAAGGGACAATTCAGAAACATATATTGCGGAATATGGCGACATTCTTTACATTATGCTCGGTGCACAACCCGATAAAGAAGGTCTGGACTTTTTCGAATATGTTCTCAGAGGCGGAAAATAACAGCATTTTCGTTTCATAGGAGTTGACTATCGGCACTGATAATAAATCAACCCGTATTGCAGTTATTATGGCTGGCGGCTCCGGCGAAAGATTCTGGCCTGTTTCCCATGCTGACAGGCCGAAACAGTTTCTTGCATTCGGAAACAGCCGCCGAACGCTCCTCGAACAGTCAATATCAAATGTCTCCCGTATATTTGCCCGAGAGAATATGTATATTGCGACCGGGAGTAGTCTTGTCGAGGCCACTAAAAATACTGCGGCCGCCATTCCAGACACTAATTTCATTGTAGAACCATTCAAAAGGAACACCTCCGGCTGCATCGCACGTGCCGCTGCCGAAATTATCGCGCGGTATGGACATAGTACCGAAAATATTATTATGGGTTTTTTTCCGGCGGATCATGCAATACAAGATTCTGTCAGGTTTGCCGTGCTGACCGACGCTGCACTTTCAGCCGCGGAGACCGGACATTCTCTTGTCACATTCGGCATACGGCCCGACCGCACTGAAACCGGCTACGGATATATAAAAATCTCCGAGTTCTCCGAATTTAAGGCTGGAGGTGAGCCGGTCTACCGCACCGAGGAATTCTGCGAAAAACCCGACGAAGAAACTGCTCGGGAATATATTTCAACCGGCCGGTATGTATGGAACAGCGGCATGTTTTTCTGGCGTTTGTCGGCATTGCTGGAAGAACTCGAACACGTTGCCCCTGAACTGCGCATGTCGATTGAACAGATGGCCGAGGCGGTATCTGCTGGCGACCACCGTCATCTGGTGGAGATTTTCAAAGGTCTCGAAGATATTTCAATCGATTACGCACTCATGGAGAAATCGAATTCTGTATTGGTCATAAAATGCGATTGTGGTTGGGACGATGTCGGTGCATGGGACGCGCTCGACCGTACAATGAAACGGGATGATCACGGAAACATTACAACAGGCGATCCGGTTATCATCGATTCCGGCGACTGTATCGTTTATAATGAGCAGGGCGCAGACTCTATTGACGTCGGTGTTGTTGGTGTCGAGGGGCTTGTGGTCGTTGTTTCGGAACGGGGAGTGCTTGTCGTGCAGAAAGATCGGTCGCAGGATGTGCGGAAGATTGTTGAGGAGTTGAACAGACGAAAACAGGCGGCCGAACGAAATTCGGACAAATGACTTTCAAATAATTAGTTGTGTGCGGTGCATCGTTTCCATCGATACGGCATCATATAGATGCACTTTTTAGCGCCAATCCCCCGATATATGTGAGTATCCTCTTTTTAACGATATTTTCCTTACAGAAATTCCACGATTCAGATAAAATTGACTTGTATGAAACACCGCAAAAGGTTATTATCCATTGGTGCGGATGGTAGGTGCTCTGCATACCCCATATAGGAATATATAATCTTTTTTTTAGATAAAGTTTTTTTTCAATGCCGAAAAGGAGAACATCATGGCCTCTGACCACGGTTTACGCGAGTATTACAAGTATCTTGTGTTTGCATTTATTTTCGGATTCGGCGGGAGCGTCTGGGGCGGATTGACCTATTATCTTGGTCAGCCGGTTGCTTATCTCAATTTTCTCGGGGCAAGTCCGGTTCAAATAGGCGCAATTTCGGCGATATTTTGGGCCGGTTTTGCTATTCCTCAGGTTTGGGCTGCCTATAAATCGGAATCTTATGCAATAAAGAAAAACTTTTTTGCATGGTCGATCATCGTCTCAAGTTTCGGATTTCTTGTATCAGGTCTTCACATTCTTTTGACAGGTACGTCAAATGCTGCGGCAAGTATCTGGATATTCTTATTGTGCTATGTGTGGGCATGCATCATTTGCGGAATGTATATTCCCGCAAACTTTGCTCTTCTCTTTAAAATTATCCCGACCGAACGGCTTGGTCAGCTTCTCGGCAGAATGTTTGCTGTTCAATTCGGTGGTACATTTGTCTCAATTTTTGCAGTAGGGGCGATCGCCAATACATTTCCTGAACCGACAAGATATGCCGTTCTTTTTATTGTCACATTTATCATGACGCTTATTGCCGGGTATATAATTGCAACACTCAAGGAACCGGAAGGCAAATCTGTTGCGGTTGCACCCTCGTTTTCTGCATATACTGGAAAGTTATTTGCCATTTTTAAGAACGACACCCTTTTTACTAAGTTTGTTTTTGGCAAATGGCTTATGAGCGGTCACTATATCATGCAGGCATTTCTTCTCACATTTCTTTTGCAGGAGCGTGGGTTCAGTCCTGATAACTCAGGATGGTTTACATCGTTTAACGGCCTTGGGCTCGTGATTGGAGGGTTTACCATTACAAAAATCGCTGATATTTATGGCCCAAAATACATGTTGATTACCTCTCAGTTCTTAGCGATTATTTATACGCTCGTTGCGTGGCTTATTCCCTCGATACATCCGGTGTTTGTTGTAGGAGCATTTATTTTCACTGGACTTGCACAGATATCCGATAATGTTGGCTATTCCAATATGACCATGTTCTGCTGCCCGACTGAAGACAAGACAACATATGTTGCTGCTGTAAATATTGGTATAATCTTTCCTATGGTTGTTCTTCCCATTATTATTGGAAAATTTATCGGTGCGGGAGTATTCGGATTTACAGGGGCGTTTGCAATTTCTGTTGTTATGATGATTGCGGCAATATTATACATCATGCTGTTCGTTCAAAATCCGAAATCGTTTGTCGAAATGAAAGCATCATCAAACTCGTAGCAGTATCCGGCATTGCAGTGCATGATTGCGGCATTACATTCTGTAAAATAAGTTGTCAAGGAAATAGTGTGGATTCAGGAAATAAAGCGTCACATGTCGGGTTTATTCGACGGAGCGGGTTATTCATCTTTCTTACGTTTATGAGCAATGTGTTCGAACTCGGTTCGAATGGTGTCGCTGCCCGGCTGCCGGAGGGTGGATTCGGCACGTTCGGGGCGCTGTTCAACATTTTTTTCATTATTACTGCGCCGTTGACCGCGGTACAGCTTGTTGTCAGCAAAGAGGTTTCTACCTACCGGGCGCTGGGCGAGCACGGCAAAGTGAGAACGTTTGTGTGGCGGTCGCTCAGCTATGTTGCCGTTTTTTCGGTTGTGATTCTTCTGGCCGGTATGCTTGGCGCCAAATATATCGCCGGTTTCCTACGGATCGGAAACGCAGTGCCGGTATTGCTTCTTATGATAGTCGTGCTGTTGTACTTGCCGTTCCCGGTGTTCTATGGCGTAACTCAGGGAATGAAAAAATTCCTTGTGCTCGGAATGCTGACATTCAACTGGGGCTTTTTCAGATTCTGTTTCGGCGCAATCGCCGTATTGGCGCTTGCCTCGGGTATTAACGGCCTTATGATCGCAATGGTCGCGGCATCGGCTGCAACGACGTTTTTTGCCTGGCTTCCGGCTCGTTCTGTTCTTGGCCATACGGGTGAACCGATTGAAGAGAACGAGGTATATAGGGCGTTTGGGCTTGTGTTGCCGATTATTATTTCCCTGTTTTCAGTTATTGTGCTGAAAAACGCTGACATCATTTTCTCAAAAAAATTCTTTTTGCCTGCCGAAACCGATGCCTACACATGCGCCGCCCGTGTCGGTTCGGCGTTTTTTATGCTTGGCAGCATCATCATGGTGATGTTCCCCTATGTCTCCGAGGAAAAGACACAGCGCAGAAATCCCATCGTTTTCCTCTATAAAAGTTTCGGGGTGACCGTAGGATTGTCGTTTGTCGGCATCGTTATCGCCTTTATATACCCCGAACTGCTTATGAGAATCATAACCATCGGAAAAGATATTCCCGGTGCGCTTCCGCTGATACGGTTCATCGGCCTGGCGGTACTGCCGCTGTCATTAGTGTATATCATGTCGAATTACCTGCTGGCGAAACACAGCCCGGGTTTTCTGCCAATACTGATCGCCGGTCTGGTGCTGCAGATAACGCTGATTTATTCCATGCACGATTCGCCGATGGAATTGCTGTCCGCGGTAGGGATCGCGAATACTGTGACTTTCACCGCCATGCTTGGCTATATCATCAAAGAGCACCGTCATTATATAAAGAATCATCTTTGATGCGGGCATGAACGAATGAGAAGTGTCCGGCAGGCATAAGCCTTGACAATCGGCCCGTATTTTGTTACTATCAGATACACAACAAATTTAAAAAAACAGGAGGTAACGAGGTGAGAAAAAAACTAATCCTTGGTTTCGTATGTATGTTTGCGGCGGTCATCGCAGTATCATGCGGCCAGCAGGCTGAAGATCAGGCACCCCCGGTAATAACGAGCCTGTCCGACATCGTTCCCGCAGGTGCAACGCTCACGAAAATAACCGGCGACATTCAGTTCGATACGTCCGGATCGCCCTGCTATTACAATGGCGATTTGTATTTCACTAACAATAATTTCGATGTTCCCGAAAACAACAAGACACAGGTTTTACGTGATATGAGCGAACACAAGGTTATCCGTGAAATGAACGGTGTCACCACCTCGATCCACCAAACCGGCAATGGCACATTCTACTGTTGCGAGATGGTCGGACACCGTGTCATCGAAATGGATACAGACGGTAATGTGCTGAGAACAGTCGCGGGCGAATATGACGGAAAACGACTTGACGGGCCCAACGACATGGTGATTGACAAAAAGGGCGGTATTTATTTCACCGATTCACGCTTTTCGCCGGGATCGGAACTGATGCAGGACAAACCGGCGGTATATTATGTCAAATCGGACGGATCGATTATACGGGTGATAGACGATATCGATTTCCCGAACGGTATCGATCTGTCGCCGAACGGCTCGGTTCTCTATGTTGCCAATACACGGGGACCGAACAATGGACGTTATGTCATTGCATACGATGTAAATACTGACGGCACGGTCTCGAACCGCCGCAATTTCGGGGAGCTGGATTTGACCGCCGAAAACGAAGCCGCTGAGGACGGTACCAGCGGCGCGGACGGCACTGCGGTCGACACGGCAGGTAATGTCTATGTCGCCACCACCCAGGGCATCGGTATCCAGATTCTGAACAGCGAGGGTACAAACCTCGGCGCTATCACCTGCGATGCCGCAACAAACAACTGCTATTTCGGCGGCGAGGATATGAAAACGCTGTTTGTCTCGGCAAAGGACGGCATCTACAAAATCGACCTGAACATTCCGGGACTTAAGATTCCTCTTCAGTAACAACTGACAGACTGACTGAAACAAAAAAACCGCCCCCGATTCCGGAGGCGGTTTTTTTGTGTGGCTAAAGATTTGACAAATAGTGATAAATGCCACCCCGTTCATCCTACCCCTTCTTCCCGAAATCCAGCAAATGCCCAATGACCGCTTTTGCGCCCTTGGTGATGAATTTCACATCCGCAGGCGTTCTGATGCTCATAAGATAGCGCAGAATGTATGACGGCTGCAGGAACGAGCGGTAGATGGAATTGCACATCTCGACAACCTCCTCAGGGGACATATTCGGCGTTTTGAATATGGGCTGCGACATATCGAACTTCTCATAGTCTTTCGGTTCGACCAGCATCCAGTCTTTTTCAATTGCCTCACGGTAAAGCGGTGTACCCGGATAGGGGATGGTGACTGTAGACTGAAGCATGTCGGCATAGCCCTGCTTCATCAGCCGTTTCGCGAGCGCGAGCGTGTTTTCGGCATCCGCGCGGGTTTCCCACGGGTAGCCGACCATGATGGTGAGATGCACCTCGAGCCCTGCCTCTTTTGCGACACGGCATCCCTGTTCGATGTCCTCGACTTTGGTGCCCTTGTCGAGACGGTCAAGCGTTTCCTGACTTGCCGATTCGAGACCGAGTTTCATGAGCCGGAATCCTGCCTCGCGCATGAGCGCCGCACGGTCGAGAGTGAGATAATCGAACCGGAAATTACAGGACAGCCGGAGCTTACGGTTGTATTCCCGCTGAATCATGCCCTTGCAAAATGTTTCGAGCCAGTTTCCGGACGGGAATGTGCCGGTGTCGTCGAATATCTCGCGGACACCGTACCGATCGATAAGCATCCCTATCTCGTCCAGCAGCCTCTCCGGTGTGCACACGCTGAATTTCGGAAACAGCGTTGTCCACGAGCAGAATGTGCATTTCCCCCAGGGACAGTCGCGTCCGGCCATGGTATAAGTGAACGGTTCGCGTTTATAGAGCGGTTCGCCGTACAGATGCCATTTGGTGAGTTCGCGGTCGACCATGGGCAGTGTGTTGAGATCGTATTTCGGTGTGAACTGTCCGGTGTTTTTTATCCCGTCACTGTTGCGATACCAGATGCCCGGTTCGAGCGTGCCGCCGGATTCGATTCTGTCGGAGATGCTTGCGAGCAGGAAATCAAAATGACCGCCGGTAATGGCATAATCGCAGGCGCAGTTCTCCATCGTCTCTTCAGGGAAGGCAGTAATGTGATCGCCCATGAGAGCGACGGTCGTACCGGGAAGCTCTTTTTTAATCCGGTCGGCGATCGCCCAGTGCTGGCGGACGACCGGGGTTTTAGTCTCCATGGTGACAAGGTCGGGTTTTTCGGCGAGCAGGTTGTTCCACCACGAGTCCTGTGTCATGAACGTTGCGATACCGTCGTCCCAGACAACATCGTGCCCCTTTTTCTGAAGGAGCGTCGCAGCCGATGCGGCAACCATGGGATAGATGAATGAGGGGTTATGGAACCATTGAAATTGACGGTTCTGCCCAAGCATGGGTGTTCCTTTGCCCTCGAGCGGAGGATAGCTCACAAATATTTTCATCAGTCGTTAATCTCCGTAGATATTAATCCGGCGATAAACCAGACGCCGTACACAATATGCGTTGCAAATGTTCCAATCCATGTCCCGAGAATGCCCGCCGGATTCCATGTCCTTAGCGAAAAAATCAGCGCAAGTGTGAAATAAAACAGCATGACCGCACCCCAGAATGTAAACAGCGTTGTATTGCCGAACACACTCAACCATCCGAGCGCGGCAAACAACGTGAATATACTCGGAACAAAATAGCTGAATTTGAGCGAGGTCTCCGGGAATTTCCGCGCAAAAAAACCGCGGTGGTACGCATAGCTTTTTATCTGCCTGAGATGCGGGCCGAATATGTCGCGGCGGTGATGATGAACCCTGACAGCGGGATCGTACATGATACGTTTCCCAAGCTCGTGTGTCAGTTTCAGGCAAAGTATAGTGTCCTCGCCCGGCCAGTATCCGGTATCGAACCCGCCCGCGGTGAGAAAATCGCGCTTGCGGATGATAAGGCTCGAGGTGGGATAGTCGTCCACATCCTGGCATTTCCCCGGCGTATAGCGGTAGGTAAACCTGCTGCTGACAAGCGGCGATTCGTAAATCCAGCCTGAAATTTTTTTACGGAGACTGTCGTTCTGCGGTGTCATCCCGGGTCCGCCCACCGCCGCGACCGAGTCATCAGCAAAATGCACAACCGCGTTCGCCAGCCAGTCGGAATCGGGATAGGCGTCATCGTCGATGATTGCCACAATCTCGCCGCGTGACTCACAGACACCCGTATCGCGTTTTTCAGCAGGACGAACTTTTCCGGTAGGAATGATACGGATCGGTATGCTACTACCGTACAGTTCCGGCGGCAGTTCCCATTCATCGTCCGGCAGCACAATGATCTCGAAATCGGGATAATCGAGCTTCTGGCAGTGTTCGATACATTCCTCGACATACGCGCCGGGTACGCCGACCGCGATAATGATCGATACGGATGGTGTCAATCGATTGCGCTCCTTATAAATACTTTTGTGCAACACTTAAATGTACGGTAAAATACGGCAGGAATCAATCAGTTTGGCGGAAATTTTAGAGATGGCGCTACTGTGGTGAAAAAATCTTCAAACGACGTTTAACGCGACACAAGATTGTCGTCATGGGCATGAGAGGCATTGTAGTGCTACCTAAAAAAGGATTTTCAGTACATCATCCTCAAAGACCGTACTAAATGATTGGAGCGGCGAATTTGCCGGGCCCTTTTCGGCTGCGCCGTTTTCTGTGTTAAATTCGGAACCGTGGCACGGGCAATAGAGTGATTCGTTGTCTTCAGTTGGAAGATTTACCTCGCATTGGAGATGCGGACATACCGACGACAGCGCAACAAAATCATTTTCGCCAGTGCGGATGATGATAACCGGCCGGCCGCTGTTTTGATGTCCGAACGTCCGTTTCACCGCGCCGCCAATTGACGACAGCTCCTGCGCCTCCGAGATATCGAACGCCTCGAACGTATCCGAGGTTTTCAGCGTGTCCTCTTCGCATCCGGAAAGGATCGCGGAGGCTGCTGCTGCGGATATGGTAATCCCGAATAGCGAGGCGCCTTTGCGTAATATGTCGCGTCGGTTATTGTTTGAAACAGTTTTTTTCATTGGTTGCCTCTCATATTGTTTACCTGAAAACATGAAGCTGTGCGAAATAGCGTGTGGAACGGAACCGTTCGGTGTCTTCAATACGGTATTCCGGCCTGAATTCTATATATGGTAAAATCAAAATCTGTGCACCGATAACACCCTGATTAGTGTATGTTTTCAGGTCGCGTCCGGCGATATTGGTAAATGTCTTTCCTTTCTCGCCCCGAATGAATACCCGTATCGGTGAACTGATTTCGTATCCAGCCTCGATCATCAGATTGTTTGTGGTCCGCATGGCGGTTTTTTCCGTTCGGGAATAATCTGCCATAAGTGATATTTTTTCAATAATACCGATACCGGTAAACAGATTTGAAATCGAAAAGTCGTCATTCACAAAATACGATCCGCCGGTAAAGAGGTTAACATTCTCGATGGGGATACCCGGCCTATATTCGATTCTTCCGAGCAGCGATAGAGTGACGCTGTCCTCGATAAGCGGCGCCTGACGTCCTTCATTGTCAATAACGAATGTTTCTTCGAGGCTCGCCGCATCGAATACGCCCGCCGTAAGCGTTACCGTATCGAATCCGTTATAAGTGAATTCCGCGCCATACTCGGCGTAATTCGGGGCGATGATAGTATTACCGTCCGCACCAGGGGTTTGCCGAACAAGCATAGTATGATCGTCATACCTGATCCCGATTAACGGCTGGAAAAATCCTACGCGAAACTGTGTGTATGAAAACTCAGGCTGATAAATAAGCGAGCCGGTCCAGGACTGCTGGCCCTCGAACTTTATTGAACCGAAATTATACGAGCCTTCTGCATGAAGCCATTTGGTTATTTCATAATCGGCATACAGCGCCCCCTGCATGGGAAACACACGCCGTTCGGCATCGGAAGATTTGTGCGAGCGCGCCATCTGGACACGGAAATCGCCACCGTAGGTGAGTTTGCTGTCCAGCATCGTGTTTGCATTCATGTCTTTTGCGTAGAGCCCGCCGAGTTTGACCGTTTCGGGTTTCAAAAGTCCGGTGCCGCTGTGATACCGCCAGCCGCGGTAAGTTCGAATCCCGCCGCCCTGCGCGTTGATATGGCAGTTGATGCACTGTTCGCCGTTCAATGCGGCATACTGGGGCAGTGACAACGCGGATTCGGACGCAAGCGCCGCTATTAGCAGGTAGACGAAAAGCAATCCACTGAATAAAAATAATGCGGGACGGTAAAAATCCATAAAATATCCTCTTCGGGTAAATTACAGCAAAATTGTGCAGACTATATTTTCACCAATTCATCGATCATAATCGTCCGCTGCTGCTCAATGCTTCGGCGGGCCGCAATGCCGATGAGTATGGAGAGCGCCCCGGCACGGGTTCCGGCGGTCTGACCGAGCGGATCGGGAATCGGACCGCGGAAAATCATATCCTGCATTTTCTGATCGCCGCCCCAATGTCCGCTGCCGCCGCCTCGAATTGCAAATTCACGCGAGGCGCCGAAATTTTTCGATATACGGATGTCCGCGAGACGGTCGATATTCCAGGGCTGGCTGTGGTATTCGCGAGCGTCGAGACGGCCCTCGGTGCCGTTAAATCCGACCGCATATCCCTCGTAAGGCATGCAGGAGTTAAGCGAATAGTTCAGCAGTGCATCGTTGTGGTACCTGACCTGCGCCGACATTGTGTCCCAGATGTTGATGGTTTCGCGGAACAGGCAGGCATCGCGGAAATAGCCGTCCTCGGTTTCCGGTTTGACATACAGATTCATGAGAAATTCGTTTTTCGTGATATCCCAGTAGTACGGGCATGTCGAAGTGTGTTTACAGTTCATGCACCGCTCACCCCGAAACGGAGAATTCCACCCGTAGTGGCGAAGATCCCCGAGAGCTTTGACCTTTAGCGGTTCCCCGTTCAGCCACCAGTTCAGAAGGTCGAAATGGTGTGTGGCTTTATGAACGAACAGCGAACCTGAATTTTGTTTGAATCCGTGCCAGCGGCGGTAATACGAGGCGCCGTGATTGGTATCGAGATAGTAGCTGAAATCCACCGAGGTCACTCTGCCGATTTCACCGGCCATAAGGATTTCTTTGATCCTCACCGCGGCTGGACCGTAACGGTAGTTGAATGTCACCCGGACACGTTTGCCGGTTGCGAGTTCGGTGTCGATAATATCCTGACACATCGTCTCATTGGTCGCTAGCGGTTTTTCAGTGATAACGCCGCAGCCGAGTTCCATCGCGCGGCAGATGTATTTTGCGTGGAACGAGTCCATGGTTGTTACAATGACTGTATCCGGCTTCGTTTTTTCGACCATGGCATCGAAATCGGTGAATATGGGGCAGCGTACACCCATATGCTCCTTAACAAATGCCGCCCGCGTAGGATTAATATCGCACAGCCCAGTAAATTCGGTCACATCGCCATAGTTATCATGCAGAGTCTTTCCCCATAAGCCGCTTCCTCTGATCCCGGTGCCCACCAACGCCACTTTCAATTTGCCCGTGGTCTGCGCCTGCGCATGGGCTGAATTCATGAGGGGTAATGCGGCTGCTGAGAGGGCGTTGCCGAGGAATTTTCGTCTGCTGCTTCCGGATGTTCGCTCTTTCATGGGACCTCACGATGGAAATGTGTGCGGAAGAGAAATAATCCTTATCGAAAAAGAGCCGGCAAAAACTGCCAGCTCTTTAAATTATGAGTATACCACCATCTGTTTTTCGGCGTCCCAGCCCATGCCTTTGACATAGACATTGTAAATGCCCGGCTGGTCGAAACCATCCCAGACAACCTGATGGACACCCGGATCCATATCATCCGCGACAAGCCGCCATAACAGCCTGCCGCGTTTGTCAAGGACATCCACATACACATTGTCCCGTTTCGGCAGATTCATATCCATAACAAGATTGCGGTCCCTATCGAATCCAAGACCATTCACCGAGGGTTTTGATACCGCCGCAAGACCGCCGGTTTTCCATGCGGAATAATCGAACGGCTCGTCGCAGAGATGGAATCGCGGCTCGTTCTGCTCGTTGTAATCGCGCTGCAGATAGTAGGTAACCAGCGGCGTCCGGGTAAAGTTGTCGAGCCGTGTCAGCACCGCCTGACCCTCGTCCCAAAGATAGACCGGAATGTCGAACGGATCGAGGACATCGGAAAATCCGCGTTCGATACCAATATGGAACAGACCGAAATTCCCCGGCTCGTGACCGCCGAGCCAGTGGGCAATAATATCGACACGAAACGCGTCCACACCGAAAATCACCATATTGCTCATATAATCCCGGCTTGAAACACCGCCCGGCTCAAGCTTTTCATGGGGGCCGATTCCGAAACCGTTGCCGTCCTGTGAGTAAATGCCCTCGACCATGTTGATGCCGGTTTTGGTCACACTGTATGAATCGAGCATACGCTGCACCCAGGTCTCCATCCAGATACCGCCGTCCGGACCGGGACGGTCCCAGCGGGGGATGCCCTCTTTCAGGTGACGGGCATAGTTTTCCTCGATGCGTTTTTCGAAATCCTTATGGAAAAATTTAAGATATTTCCGATATGCCTCGGCAGGCCGGATTGCAGTGTAACGGTTACAGAACTGATGGAATTTTTTGCCGGTAATGCCCTGAAGGTTTTTAACTGCGGCGGTGATTCCCATGCCGTGCGCTTTGAATTTCGCGATATTAACAAGGAATGTGCCCGGCTCGTTCATGGGTTCCATGAACGCCATTTTCTTGAACATAACACCGTCCGGAATGTCAATAAAATTCAGGTCGCTGTTTTTAAGTTCCCAGTAATCCTTGGTGGAGAGATCGCGGAGGTTATATCTGTTCCGGTCGGCCATTGCCTGATATCCCATCGGTTCCCATTGATGGGGGCTTGCGCATTCGCGGAGATAGAAATCGTCAGGCCCTTTGGATTGGAGTCCTTTCAGTACACCCTCGACAAAATACGGATCAGTATTCACACCGAGTTTATGATAAACAGGTTTGCCGTCGATCTGTGCCGTCGAGGTCCAGTTCGGTTTGCAAGCGATCTTGGATGTTGACGGATAACCGCCGGATTCGGTCTTGACAAAGATTTCGTCGGCGAGTGTATAGCCGGCGTCGTGCATCTTGTCCTTTTCCCGTTTCGATTTCACGTCGGTGATGTTTATGAATACCGCCTCGGGATGAGCTTTAATAAACGGGTGAAGGTCGAACCCTTTCCCGATATACTCAGGCGTTTGTTTCATCGAGGAACAGCCTGACCCGATGACACTCGTCACCCCAGCCGCCGCTGCCGACGTTTTTATAAAATCTCGCCGTTTCATTGATACTCCTCCGAGAATATGAAGACGTTATTATTACCGTTATTGATATAAATTAATATAGTCCGGGGCCGTTGTCAAAACTAATTTTACAGACATGCGCCATGAAAGGCATGATAAACGGCCGGTCATTCTCAAACTGCCGACAGCGTTCAGTATCAATAATAAAGCAGATATTTCAAGGTATAAATATATGAAATACAATGATATATATGAATATTATATGCTAAAAACATTTAGGTTCTAAAGTTTTTTATACCCGTCGGCATTTAGCAAACAACCAGCCGCATTATTTTAAACGTTTACGGTGCAATATCGTTTCACAAACAAATATGTTGACTTGAATTCTAAATACGTATATCTTCATTAAGTTGGTTATAGTATTGAAAATGGATGGGGAGTGTGAACATGATGTGTCCTTTTCACTCTTTTGAGGTTTCCACCGATGAGGCAAAACTGATTCAGCGGAATCTTAAAAAAAGAGTGAAATTATCCGATGCTATTTCTGATGTCGGCTCAATCCGATATGTCGGCGGTGCAGATGTCGCATTTATTGAAACTTTCGCCCATAATCCCCGTAAAATAAACAAAAGTTCGAATAATCGAAAGAAAGCCGTTCGCCGGAGCAGATCTCAGAGATTACCGGACATGTCGAAAGCGGTTACTGCCCTTGCCGCTTTAGTCGTGCTCGATAGCTGCGATCTCAGTATTGTCGAAACGGCGATAGCAGCCGCGCCGGTGACCTATCCGTATATACCCGGATTCCTGTCGTTTCGAGAGGGCCGTGCGATACTCTCCGCGCTGGGGAAACTAAGCATCTTGCCGGATGTCATGATATACGACGGATGCGGAATAGCTCATCCCCGGGGATTCGGGCTCGCGTCGCACATGGCGGTTATGACCGGAATACCGTCGGTGGGATGTGCGAAATCGAACCTTGTGGGAACGTATGATATACCCGGGCAAATGAAAGGCAGCTGGTCGGAGATATGCTATAAAGACAGTGTTGTCGGGCAATGTGTCCGAACTCGGGATAACGTAAGGCCGGTGTTCGTCTCGCCGGGAAGTGGCTTCAGCATAAACGGCGCACGCGAGGCGGTACTCGCGCTGACAACAAAATACAGGCTTCCCGAGCCGACACGGCGCGCACATAATATTGTTACCGCAAAAAAAAGAACGGAGCATCATTAACCAACATGTGAGGGGAGGACAGAATGGAAAATGAATATCCGAAATGTCTAAAATGTAATGTGGGGACTCTTATCCCACTGTCCGATTACGGGCGGGACGGTGCGTCGATCATGTATAAGGCGTGGGTATGTTCAAATCCCGAATGCGGGTTTAATTTGAGAATCGATAATGGTGAGGTCAGCATGGGACGTCCTATATCGTATTCCTCAAAATTCGAATAATCATTAAAACGGCAGGCGAAAGTGGCATCGAAAACGTACGGTAAAAATACAACCGCAAAAGTATTAAGTGTATTTTTTGCATTCATCCTGTGGTTCAATATCTCAACAAATATGGAATATAATTATAAAGTCGATATTCCGATCAGGTATATTAAACCATCAAGAGGTTTTATGTTGGCGAATGTGCCCCCCGAGGAGGCTCAGGTATATATCCGCGGCTCCGGCAAAAACCTGCTCATTTTTTCTTTGAGAAGGCTGTTTAATTCCGATGAGAGCTATGTTTCAGCGAATCTTGCCGGTCTGCCGAAAGGTGCGCACCGAATCGAGCTTCAAGAGGAAAACATCTTTTTCACCTCCGGTGCCGATCTATCGGTCGAACGTATACTTACGAATTCGGTTATCCCGGTGAGTATTGACGAAAGAGTTTCTCGCACAGTAAGAGTCGATGTTGATAATTTACCGGAGGTCACAATCGACAACGACCTGGTATTAACCGGAAAACCTACAGCAGATCCCGGATATATTATTGTCGAGGGTCCGGCTGAAATTGTTGATCCAATCGAGTCGATTCCAATCGCCTCAATCGAAAAGAATGTTATTACGGAAAGCGATACTCTCATTGAAGCAACACTTGCCGATACACTCGATTTTGCGGATTTCAGCACAAAAAACGTGACGCTCAGATATTCCGTTGAACCGCTCAGGACAAAACTGTTCAGAATACCGTTGAAATATAACAATTTCCCGCAGCAAGAACATGCGAAAGTTACACCCGATACGCTGTCGGTCTATATACAGGGGCCTGAATCGGTAGTGTCGCGTTCGCGGTCGATGGATATCGTAATATCGGTAAGTTACCGGTCATACCTAAAACATATCACCGATGGCGACATGTTTATCACACCGGAAATATGGTATCCTGACGGTATCACAAATGTAACAATCACTCCCGGAGTTCTTCAGATTACAGACCCAGGCGGCGGCTGATTTTCCGGATAAAAGATTGGTAATATACTTGATGAAATATAAACAATTCGGTCATTGTCCGAAAGGATACCGCCGCGGCCCCGCATGTTCACCTTATATCGAACCTCGAACGCTATGAAAGTCCTCGGAATCGAAACATCGTGCGACGATACTTCAGCGGCAGTCTATACTACTGAACGCGGATTAGTTTCATCGGTCGTTTCCTCGCAGATGGAACATGCCGAATTCGGCGGTGTTGTGCCAGAGCTTGCAAGCCGTGCCCATTTATCGTTGATTCTGCCGGTTGTCGATGAGGCGCTGAAACAGACCGGGCTTGAACTGGATGATATTGAAGGACTTGCGGTGACATCCGGTCCGGGTTTGGTCGGATCGCTTCTAGTGGGTGTGAGTGTAACGAAAGCGCTTGCATTGGCAAAAAATATACCAATGATCGGTGTGCATCATATCGAGGGGCATATTCAGTCGAATTTTATCGAGGAACCCTTTCCGCCATATCCCTCGATCGTGCTGGTCATCTCCGGCGGCCATACAGAGCTTGTGCTCATGGAAAAGCCGCTCTCATACGAGGTTCTCGGCTCCACTCGGGACGATGCTGCCGGAGAAGCGTTCGACAAGATCGCAAAACTGCTTGGGCTCGGCTATCCCGGCGGGCCGGTTATTCAGAAAACGGCGGAAGGCGGCGATCCGTCGTTTGTGTCGTTTCCGGTGAGCAAAGTACCTCATTACGAATTCTCGTTTTCGGGTCTTAAAACCGCCGTTATGCTGTATGTGAACGAGGTCGGCGGCGAGTATACGCATAAAAACCTTCCGCATATTCTGGCATCATTTCAGGAGGCGGTGATTGAGGCGCTTGCATCCAAAACGCTCGAGGCGCTCAGTGATTATAACATACACACACTGCTGCTCGCGGGCGGTGTTGCCGCAAACAGTGCGCTGCGCAACCGGTTGTCCGCAGACGGGGCGCGTTACGGATTCAAGGTCTTTGCGCCGCCGCTCAAGTACTGTACCGATAACGCCGCTATGATCGCTCGCGCAGGCCATGAACGTCTATTGGCAGGGATGACCTCGCCTCTGGATATTAGTCCCGTTCCCCGCCTGCCGCTTTAACCGGACGAGCCGTGATGATTGCCGAAATGTCAGTGTACCCATAACACAGGAATTTTTCCCGGAACAGGTTCTATGAACGAAACAGTCTATCATTTGGAAAAATTGAGTATCGATTTGTTGAGCATGGGATATCCCGCCCTGGTTGCGGTCGTGCTCGCCGGAATTGCATTTTCTGTCTGGTATTACCACGATACTGTCCCGCCGGTATCGGGGGCATTGAAATGGTCGCTTATCACCCTGCGTGCGGCGGCGGTATCGTTGCTTCTTTTTGCGTTGGCGGAACCAGTCCTGGAACTTGTCAGGACATCGGAAACCCCTTCCAAAACGGCGGTCCTTGTCGACACAAGCTCCTCGATGAACCGCGATGGACGTGCCGACGAAGCTCTCGAAACAGTCGAGAAGATTCGTGACTCCCGGGACGCTGAATCGCTCGTGTTTGGATTCGATTCGGAATTCTATCCCGTTGATGACAACGGACTGTCGTTCAACGGCGACGGTACCGATATACAGCATGCGGTCAGTGAAGCCGCAAACAACGAGAATGTGAGATATGTTGTGCTTGTTTCGGACGGTCGATGGAATCTCGGCGAGAATCCCGCGGGCGCGGATCTGACGGAAAATATTCCGGTCAGTACGGTCACGGTCGGTTCGGAGGATGTTGAGCAGGATATTGCGATTCAACGAATTAAAACCGCCTCAGTAGGCCGTGACGGTGAATCGCTTGAGGTTGAAATACTTCTTGGTTCTCCGGCGGCTGTTTCGGGAGAGATTCCCGTACAGATCGATGAGAACGGCCGGACGCTTGCCTCTGGAACGGCAGAGTTCGATCAGACCATTTCCGCCCGCGCGAATTTTGAGATTCCCCTTTCGGGACCAGGAGATCATACCTATTCTGTGATCATCGATCCCAGGGACGATTCCGAGGTTGAGAATAATGTCAGGCTGTTCGATGTTCATGTTTTGAAGAGTACGTTCAAAGTGCTTCTTGCCGCCGATCTTCCCTCCGCAGACCTCGCGTTCTTAGGGCGATTGATCGAAGCCGATCCCCGTTATGAACTCGATGTCGTTATCGACAGCGGTGTGCGCGGCGCACTCAATATCCCGTTCCCCGAAGATGTGTCGGTGTATGACACAGTAATCATGCTGAATTGGGGCGGCAGCGCGGTAAAATCGCAGCATGCGGTACAGCTCTCAGGCCTGATCGCATCGGGAACCGGACTCTGGATTATCGGCAGCTCACCCCCGCCTGTCGATGCGGATGCTGTCGTAGACATACTGCCGCTGCGCTTCGATGACGGCGCTGAGCGCGGCCGCGCACCCGGGAATGAGGAACCTGTGTATTCGCTCCGGCTGACCGATACCGGGAAGTCCCATTTTGTAACTGCGGTAGAAAGCGCGGGAATGAGGTCGTGGAGTATTCTGCCGCCGCTCACGTCCGTGCTGCCGGTATCCGAGGTTGCTTCGGAAGGGCGGGTGCTCACCGAGACAGTTCCCGAATCGGAGGAATCGGACATTTTGCCAGTGATAGTGACCGGCGTGTACGGTACGGGAAAAATCGTTGCGATGCCGGTATCGGGTATCTGGCGATGGCAGCTCATGATGGAGGGCGCCGGAATGAGCGGCGGATTTTACCGGGAATTCGTGGCGGGCACAGTCGGATGGCTGACATCAGAGGCCGGTATCTCGCCGCTCACGGTAACAACCGACCGGAAAACATATCTTAGCGGCGAAGAAATCATATTTGATGCCCGTCTCTACGACGCTGTCTATTCACCGGTCGGCGGCGCTGAGATAACCCTTGAGATAGATGGCGACCCGTCATCGAAAATTATCCTCGATGAAAATTCTTCTGCGGTCTATACCGGTACGCTCCGAAGCATCGGCAGCGGAGATCACGAATTCCGTGCAGTT
Organism: uncultured bacterium; assembly: GCA_964497605.1. Lineage (GTDB taxonomy): Bacteria > Latescibacterota > Latescibacteria > Latescibacterales > Latescibacteraceae > Latescibacter. Next base: position 18,255 of record CAZCDQ010000016.1, read on the forward strand.
GCATTTCTGGACGGCCGTCAATATGCGGAATACAACGGCTCGTTCAGCGTTCAGGATTTTTCCCTCGAACTGCTCGACGCAACTGTCAACCGTGAGCTGATGCGTGTTATTGCAGCACAGACCGGAGGATTAAATGTATCGCCGGCAGGTATCGATTCGGTGCTTTCAAGAATCGAACCGGAAACGATCACCGGCCGAAGTGAATCGAAATACAACATGTATCTGAATCCGCTGATGCCAATATTGATTGTGCTCCTCTTTACCGTGGAATGGAGTATCCGGAAATACCGCGGGATGATTTAATGCTTTGATAAACTAACAATTCGATATATAATTATACAATTGCGCCATTTTTTCACACTATTTCAAGGAGGAGTATGTATGAGTAAACGTAAAATCTTTATGGCGTTTTTGACTGTTCTTGTGGTGGCTGTGTTTGTCTTGCCTGTAGTATCGCATGCCCAACTCGGCAGTTTCACCAGAGAAGACCTCATCAGATTTACATCCGAATGGGAGGGAGAGCGGTTCCCGGACGGCCGCCCTAAGGTGCCAGATAGCATCCTCGAGCGCATGAAAAATGTGGAAATCGAGGAGGCATGGGGCGTTTTACGGGGCGCCGGTTACAGATATCAGTTTGAGGACAACTGGTGGAACATTCATCCCGATCGCGCTCTTGTCGGAAGAGCAGTGACCGGAGCATTTCTTCCGCACCGCCCCGACCTGAATAATGCTATCAGTGAGATCGGCAAAGAACAGGGACGCACTCAGGCAGGCGGCCAGAATTCCTGGGTGATCGATATACTTGAAAAAGATGATGTTATCGTTATCGATCTTTTCGATAAGGTATTTGAAGGAACCTATGCCGGCGGCAATCTGGCGAATTCAATCTGGGCGAAAACGGGAACAGGCATGGTCATTGCCGGTGGTGTCCGCGATCTCGGCCAGATTTCGAGAATCCCCGATTTCAGTATTTTCATCCGCGGCGCTGATCCGACAGGAATCGGCGGTGTTACGCTTACCAGTATTAACGCACCGGTCCGTATTGGCCGTGCAACATGTATGCCCGGAGACGTTGTGCTCGGCACTATCGAGGGTGTCATCTTTATCCCCGCGCACCTTGCCGAACGGGTTGTTGATCGGGCGGAAGTTGTAAATATGCGGGATGCGTTCGGTTTCCAGCGTCTTCACGAGGGCAAATACACACCCGGAGAAATCGACAGCCGCTGGTCCGATGAGATAGAAGAAGATTTCACACAATGGCTTAAAGACAACCGAACTACGTTGAATGTACCTGTTGAATCGGTAGACAAACTGATAAAACAGCGTGAGGAAGAACAAAACGACGATTAAAGATATAAAAAGGCAGAAAAACGAAAGGCACAAAGCTTAGAAGCTTTGTGCCTTTTTAATGTGCCGTGAGCCAGTTTTTGCCGGTTCCGATATCGACTACAAGCGGTACCTTAAGCTCCATGGCGCCCTCCATGGTCTCTTTGACAAGGGATGTGACCGTATCGAGTTCATCCTCCGGCACCTCAAGCACAAGCTCGTCGTGGACCTGAAGGATCATCGCTGATGTTAGATTCTCCGCTTTCAGGTGTTTGGACAGCTCGATCATCGACATTTTAATAAGGTCGGCGGCGCTGCCCTGAATCGGGGTGTTGATGGCGGTGCGTTTTGCGAATTCGGCGACATTCCTGTTCGGGCTTGATATATCAGGGACATACCGGATACGTCCGAGCAGCGTTTTAACATAACCGTCCCGTTCAGCCTCGCGCACGATTTGTTCGATGAACGATCCGACGCCGGCGTGGGTGGCAAAATAATTGTCGATGTATTCCTTTGCCTGTTTTCTCGGTATACCGAGTTGTTCTGAAAGGGAAAACGCGCCCATGCCGTACATGACCCCGAAATTAATGGTTTTCGCCTGACGACGCTGCTCGTCAGAAACAAGGCCGGGCATGGTATTGAACAGTACCGACGCCGTTTTTTTGTGTACGTCCTCGCCATTGAGAAACGCCTCGGTAAGCACGCTGTCGCCGGACATGTGTGCCATAATGCGAAGCTCGATTTGTGAGTAATCGGCGCTGAGCAGGACATGTCCCGGAGGCGCTATAAATGCTTTGCGGATGGCTCTGCCGAGTTCTGTTCTGATGGGGATATTCTGAAGGTTCGGGCCGGAGGAGGACAGTCTGCCTGTTGAGGCGACTGTCTGGTTGAACGAGGTGTGAATCCGGCCGGTATCGGGGTTTACCATCGCCGGAAGCGCGTCCACATAGGTCGATTTGAGTTTTTTGTACTGGCGGTATTCCAGCATAAGCCGCGGAAGCTCGTGAACCGATTCGAGTTTCTGGAGCACGTCGATATCGGTCGAATAGCCGGTTTTTGTTTTGCGGACCGGTTTCAGTACGATCTTGTCGAACAGTATTTCACCGAGCTGTTGGGTTGAATTAACATTGAACTCCTCGCCCGCAGATTCGTAAATCTTGTCTATCACCGCATCCATCTTTCCCTCAAAATCGGCCGACATTTCCTCGAGGAGCGGGATATCGACCACCACACCGCGGATTTCCATATCCATCAGCACATCCATAAGCGGCATCTCGACCGTCTCAAACAGTTCCATCAGATTTTCCTTTTCAAGCCGCCCGGCGAACACCGATTTTAGTTTCAGTGTGACATCGGCATCGTCCCCGGAATAATCGGCGGCATCCTCGATACCGACCTCGGCGAACGACCGCTGGTTCTTGCCTTTCCCGATAAGCTCAGTAATCGACTGCATCCGGCGGTTCAGAATCACATCGGCAAGTTTAGCGAGCGAATAGCTACGCGACCCGGGATCGAGCACATACGCCGCAATCATTGTGTCGAACGAAAACGGGGCGACCTCGAATCCGTTGCATTTAAGCACGGATGCGTCGTATTTCGCGTTATGGCCGATTTTTTTTAGCGCGGGATCGGCAATCAGCGATTTCAGGCGCGACATGACTGTTTTGGGATCGAGATTCTCGCCGGTATTGTGTCCGATTGGGAGATACCACACATTGTCGCCCGCCGCCATGGAAATTCCCACCATGTCCGCACGCAAGGCATCAAGCGAGGTGGTTTCGAGATCGACTGCAATCTCTTTATGATTTTCAAGCTCTTTGAATAAGTTATCCACATTCTCCTTAGTGACAATGGTGACATCGCTTGATTGAATTTCCTGCGGTTCATTCAACGATTCCAGAAGGCGGTTGAATTCCATCTCCCGGAAAAACCCCCGTGCCGTTTCGGTGTTGATACCACCGAATGAAAGCTGCTCAAAATCAATGTCGACCGGTACGTCGGTTTTGATGGTTACCAGTTTCCGCGAGAGCACGGCAAGATCGCCATTTTCGGAGACACTCTTTTTGATAGAGGGTTTTGTTATCTCATCCGTGCGGGCAATGATATTATCGAGTGAACCGAACTGTTTCAGCAACTCGACCGCCGTTTTTTCGCCGACTTTCGGTACGCCCGGCACATTGTCGGAGGAATCGCCCATGAGTCCCATAAGGTCGATAACCTGCTCCGGCGGGACGCCGTATTTCTCGAGCACGTCCCCTTCCCGCATAATCTGATCTTTCATGGGCATGTACATGCTGATTCCGGGCCCGACAAGCTGCATGAAATCCTTGTCGCCGGTTACCATGTAAACGTCCAGACCCTCGGCGGCGCCGCGGATCGCTAACGTCCCAATAATGTCGTCCGCCTCGAAACCGTCCATCTCTATTTGATGGATACCGAGCGCCTCCGCCGCCTCTTTGACACGGGGAATCTGGTCGATGAGATCCTCCGGCATTTTCTGGCGCGTTGCTTTGTACTCATCGTACATATCGTGGCGGAATGTTGGTTTTCCGGTATCGAACGCGATCGACAGATAATCGGGATGATGCGTACGGATAAGGCTCATGATCGTATTGGTAAATCCGAATGCGGCGGATATATTTTCGCCTCTTGAATTGGTCAGCGGATTTTTAATAAACGCGAAAAACGCCCGATATATGAGCGCGGTGCCGTCAATGAGATAGAGTGTTTTTTTGTTTTTAGACATTAGTATGAATTTGAAAGTATGCGTTTAACAGATGAAATATATCGAAAAATTCAAGAAACGAATTATGTAGACTATAATGTAGACAATAATATTAGAGAAAGCAGGTTCTCATAGAAGCAACTATCATTTCTCTTCATATAAACTGCTATTTTATAAATATTTGTAGCTCACTTTCTTTGTATCCAAGTAATCTCATTAAATCTTTTAATATTTTAACAATATCATTAGCACTTAAATTTGTTTCAACATAGTATTCAGAATTATTAATTTGTTTGGGGTAATAAAGATCATTCTTATTTTTACTAAAATATTGTCTCGTTCTACCTTTTAAAATAAGACATTTCATAAATGAATCAGGGTGTGAATTATGTAATTCAGTTGAAATATCGATAAGCATTTTTTTAAAAGGGATTTTCGTCTTCCATGGTTGCCGTTGGAAAGTTTTGTTTAAGAAAATATATCTATCAATTTTTTTATTTCTGTAATCATGTAATGAAGTTGTTTCTTTAGTCAATGATTTTGGTTTAAATGAATTATCAATGTTTTTATATACGATTTGTTTTTCTGGAGAAATGTTCTTGGAATGTAATTGGGCAACTATTCTTTTAGCGTCGTCATCAGTTATTAAAAATCCTTTTGAATTCACTAATTGAACAATAGCTTGAGGTAAACTTGGAAAAGGGGGTTCGTTAACCATACGTCGAGCTTCAGGAAGAGCTTCATCAACAGCACGTTCAAGTTGAGTTTGCTCTAGATATTTTTTAGCTTCCGTTTCTGCATTTCCATTAGCTATTTCATTTTTCGACAAAAATGCATCGAAAAACAGTTCAATATCATTGATGTTATCATTAAGTATATCAAACGATTTAAAACATTTTGAGGAAAATTCACCGCCTGTTTGAGAGTAATAAAATCTCCATAATCTACCGTCAGTTATAATTGAAAACTTTGCAGTATTATTCCGGTTGTAATCGCGTAATTGCAGTTCGATATTGGAAAGATTTGTATCCATTTTCCCAACTGACTTAACTTCTATAAAAACAGCGGGAAAATTATGTTGAAAAAAGAGGGCAATATCAACTTTCGTCTTATCTTCTTCTTGTGCAACCTGATATTCGCAGAATACTTCATCAGGATTCCATATATCCCACCCTAACTTAAAAAGAATTCGGGCAACAAGAGATAATCGTACATGTTCTTCGTTTTTATAGAGGTTTTCATTTAATTTTAAGCGGATATCTTCTAATGTCTCTTTCATTTGAACGCTCCAACAAGTTTTATAAACCTCTTATTATTTCCTCAATATTCTTCCAAAATATACTTAAAAAATATTTTAGGTTGCTTATTCATAAAGAATAACTTCCTCTTTAAGGATAATATCTCTCAACTTCGGATATATAGAATTATATGTAAGAACGTCTGCTTTTTTATTCGTTGCTTCTTCGAGAGCGTATTTTAATCCGACAAGGTCGAGAAGACTTTTTCCTTCAACAAATTGGACAACTACATCGATATCGCTGTTTTCATCATACCCACCGGTTGCATAGGAACCGAAAATTCCGGCTTTAACAACATCGAATTCGCGAAGTAAAGGAATAAGTTTCTCTTTCAGTTCTTTAATGCACATTGGAAACACACATTCTCGAATTGTTTTTGAACAGGTTGAAATGCCGTTCAATTTCGCTGAATATATATCTAATTATAAATGCAGCAAACTATTTATACAAGAAAAAATATTTCAGAAAGAACACACCCGGAAGCTCAAGGAGTAAAAACGCCGATGATAATATTTACTGGAACCTAAAATGAGCGATTCTTGTGTAGGGGCAACCCTTGCGGTTGCCCAAGAACGTATAAGAAACAGGCAGAGGCAAGCCATGCCACTACGGAAAAGGCATAAACCATTTGGTTCATATTCTTATTCGGATAATAACAATATTATATATGTTTTAATTATAACATATCGCTCAATTTAGGCGGAAGAAATACTGTATTATTGTATTTTATGAAGCTCGGCGATTACCGAATCGGGAACCATATAATCAATGTTTTTTTTGTCCCTGATCCGGTGGCGGATGTCGGATGACGATATTTCAATCAGCGGAGCGGAAACAAAATCTGTTTTATGTTTCAGCCATTCGGGCGTGTCTTTTCTGCTGTCGCAGACTCTGTCAGCAACCAGTATGGCGCATTCCGCGATAATTTCACGGGGATTCTTCCACATTTCGATATCGTACAGATTGTCCCTTCCCACAATAAAATACAGTTCGGCATCGGGGTGAAGCGTTTTTTTTATCTCGCGGAGCGTATCGACAGTGTATGAGGGACCCTCGCGTTTCAGCTCAATATCTGAAACGGCAAATGTGGGATTGCCCTCGATTGCGGACGCAATCATATCGTAACGCTGACGGGGCGAGAACATAAGCTCGTAATGTTTGTGCGGTGGATGAGCGGACGGTATAAAAATGACGATGTCGAGACCGGCCTGTTCCCGAACAGATTCGGCGACGATCAGATGCCCGATATGAACCGGATCGAATGTTCCGCCGAAAATACCGATTTTTTTCGCCTCGGCCGGGTCAGTTGGTTTTGTTTTCAATATAGGCTAACTTTTTTGAGGCTTTTTCTTTCAATTCGTCGCTTACATTCAACGAAACAAGACGTTCAAATACTTCTCGCGCCCGTTCGTAGTTTTCCAGCTTGAGCTGAACAAGACCGATACCGTATTGCGATTCGTCCGCCCAGACGCTTCTCGGGTAATCGTTGATGACATAGCGGTAATACTGCATTGCCGCATCGTACTGTTTCAGCTTCCGGTATGTTTCGGCATTCTTGTATTCTTTAAGCGCGAGCTTGTTCCGAAGCTCCTGAATACGGGCATTAGCGTCGTCCAGAAACTTGCTTCGCGGATAATTACTAATAAACCGGTTGAATTCGTCGATTGCGAGTTGAGTGTTTTTTTGGTCGAGCGGCGCCTTGGGCGATTCGTGGTAATAACACATGGCACGTTTATACTGTGCCTCCTCAGCATGCCTGCTCGAAGGATAATCCTTATATACACGATCGTATTCGTATGCGGCAGTGACATAATCCTCGTTGGAGTAATGCGCCTCGGCAAGCCAAAACTGCGCCTGATCGACCAGCATGGAGGCGGGGTAGGATTCGATGACTGTCTGAAAATCGGCCTGTGCCTTGATATAGTCCTTCCGTTCCATATACTGTTTGCCGCGATCTAAATAGAACTGGGCATCTGCCGCTTTCTGGATTGTTTGGGCGGCGCATCCGACGAGAATAAGTCCGCATACGAACGGCACGAACAGTAATTTCAATATTTTATTTATACTTTTAATCATAATCACCCACGGTAAGAATATAAAAGCCAGACAAGGGCTGTTATCAGCGTTCCCAAAAGAAGCGGCCGGGCAGTGTTTTTCACCCGTTCCCGCGAGGGAAACATATTTACATACGGTGCGCCGGTACCGGTGACATCTGTCAACCGACGGGGAAACGTGTCACGATATTCCGCCGTGCCAATATATATCTGCCGTGTGTCGATCGGGCGATTGGCATTTATCGTGTTTCCCGCGCTGACTGGACTACCGGTTCCGGTCAGTTCTGCTTTTATCCGTGCAGAGGCATATCGCACAATAGCGTCGGCATCATCGGTGTCGCGATCGAGATTCACAAAGAGAGTATCGATGCCGATAATACATTCCGGCAGTCGTCCGGAACTTTCAGGGTTCGCATTAACGGCATACCCCCGGCCGATCAGAAATTCATGTCCCACGATTTCCATGATACCATGCTCTTTGCCGACCGAAGAAACCGAAAAACGAATTTCTTTACCGCCGCCGTCCGGTATCCCGGCATTCTCAAGCGCATTCATGACAACGTGCGCCGCGACATGAGCGTTCGTATCGGGAAGCGGACCCTGCAGCGGTTCATCCGTCCGGAACGCGCCTCCGCAGCCCGATAGTAAAAGGACGGTGCCGAGCGGCACAAACATGCTCTCCGCGAGGCAGAACCTCATAACCTTAATTACCCAGCGTTCTTATTTTCGAGGCTGCGATGTTTGCGGCATTTGTGCCGGGGAAATTATCGATTACAGCCTGCAATTCTTCTCTTGCCTGAGCGTTATTGTTTATCTTCGCATATATAAGCCCAATTTTGACCTGTGCATCGGGGAGTTTATTACTTTTCGGATAATCGAACACTTTGCTGAACGCCTCGATCGCCAGCTGATGCTGTCCCTGGGCGTCATAACATTCTCCGATCCAGTACTGGGCATTGTCTGCAAGCTGTGAGGTCGACGCAACAGTTAATAGCTCTTTAAATCCGCTAATAGCCTCGTTGTACCGTTTTGCCTTATAGTTCGCCAGCGCCTCGTTATACGAAGAGTTACCGTTGAAGCCGCCCGGATTGAATGCGGTCACACCACGCGATATCGGCCGGGGTCGCTGAGTCTGGACAGATTTGTCAAGACGTGACAACTGGTCGCTTAAAAACACAAGTGTTTCCTTGATCTCCTGTGTCGAGGCCGCATTGTCGGTTTGAGCTGTCGCAATTCTGTTTTCCATATCCGTAATCCTCTGTTCGAGACTGGCAATAGAGTTCTCAAGATCGCGGACCGATGCCGCATTTCTGTCGGTTTTTTCAAGCAAATCTTTCTGCGCGATCTGTTTTTTTTCGTTCATTTCCTCTATGCTTGCCAGCTTTGCAGTCGAACAGCCGGCGAATGCTGCCGCTGCCGATAGTAATAATAAAATCTTTAACAGGTTTCTCATCCAAGTCCTCCTGTGTTAGTGTCGAAGCAGCAGAGAAAAAACATGCCAGCGACGAGTTTGTCCGTTTTCCTCAAGAATGAAAGAATACGAAAATAAGTCGTTTCTCGACGAATTCACAAATTTGCTAATTTTTCCCCATAATGGCAAAATACCGACTCCAAAGGAATACACGTCGTTATTTGTCTGTTTTATACGGTAATACCCAGCCCGCAATGCAAGCCGTTCACCGAAACAACGTTCCAGTCCCGCGTGAATCTCCCGTGATGCGAGTTTATCCTCCTTGTTAAGGTTACGAAGGTCGATTGAGAATACAGTTTTTTCGTCGGGATAATACGACACGCCGCTTGTCACCGTCTTGTTTTCAATGCTTTCAAGCGGAAAACGAGCCTCCGAGAATTCCTCCGGAATCTCGTGATAAACGATACCCACATTCAATCTCGGATTCGGTTTTAAAAGAACGCCGAAAGAATATCCTCCCTTATTGACAACACTGTCGCCTGTTCTCGAATTATAAAGCGTTCCGGTCATGCCGATTGAAACCGTCGATGCGATTTTAAAATTCGTAAACGCCGAGTTAAACGAGCTTTTTGCCAGACGTTCCGATGAGAAAACCCGGTTTTTCACTTTCAGCGTCGAATTGGCGGTTAGGATTTCTTCTCCGAAATTCACACCGAAATCCCAAAGAGGCGTCGTATAGACCGCTCCTTTCAACACTCTCGATGCCGCAATCAGCCCCTCGGTTAATGTCAATTCGTCGTCACGGTCAAAATCGCTGTCGTATTTCGCGTAATCATACATCGCCAAAGCCGGGGCGACAGGGTTAAAAAAGAGCCTGAAACTGTTTTCACCCCGGGTATTGTTGAGCTGGAATGCGCCCGGATTATAGAGTCCCGCGGAAAAATCGTCCACCAGCGAATGATAGGCGCCGCCCATGGCAAGCGGTCTTGCTCTCGATATGCTCGCTGTAATAAAACTATCTTCTTGGGCAGAACCGTTCGTATCCGGTCGGGTGGCCAACGGCGCAAGTAGAAGTAAAAAAATCAAAATGAGCAGCGTCCTCATGCATATTTCCTTATTTGATCAATCCGACCAATGAAAGTCCGACGCTTACAAACGATTCTTCCCATCCGTTTTTGCTTTTATCTCCCCTCGTGCCGAGTTCAAATGACGTGATAATACTTCCGGTTCCACCGGTAAGCGGCAGTTCTACACCGAATGTAATGGCCCGTTCGAGCACAGTATCGATTTTCGGGTAGCTTTTATAATACAGCGTACCCACTCTGAATCCCGCCGAGAGCGGAAACGTTTCATAGTAACGCGCATTAAGCCGCATGGACGGTATATACCGAATACCCGCGCCGAAACGGTAGGAGTCTGTATACATCTCGCGTTCTTTCGGGGACACCGCCGCATCTTCCCACTGAACGTATTTGAAATCCAAACCGGCTTTCAGGTTTTCTCGGACTGCAGTGAAATATCCGATGCGGAACGATGCGGGCAGTTTCATATCCTTTATGGCGGTGGTAAAATCGGGATTAATAATATCTCCCTCTACGACATTAATGGTCCGTTTCATATCGGACTGTGTCGTATACGCAAGTCCCACCGAAGATGTTTCATTGATTTTCGCAAGCATTCCGATACTCCGGCTGTATCCTTTGAATTTCCGTTTCAGATAATACCGCGAGTCGCGCATGTCCGCCTCGTTTGGGAACGACCGCTGCCATTCCTCCTGAATCATGCCGAAATTATAATTGAGCGATACGCCCACATGAATAAAATCTTTATACGCCGCCGCAAGAGATGCGGTGGAAACGTTTACGCCGCCGATGGTCGAAAGGTTATCGACAATATCGAGACCGTTTTGGATACCTGGTATCCGAATATTAATGTCGGTTTTCGAATACGGGGTCAATCCCCAGCCGAGTGCAAGTCCACTGGTCAGCGGAATTACGATCTTCAGCATTTCAGCGTCGGTTTTCGCATAGTCGGCGCTTTCACCGTTGGAAATATCTGTACTGATTGAACCGTAATTTGCGCCGAAAGAAAATGAGAATCGCTCGAACGTGGTCAACAACGCCGGATTGTCGCGGAGCAGGTTAATACCGTCCGTATCGGCAATTCCCACACCACCCATGCCGCGCGACCGCCCCGCATCGTCGGCAATTACAGTACCAATCCCGTTCGCAGAATACGGCGAACCGCACATCGCGGAATGTTCCGAAACCGAATAAACCGCGAGACACAGGAGCAGTATGATTATCGTCCGTCTCATCATTCCACCTCCGGTATCGTCGTATATTCAATAACCAGCGAATCGGGCGGCTCGATAACGACATAATTCGGCGAACTGTGGGAATAAAAAGATTTAAATAAAATGCCGTGATCGATCGTATCGAAATTGTGCCATCGTTCGATATAAGGTGAAATATCGACCGAATACATGGTATTATCCGGCGTTATAGTCACATCGATGGACGACCCCGCCTCGATAACCGCATCCTCGGGCGGCGAAAACGGCGCCGCAAGAAGCTGAATAACGATAGGCATTGAGTTCCCGTGCAAAAGCGATTCGGTCACCGTGAAATACAACGTGCATTTGTGGATGCTTGTAGGCGGAGGATTAAAATCGGCGAGATTGATATCCAGCGCAAAACCTGCCGGATAACCATCCCCAATATAGTTTGTTCCGGACTCGAACGGAGGATTTGATTCGATATAGTACGTACCCTCGCGGCTCCTGACTGTCGTTGAATCAAGAATGCCCGAGATGCTTCTAACCAGCTCAAGCGCCGGGGAACTTGTTGAATTGTCGGTTGATACAGACACCATTCCCCGTCCGGTGTCGGTATTTTCCAATAGTACCGCACCGTAGGTGTCCCACGACTGAATAACCGCGATATCGATATCGAATGTCAGCGCCGCAACGGTTGAGTCGGCTATGTCAGAAATATCGTATGTAGCAATGATTTCTGCGGCGGATGATAACAGCCCCGGATCGACCGCGGCCGAATCCTCCCAATCGTCGGTTGTGTTATACAGCGCAAACGCCAACGAACCGTCGTTCCATGCATCGTTTACCGAAAATGTAATCGATGCGGACACGAGACTGTCCACCATCGTCTGCTCCGGTCTTCGGAATTTAAAAACCGATCCGGCGGTTATATTGCCGTATGTGCCGGCAAGACTTGAGCTTTTTTTGCCGAGTTTTTCCACATACCGTTTGGAGACCTCGATGGAATCGGAAATGATGGTGAATTGTTCAAGATTTCCAGTATTACGGTATAGAAGCGAGCCGGTTACAGATTTCTCGCTGTCAGTATCGCAGCCCGCACAAAGCGCAACAAAACTGACCAGCAGAAGCGCTGTTTTTATATGTCTTTCTAAATTCATAACTTACCTTGAATATACGATTCTTTCACGTATCGAAATAATATACAATTATTATTGTCCCGTGTCAATGAGGAACGGTAATGCGGCACGTTATATGTTTTACTGCAGAGAATACATTTAGTAAGACTACCGAACGGTCGAATTGGTTTAAGTTTTTTCGAAGAAATCTGCTTACTTGCGCGGTCTCGACAGGATACGTATCTTTCCGTACTATGAAACCGGTGATATGTAATTACTATCTCACATACCGTTGCAACGCCAAATGCGGATTCTGCAATATCTGGCAGGATACGACTGTACCGGTCTCGAGAGAGGCATCGTCTGATACGGTCTGCGGGAACCTCGCGGATCTCCGTGCGCTCGGAGTGAAAGTCGTGGATTTCACCGGCGGCGAGCCGCTACTGTACAGCGGTCTGCCGGAGGTGCTCGCCTGCGCGAAACATCATAATCTCAGAACAACGGTTACCTCCAATGGCATTCTGTATCAGAAACGGGCGCGTGAGATCGCCGGACTGGTGGATATCCTTCAGTTTTCAATTGACGCCGCCGATAAGGACAGCCACGACCATGTTAAAGGCGTACGCTGTTTCGATGCTGTCACAGAAAGCGTCCAAATTGCTCGTGAACTCGGCGAACGTCCAACATTCATCCATACGGTCACTGACGACAACATGCCGCAGGTCGGGGAGGTCATCGCATGTGCGCGGTCGCTCAGGGTGCCGCTGTTTCTCAACCCGTGCTTCTCGTATTTTGGGAATCAGGGATTGTCCGAAGAGAACGCCCGTATGCTTGGAAACATCGCGCGGGGCCCCGGAGTGACAATCGACCGCGGATTTCTTAAATTTCTCATCGACGGAGGCAACAGGACAGATAGTCCGCGCTGCCTTGCGGTGACCTCGACTATTGTTATCTCCCCCGACAACAAACTCATCCTGCCCTGTTTCCATTTCAAAACCAAAGAAATCCCCATCGAGGGGAATCTCCCCGAAATTCGAGAATGCCCTGATGTGCTGGAAATAAAGCAATACGAGGGTTCCTATCCGTTCTGCGAGGGCTGCACGGTGAACTGTTATATGCGGGCGTCGCTGATTCGGCGGCTCGACCGTTATTTCCTGCCGAGTCTGCTGTCCGCGATAAAATATGTGTATGAGTTGTATCGCCCATCAAAAAAACTGAACCGCAGATAGACGCAGATAAAATGATTGAGCAGATATTGGAATAAATAACGTAGGGCAAACCCCTGTGACCGCCTGAACTAATTTTTTCAAACGCAGAGAACGCAGAGTTTTCAGAGGAAAAATAATCTGGCCCCCCCCAAAAAAACCCCTTGCACAACATTCCCGCAAACGATATGCTCGAGCCCGTGTTCCCTGTCTTCCCGGAAGTCGGAAGATATGCTCATCGATACCGTGCGGGATGCATCGGAACATAGCATCCATTTGCACGGCTCGAATCAATTTTGCTCGATTTTGTCGTGGTTATTGCCACTGATGTTCAGTATCCGATTCATACAACCCGCTTAAAAACATACCTCGACGCTGAGACGGCTTCTCAGGCTGGTCAGGATACAGATATGGCATGCGTTATAAGGGTATCCGGTTATCCCCTTTAGTAAGCAAGATATAAGAATAAGTATACTATACTTTTTCAGGAAATTCATACATCATAATGTAATATGCTTAGCTAACGGGATAAGCGAATAAAGGCATATTATTATATGAACAGTATAGCCCTTCATATGCCGACCCATATTGAGAACAAATATATCAGATTTCATCCCCTACGAAGTTACTGACTACTTTATGGCTGCCATTGACGACTATTTGTTGCATCGGCAATCTGAATTCATAGGAATCGTGTGAAACTGAAACATAGTACATCCCGTCCATTACGCCGGTAAATTCATACATTCCATCGGAATCGCTCGTGGTTGTTTGCAGCACGGTGGTTGCATTCGTGGAGAGCAATACGACAGTCGCGTTGGAAATACTTCTTCTGTCGCCGTCGACAACGGCGCCTGTAACCTTGTATCCCGTATTTCCGCCAGAACCGTCCCCAGGAGCTGTGAAATAACCGTATCCAATCACGTTTCCTTCTGTTGTTGTCCGCGCAACGGTCACACGGTACTCTTCGCCCGGTTCAAGGTCATTGCTGACTTCCTCGACAGCATTTTCTGGAAGCACGCCGTAGGTTACAGGCGAAGAAATGGCGTTCATTTGGGTCTGGGGTGAAGTAATCGACCATGTATAATTGCTCATTACAGCCCGGACACTCATAACGATCAGAGAATTTATTTGCCCTCCTGTCCACGAAATGATTGGTGGATCATCTTCGCTTATCGTTACAATGATCGTATCTGTTTCTCCTCCGCCACCGTTGCCTCCCGATTGCGAAGTGAATGTGTCAATTGTTGCATTACCCTCGTTGATTACGACGGTGCGGAAATCCGGTGAAAATGTATATCCGGTCATGCTCGGAATGACCATGTATGAGCCGTTCGGCATTCCCGTAAAGGAATAATCACCATTCTGGTCGGTCGTCGCTGTAGATTGGACGTCATCGCTTGTCAGGCTGATAGTAACGCCTCCGATACCCGATCCAGAAGAATCGACAACCTTCCCCGAGATTGAGTAACTTCCCGATCCGCCGTTGCCTCCATCGAGAGGATTTGTATCCTTCTCACCATCGCTGCTGCTTCCACCGCATGCGAACAGCATCACAGTGCATACGATGAATATTGCTCTTAATAATAAGCCATGATTCTTCATAAAGCCTCCTCGGTTTGGGATAAATGCTTTACGCAATGCTCACAGAATTATCTGAAAGCTTAATATTTTTATTTCTTATTTCTTATTGTCTTGACTTAAATTAAAGCATATACAAATTGCCTTAACTTGTCAAGACCCAAAATGTATTCTGGCGACCCCCCATTTTTTAGCCTCCCTGTAAAGCAAGAGATAACTGCACGT
>CAZCDQ010000017.1:0-33000 GCA_964497605.1 uncultured bacterium
TTGAAATCGCCGTTCGCAATCAGATTAGCGTTATTGTCGAACTCAATGGTGGCATACTGGCCGTAAATACGGTTTGGAAGCTGTGTATTGTTGGTTAGTATGCTCGACAGTACCACAGAAAAGTCGCTCGGATAGTCGACAATCATATTGAAAACATCGGGAATATCACGACCGTCTTTGAGAATATACAATCCGCCGCCGGCGTTGACACGGTGCGGGTATTCGCCGTTTGCACCAGTGATTGCCACAAGAAGGGGTGCGAGAGTATGGAACAGAAGATCAGTCGCAACACCGCCGTTATACTGGAAGTACTTGCGGAATCGGAAGAAATGTTCCGGATTCCAGGGAATCCGCGGCGCGAGACCCCATTCGTATCCAAGCCACATGTTCCAGTCGATATAATCCTCGCCAGTCATATGCGGTCCGGCTGTTTCGTCGATAAGGAACCACTGGTTAAACGCGCCTCCTTTTATGTTTCTGTTGTAGCTTCCCATGGCATATGTTACTTTTCCGACACCGCCGTTTTTAATTTCTTCGTGGGCATTCCAATATTGATCCATCGAGGTATATTGTGGTCCGACCTGAAGTTTCATACCATATCGTTTGACAGCCTCGCGGACTTCAATAGATTGTTCGACTGTCAGGGTCATCGGTTTTTCAAGATAGACATGTTTACCTGCCGCCATGGCATCGATTGCCATTTTGCTGTGCCAGTGATCCGGTGTGGCGATAATGACAGCGTCGATATCCTTGTTGTCGAGAAGCTTGCGGTAATCCATATTTTCGGTACCTCCGGAGGCCTCGACCGCTTTTGAAACTCGGCGTTTATATACATCGCAAACCGCACCGATACCGATATTGAATTCGTCGATATTTTCGAGCAGACTGTTAAGATGGGAGGTGCCCATGCCGCCGACACCGATAAGGCCGAAGTTGATCCGATCGTTCGCGCCGAGGACATTCGAGGGAATCATGCCACCGATTGCGAGCGCACCGGCCGCTGCTGTCGTCGATTTCATGAACGTGCGGCGTGAATGTTTGCTGGAATTCATCTCGTGCTCCTTTTTATAAGAATGGACTATGGTAGAAAACATTATTGTATTCCGATATATCAATGCTCAGTCAAGATACATAAAAAACAAATTTTTTTCAATTGTTTTCAACGGCCGAAATTCTGCATGAATTGCCTTTATAGAGATTAAAATAATTCCATACCCCATAAACGCTATTTTTTCTTGTATTGATAAAATAAAATTTTATTGTATATTAAAATATCCTAACAATTTTCACAGCTTATAAATACTGATTTTTTTTCACATACAAAACATACGGAGAACACAATATGCAACATAAAAATAATCAATCCGCCAATCAGTCCAATTCATCATCCGGTGGTTTTATTCCGGGACGCAGAGACATTCTCAAAGCGCTTGCAACACTACCTGTTCTGGGGATATTCTTCCAGAAACTCAATAAAAAAGTTTCCGCTGACACCTCTCAGAAAGAACAGATCATGGCCGAACTCGGTATGGACGGCGATATCCCGACAATTGTACCGGCGAGTTCAGTCGACGCATCCTGGAATCCCCTCCGGCTTGGCATTATAGGGTATGGCAGCCGCGGCGAGTATCTTCTTCGTGCAGCCGGATTTGCGCATTCATCCTGGATCGAAAGCATGAAACAGGCAAACCTTGAAGACCCAATGGATAGGCGTCTCGAGGATTTTATGAATCAGGAAAATTTGAGCGTGGTTTTCAACGGCGTGTGCGACGTGTTCGACATCCGCGCCGAAAAAGCTCTCGAGACGGTGCAGTCGGGTTCGAATACTGGTATTGAGAATCCGAACGCCAAACGGTACCGCCGTTATACCAATTTGTTGAAAGCTGCTGACATCGACGGCGTTATTATTGCAACGCCGGAACATCTTCACGCTCAAATGGCTATCGACGCCGCAAAAGCCGGGAAACATATCTATCTTGAAAAACCGTTGACGCGCACAATTCCAGAGGTTCAACCGGTTATCGACGCGGTAAATGAAAGCGGAGTGAAATTCCAGCTTGGTCATCAGGGCCGTCAAACAGATTCATATCTGATGGCGCGCAAAGTAATCGATAGAAACATTCTTGGGAAAATATCGCTTATCGAGGTTACCACGAACAGAAACGATCCGAACGGCGCTTGGATTTACAGCATACATCACGAGGCAAGCCCAATGAATATTGACTGGCGGCAGTTTCTGGGCGGAGGCCCGCGACGGCCGTTCAGCCTCGAACGGTTTTTCCGCTGGAGGCTCTGGTTCGATTACGGTACCGGTCTTTCCGGCGATCTGTTCACCCATGAGTACGATGCCCTGAATATGATTCTCGATCTCGGCATTCCGAAAAGCGCCGTTGCATCCGGCGGAGTTTACTATTACAAGGACGGAAGAGAGGTGCCCGATGTTTATAATGTTGTCTACGAGTATCCCGATAAAGACCTTACGCTTATCTATTCGGCCACGCTTGCGAGCAATACAAAGCGGGGTAAGCTGATTATGGGAAGCGATGCAAACATGGACCTCGGGCAGCTTCACGCAAGCGCGATGTCGGTTTTTGCCGATCCGGAATCACAACGGTATAAGGAAAAGATTGAAAACGGTATTATCAACACTGATCTTCCGATGTTCACATACTCGCCAGGATCGAAAGGACTCGATGCAGTAACCTCTGCGACTGAACAGTACTTCGCCGGACGGGGTTTACTGTATACATATCGTGACGGGAAACGTATCGACACGACCCATCTGCATATTAAAGAATGGCTCGATGCCATACGGACGGACGGTATAACAAGCTGCGGCCTTGAAATGGGCAGGCAGGAGGCGGTTACCGCGCACATGGGTACGCTTTCATATCATCTTGGCCGTAAAGTCGAATGGGACGCGGAGAACAATACGATTATCGAAACCTGAGCGATGCGATTACCGAACCGCTCATACTATAAAAGGAGTCTGCATGAAAATTTTACTGAATATTTTTCTTATGATTGTGCTTTTGTTCATGACGATTTCATCTTCAACGATTGCACAGGAATTTACCGCTGAGGACGAGAAAATCCTCAAATCGAGTTCCGATCCCGATGAAGTCGCCGATGTTATCTATAAACTTGCCGATATCAATGACGCAAAGGGTAAAGAAGCACTGAAGCCCGCGATACCGGCGCTTCTCTCCGCAGCGGATAACGAACTTGGCCTGCCGGAGGACCAACGCTGGAATATTTACGACATCATCAAAGTTATAAGCATGGCTGGCGATGAAAGCGTTATGCCGTTTTTGCTGAATGTGATGAGCTTTATGGCAGGAGGCGGAAATCCGTTTACCGCACAAGGATTCTGCTCAATCGGCCACCAAAGTGTCCCGGCGGTTACCGATTCACTAAAAAGCACGACAACCGAAACGCGGGGCAGAGCGGCGATAACCCTTCACCGGATGTACGAATTCGATGAAAGCGAGGCATTGTTTAATGAAGATAACAGGAAAACGATACGCGATCTGCTTGTGGCAAACCTTTCCGACGAAAATGCGAGTACACGTATCTATTCGATCGTTGCGCTCAGAAGTTTCGGCGATGAAACGGTACTGAATCCTATCGTGCACATCGAAAAAACCGATGCGCATAAAGATTCCGGCGGCACGTACGAAGTACGTCTCGAAGCCACCGAAACGTTGAAAATACTGAAATCCAAGTAAAGGTACGGTATACAGCATTATATCCTATAACAAACAAAAACTTTTTGAAAAAGGGGAATGAATGAAAACCGGAAAAAGATTTTATACCGGATTCGCTGCATTCATGGTATGCAGTGTTATTATTCTTTTCAGTCTCGCTTTTCTGTCGTGCGAATCGAACGATGTCGAACTCGACAGCGCGATTCGTAATATTACCGACTACAAATTCGGCGACAGCAGGGAACCGCTGTCCGTAGTGGCCGATCTTGTTGTATCATCCAACGGGTTTTCCTCTATCCGTCAGAACCTCGAAAAACAGTTTGTCAAAGCGCTCGATTCAGATGCGACACTCGACTGCAAAGATTTTATTTGCCGTCAGCTCGCTTTAATGGGCACCGATATTTCTGTTCCGCAGCTTGAAAAAATGCTGACAGTACCGGAAACCTCCGATATGGCCAGGTTTGCCCTTGAAACGAATCTCTCGCCTCGTGTATGCGAGGCGCTCAGAAATGCGCTACCGGTTGCCGAGGGTGATGTTCTCATCGGTATCATTAATACACTGGGTAACCGTAAGAGTTCTGACAACGCAGGTGCTTTGATGAATCTTGAGGGAAGTTCTGACGAAAAGGTTGCCTCTGCGGTTACATCCGCTCTTGCACGGCAAGCGAATCAATGATAAACCAGACTTCATACAAGACAGGAGAATAATATGCTGGTCAAGCGCCGAAGTTTTATGAAAGCAGCAGCAGCCGCTGTCGGAGCGCCCTGTATTGTACCGTCGGCAGTGTTCGGTCAAAATGCGCCGAGCAATCGCGTCACCATCGGCCATATCGGCACAGGCGGTATGGGAATGAGCGATATGAGACGGTTCCTTCCGCGTGACGACGCCCAAATAGTCGCTGTATGCGATGTTGACAGATCACACCGTCTTGAAGCAAAAAAGATGGCCGAGGATATCTATGCGGAAAAAAAGAACGCGAACACCTATTCTGGTATCGACGATTACAATGATTTCCGCGATGTGATCGCTCGTGACGATATTGACGCGATTTGTATCGCAACTCCGGACCACTGGCATGCGATACCGGCAATTATGGCAGCCGATGCCGGAAAGGATATATACTGTGAAAAACCTGTCGCGCTGACCATCGCCGAACAGCAGGCCATGGTGACAGCGGTTGAACGCAAAGATATTGTATGGCAGACTGGCAGTCAGCAGCGATCCAACAGAAATTTCAGAACCGCATGCGAACTTGTCCGCAACGGCAGGATCGGCGATCTGAAGAAAGTCTATGTGGGGCTTCCGACTGGAAATCCTCTTGAAGAGCCGACACCGGAAATGCCGGTTCCGGAGGGATTCGATTACGATTTCTGGCTCGGACCTGCGCCGAAAGCCCCCTATACAGAATCACGGTGCCATTGGAATTTTCGCTGGATTATGGATTATTCCGGCGGACAACTTTCAGACTGGGCAGGACACCACATCGATATAGCCCACTGGGGGATGGGTACAGAACATACCGGCCCGCTCACCGTTGAGGGTGAGGGTATTTATCCGCGAGATGGTCTTTGGAATACCGCGACACATTACCATTTCGTCTGCGAATACGAGAATGGGGTTATACTCGATATCGCGAACAACTTGAGAAACAATCAGGGTGTACGTTTCGAGGGAACGGACGGCTGGGTATTCGTGAGCAGACGGGAATTCGACGCCGAACCAAAATCACTCCTTACATCCATGATCGGACGCGAAGAAATTCGGCTCTACCGCTCGAACGATCACGGCGGCAATTTCATCGAATGTGTCAAATCGCGCGAGGAAACCATTGCGCCGATACAGATTCTTCACCGTTCGGTATCAATTGCGCATCTTGGTAATATTGCAATGCAGATGAAGCGAAAGCTAAGTTGGAATCCCGATATCGAGCAGTTTACGAATGATTCTGAGGCAAACAGAATGCTCGGTCGGTCCATGAGAAGCCCGTGGCATTTATAATTGCCGGTTTAACAGTTTGAAAATCGAATCAATCCCCATCGAATCAATGGAGAGTATATAAATGAGTAGAAAACTGAGAATGGGTATGGTCGGCGGTGGAATCGATGCGTTTATCGGTGCCGTACATCGTATGGCGGCGGCCCTCGACGGCGAATGCGAACTGGTATGCGGAGCATTCAGCAGCACCCCGGAACGATCGAGAAAGTCGGGCGAGGCGCTCTACCTTCCGCCGGAAAGAGTTTACGGCACGCATGAAGAGATGATACAAAAGGAGAAAGAGCTTCCCAAGGGTGAGAGGATGGATTTCGTCTCTATCGTAACACCAAATTACATGCATTTCCCGCCGGCGAAAATGGCACTTGAGAACGGTTTCCCGGTCATTTGCGACAAACCGATGACTTTCAATCTCGGCGAGGCAAAAGAGCTTGAGGCGCTTGTTGAAAAGACGGGGCTACTCTTCGGCCTAACACACAATTACACCGGCTATCCGCTTGTGAAAGAAGCCCGCGACATGGTGCGGAAGGGAAAACTTGGACAAATCCGTAAGATCGTAGTCGAATACCCCCAGGGATGGCTTGCAACAAAACTGGAGGACACCGGTCAGAAACAGGCTTCATGGCGTTCCGATCCGAAACGCTCCGGCGCGGTTAATTGCATGGGCGATATCGGCACTCACGCAGAAAATCTTAGCGAATATATCACCGGTTTGAAAATCACCGAACTCTGCGCCGATCTTACCACATTTGTCGAGGGCCGTGTACTCGATGATGACGGCAATGTCCTGATCCGCCTCGATAACGGCGCCCGCGGGATATTATATGCAAGCCAGATCAGCGTCGGCGAGGAAAACGGCATCAGAATTCGCGTTTACGGCGAAAAAGGCGGCATCGAATGGGTGCAGACCGAACCGAATACGCTCATCGCAAAATGGGACGGCCGTCCTATGGAGATCATCCGCACAAACGGCGGTTATCTTTCCGAGACCGCACAAATGAACTGCCGGCTGCCGATGGGACACCCCGAGGGATTCATCGAGGCATTCGCGAACATCTACCGTAACTACATTCTGTCGCTCAAAGCGATTCTGGACGGCAGGGAGCCTGATCCGGCGCATCTCGATTTTCCGGATGTCCATGACGGTGTCCGCGGCATGGCATTTATCGATACGGTTCTTGAAAGCCATATTAACGAAAAGAAATGGACGGAATTCAAATCATAATCAATACGAGGAGATAACGATGACAACAGTGAAAGGTCCGGCGCTTTTTCTTGCGCAGTTCATGGGAGACGCACCTCCATTTGACACACTTGAAAACATCGGCAAATGGGCTTCCGATCTCGGTTATATCGGCGTTCAGATACCATCGTGGGATGCGCGCTGCATCGATCTTGAACAGGCGGCGGAAAGCAAAACATACGCTGACGAGTTTTCCGGCAAACTCAAAGACATCGGCCTTGCGGTCACCGAACTTTCCTCGCACCTTCAGGGGCAGCTTGTAGCCGTTCATCCCGCTTTCGACACGCAGTTTGATGGTTTTGCGCCAGCCACAGTGCACGGCAATTCTGCAGCGCGTACCGCATGGGCGGTCAATCAACTGAAACTCGCCGCGAAAGCGAGCCGCAATTTGGGGCTTGACGCTCATGCGACTTTTTCCGGCGCCCTTCTATGGCATACAGTGTATCCGTGGCCGCAACGCCCTGCCGGTCTGGTCGAGACCGGTTTCAAAGAGCTTGCCAAACGATGGAAACCGATTCTCGATGTGTTCGACGATGTCGGTGTCGATGTCTGCTACGAAATTCATCCCGGCGAAGACCTTCACGACGGCGTCACGTTCGAGCGGTTCAAAGAAGCGACCGGAAATCATCCGCGTGCGTGCCTGCTTTACGATCCGAGCCATTTCGTTCTTCAGCAGCTTGATTATCTCGATTATCTCGATATTTATCATGATCTTATAAAAGCATTCCACG
The DNA here is from genome assembly GCA_964497605.1 of uncultured bacterium. GTDB lineage: Bacteria > Latescibacterota > Latescibacteria > Latescibacterales > Latescibacteraceae > Latescibacter. The sequence goes on from CAZCDQ010000017.1 coordinate 7,675, forward strand.
TAAAAGACGCAGAATTCAATCCAACCGGCCGTTCCGGCGTATACGGCGGCTACCAAGCCTGGATCGACCGTCCTGGGCGATTCCGTTCACTCGGTGACGGGCATGTCGATTTCGTATCGATTTTCAGTAAAATGGCACAGTACGACTATAAAGGATGGGCGGTTCTCGAATGGGAATGCGCGCTGAAACACCCCGAGGACGGCGCCCGCGAAGGCGCGGAATTCATCAATAACCATATCATCCGCACGACCGACAAAGCATTCGACGATTTCGCCGGTGGCGGTGCGGACGAGGAAATGAACCGGAAGATTCTCGGAATATAAGATGTAGTTATATAGCAATATATGACTGTTTTGTTCCTGTTTAAACGTGGGAGATGAAGAATGATACAGGCAGTTGCGGTATTTACGGTATTTGGGCTCGGTATCGCGTTTTCGATTCTTGGCGCGCTGAAACTTGAATTGGTGAAATCGCTGAATATCGACGATGCCCAGTTCGGGAAACTGATTTCGGCGCTGATGTTTACCAGTATGTTCGTAGTGCTGATATTCGGACCCATAGTCGATATGTTTGGATATAAACCGGTGGCAATTTCCGGCTTTGTGCTCGCATTTATCGCGGTGTATATGCTGAGTTCGACATCATTATACAGTATAGCGGTATTTTCCTGTATTCTGCTCGGTATCGGCGCTATGTGTCTCAATCTCGGCAATACGCTGCTACCGATGGTACTGTTCGGCGGGAAAAATGCTCCCGCGGCTTCAAATCTCGGAAATGTTTTTTTTGGTCTTGGTGCATTTCTGACTCCGTTTCTTATAGCCATGCTTCTCAGTACAATGGGATACAAAAACACCGGAAGAGTAATTGCTGCGATCATACTTATTCCGGTTGTTTTCGCTATTTTTGCATCATTCCCAACTGTCGATAAAACCGGTATGACATTCGGCGGCGCAGTCCTCAGTGCGTTCGGGCTTCTTACCAATCCAGTCGTGATTGTCTCGGCGCTGGCATTGTTTTGTTATATAGGACTTGAGGTTTCAATGGGAGGATGGCTTTCTACGTACGCTTCGAGTATTGGATTTTCCGATAAAACCGCCAATATTGTCCTTTCAGGATTTTGGATAAGCCTCATGGCCGCCCGTTTAATTGCATCGCAGATAGTCACGCCGGAAAACGGTGTATGGGTGATTCAAATCATTGCAATCTTTGCAACTGTATCAATCCTCCTCATGGTAATCTCAAAATCAAAAGTGCTTGCGACGATTTCAGTTCTTTTGACCGGTTTTGCGTTCGGCCCGGTGTTTCCAACCATTGTTGGAGTGACATTTGCGAAGACCACAGAGGCTGTTCACGGAAGTGCGTTCGGCATTATATTTGCTGTTGGACTACTCGGGGGAACGACTATTCCCGCGGCTATCGGCAATTATTCAAAGGGAAAGACCATTCAGAAAAGTCTCATAATCGCCATGGGGGCATCAGCGATTTTGTTTGTCATTGCGATAATCATGGGACAGGTATAATATTGTAATTTCAGTTCTAATATTTTGGAAGTTGATTAATATGAAAATCGTATCAATCGGGAAAGGAATGTGCAGAATAATTGTCCGCTCAAAAGAAAAGCGAACGAAACTGATCAAAATTCCAGAGGTTATTGTGGAGGGAACACGGGTAATATTTCCGGAGTGGATGACCGGAAATATCAGGCTGATTGTGGAACCGCCTCGAAAAAAGAAAAGTCAGAATATAGTGCAGAGCAAGCTGTTATAGATATATTTTTTAAAAAAAAATGAGAAAGGCATTGTGTTGTGTACGTCAAGGCCTTTTTAAAACGTCCATACTTTCTCAGAGTTCGCGTATCCAGATGTTGCGGTATTTCACCGGATGATTATGGTCCTGAAGGTAGATCGGGCCGGATGGTTTTTCCATCTTGCTGATCGCGGCGCGGGTGATACCATTGATTTCGACATGATCCTGGATCAGGACGCCGTTGTGGATGACGCTAATTCGCGGTTTTTCGACCATGTTGCGGTTTGAATCAAACCGTCCCGCTCGGAAAATGATGTCGTATGTCTGCCAGACACCGGGAGGCCTGCAGATGTTCACCAATGGCGGATACTGTTCGTAAATAGCTCCGCATTGACCATTTGTGTAAGTTTTGTTATTATATGAGTCGAGTATCTGAACCTCGTACGCGCCATGTAGATATACACCGCTGTTGCCACGGTCCTGACCCTCGCCGCGAGCGGGAGAGGGCGTCCGAAACTCGATGTGTAGCTGTATATCGCCGAAATTACGCTTTGTGACAATCCCTCCGCCGCGTTGAATGGTAATTTCACCGCCGGAAATATCCCAGGTTGCGGGACTGCCGTCAGTAAATGTCCACCCGGAAAGATCGGAACCGTCGAAAAGTATTATAGCATCTTCGGGAGGCTGTCCCTCAAGCGCCGAAATAACGGGTGGTTCTTCTTCCTGCGCAATGCAAGGCGCTGATATAAAAATAAATACAATTAAAAATAATAACAAAAAAGCTTTTTTGTGCATGATTAGCTCCCCTTCATGAAAAAAGATTGGATGGTTTTTTATATTTAGAAAATAATACGAAATTTGTCAAATTCATACAAAAACATTTCATTCTTTCACGCAATTAAATATATTGTCAGGGTTAATCTTCAGATTTTTTTACAATATTCAATATAATACGGAGGTTTTATTATGGCACAACGCATTACCAGAAGAAAAGCACTTGCGACAGGTGCGGCATCAGCCGGAATTCTCGCGGGTTCATGCGCACAGTCGGCACCGGATACTGCGGCGAAACCACCTCAGGGTATGCCCCTCGACAATGTCTGGGGCGAGGATTTCCTAATGCAGTGGAGTCCCCCCGATAATCTCGAACGCAATCTTACGCCGGGCGATTCGCATATTCGGCTGAGCTGCGCTTCGTACCGCATGCGTATGCCCCGTCAGGGAGAGAGCTTCGGCAATATCGTTGAAGGTATCCGCGAGGCTGGATACACAGCCTGTGAGACGGGGAGCCACGGCTGGGATGATGTAACTGATTCCCAGATCAGGGAAATGCATGCTGCGTTGGATGAAAACGATGTTCAATTCTATACGATCCATGCCTGGGCGAACATACTCGATCCCGATCAGGAGAAAATGAAAGCGGCTGTCAGGCATTATATAGATTCTGTTGAACTTGCCGAACGATTCGGACTTGATTTCATCCTGACCCATACCGGCGGACGGAGCCCTCGTGCAAAAGACCGCCCTCATCCCGAGAATTTCACCAAAATGGCATGGGAATTATCGGTCAACAACACAAAGGAAGTTCTTGCCGCAACTTCCGGCAGCAAGATAAGACTGGCGTTCGAGGCGGTAAATTCCTGCAACAACAATACACCCCAGTCGCATGTCCGCTTGAAAGAGGATGTGGGCGACGATCGTGTTGCGGTAACCCTCGATCCGACAAACATGCTTCACGCCGGAACGTTTTTCAGAACGAGTGAGCTCATTCAGTTGTGTTTCGATCTTCTCGGTGAGGATATCTTGTATGCCCATGCGAAAGACAAGACGTGGACGTCGATGATGCCGTCAATCCAGTCGGCTATCCTCGGCGAGGGAACCATGGATTTTGAGGTATTTCTTGCGAATTTGAGCCGGATGAAATATCCGAGGGCTTTCCTAATCGAGCATCTCCCTGAAGAACAATATCCGCCATCGAAGAAACACCTTATGGACACGGCCGCAAAACTGGGTGTTACGATTTACGAATAACATTATCCTTTAAAACCCTCCGAAAAATTGAAATTCGGAGGGTTTTTTAATGTCTGTTTATATATTCGCCTAACCGATATGCAAGGAGGAGAATAGTAATGAATCGACGGGAATTGATAAAAAGCGCCGGCTTGGGAACCGCTGCCGGTACGCTTGGAATGCTCGACGGCACACATGAAGCCCTCGCTCAACGTTATACGGCGGCGACAAAAGGTCTTCCGCCATTAAAAATTACCAAAGTCAAAGCCATTACAACCTGCCCGAACGGTATCCGGCTTGTGGTGGTTAAAGTCGAGACAAGCGAACCAGGACTGTACGGTCTTGGATGCGCAACATTTACACAGCGTCCGCTTCCCGTTGTAAGCGCTGTGGACGATTATCTTGATCATTTCTGTAAAGGCAAGGATGTCGATAATATAGAGGATATGTGGCAGACGAATTATGTCAGCTCGTACTGGCGGAATGGTCCGGTGCTGAATAATGCCATGAGCGGGCTCGATCAGGCGTTGTGGGATATCAAGGGAAAACGCGCGAATATGCCCGTTTATCAGCTTCTCGGCGGGAAATGCCGTTTTGCGGTGCCATTGTATGCACATGCCTCGGGACGCGATCTGCAGCAGCTCGAGGAAAGCGTAAAACGATTTATGGAAGAGGGATATCGCCATGTAAGAATTCAGCTCGGCGGCTACGGTTCGCCGCATTTATCAAACGGCCAGCCGGATTTCAAAGCCGGCGGTTTCGGTATCGAGAGCGACCGGCTCAACGATCCGGGACCGTATGTGCGGAATATGCCGAAAATGTTTGAGCATATAAGGGCAACCTGCGGTGATGAAATCGAGCTCTTACACGATGTACACGAGCGTATTCATCCCATCGATGCCATCAACGTTGTCAAGCGTGTTGAGCAATTTCATCCGTTTTTCATCGAGGATCCGTTTGCCCCTGAGGATAACGGCTATTTCAAAATCCTCCGTCAGCAGACAAGCGTCCCCATTGCGATGGGAGAACTGTTCAACAATCCCCATGAATGGTTCGGTCTCGTATCAGAGCGGCTGATCGATTTCATCCGTGTCCACATTTCGCAGATCGGCGGTCTGACACCGGCGATAAAACTCGCACACCTTTGTGAGTGGTTCAATGTGCGGACGGCATGGCACGGGCCCGGCGATGTCTCTCCGGTTGGTCATGCGGCGAATGTGCATCTTGATCTTGCATCGTGGAATTTCGGCATTCAGGAGCGCCATTTCTTCCGGGAGGAAACCCGGGACGTATTTCCCGGGGCGCCGACTATTGAAAACGGATATTTCCACGTGAACGAGGTGCCCGGACTTGGAGTGGATATCGACGAGAAACTTGCGGCAAAATTCCCGTTCCCGGATAATCATCCCGGATACTGGAGACCATACCGTAAGAGTGACGGCACAACGATCAGACCGTAAATAAAAAGAATCACAGGAATTACAAGATCAAAACGGCAATTATGTTCATAGTGAATTTGCCGGGGAGGACTTCCAGAAATTGCCCGGTCTCTATGTCGGATTCGGTATACCGGTTGAAATGGTCCGTAACGATGTGCTCGGAGTCTTGGGGGAGTGACACTGGTTTTGCATGAGGATAGAGCATGAGGCCGATATCACGAAGGGTCATGCTCTGGACTTTCGCGCATGCCAATCTGACGATTTCTGTATCGACCTAAATCAGGATGACGGTTGACCTTTGAATCTCTTCTCATTCTCTCAATGCGGAGCGCTCGCCTGAAAGCCAAAATCAGCAGCGAGTTCACGAGTCTGCTGCATTTTCTTGTTCAATGTATTTCATGTGCCGCGCCAGTTCGTGTTCAAGCTGCATCTTGCGTCGCTGCAACTCTTGATACCTTTCTTTTGATTCTTCAAGTCTGCTCCTCACTAAATGAAAACTTTCTGTTATGTCCGAATAGTGGCGCATAAAAGGTTCCATATCCATGTCACGGTCATCTTCTGAATAGTTCTCTCGGTATTTTCTCAACACCATTTTTTCAGTTTCCAGCATATGACGCTTTTCCTGGAGCGACTCCATCTCACTCTCATGCTTAATCATTTGATGACGAGTGTGTTCCAGCTCTTCCATCATGTAATTAATCTTGGCTTTTTGTCGATTATGCAACTCGTATTCTTGCCTTTTCCGAAAAGCCATTTTATCTCTACGCCTTACTTCACGGATCTCTTCAACAATTTCTGGGCTAACCTGCACCCCGAGGTTTTCTCGAGCTAACTCAAGGAACCGAACTGCTTGATACATATGAAATGTATTATTAGCATTATCTTTAAACTCTTTTACCAACTCGGGACGGGGGCCGACCGTTTTACCTTTGAATCTTTCCCACCAATCTTCTTTCTTGTCATCCGTAACAAGAACGATGCCTTTATCGATTTCGATAGAATGCTCCAAGACCTGCTTCCAAACTATCAGATCACCAAATTCCCGGCATTTTTCTGCAAACACCTCTGTCTCTGTGGATTTTGAGCCATCCTTGAACCCTGGCGGAATCTTCTGTTTATAGCGCTCTTCACCTTCAATAATAAGCTTTTCTAATTTTTCTTTTTCAAAAGGCTGACCGACTCGACCTTCAAATATCTTTGAGATTGACTCTTTAATCTCATCGTTCGATATTCGTCGGGTATGAACCTCTTTGTTGCGCGATAACTCGTCGCATCGCATAATATATTGAATACTGAATCGATTTTACGCATCGTTTGCGTGCTGACGAAAGGATGCTGCCTTGCATTGTCTAAATCGCTTTTCAGGCTTTTGATCGATTTAATAGTCGAGTCGTAAGATTGTTCTTGCTGACCTATCACTGAAAGTCGATTATTCAAGTACTCTTCGGCTGCTCGATGTGGCAGCCAAACCCTATCTTTTATTTTTTCCAGCAGGCGTAAAAATTCTTTTCTAGTAGTGTCCGAGTACCGATACAAGTTGAGCAATATATTTGCATCAAATACAAACACACGAGTCCCATACTTCCCTTAGGTTTTCTTGAGATTCTTTAAAGTGTCCAGGAAATAAATCTTTCATCGACCCTCCAACATTGAACATAAGATTAGGTGTACTAATGAAAAAAGCAAAGGTTGCTCTTCATGACTACCTAACTATGTATCTATTTAATTGAATGAATTCCTCGGAGTTCTCTCCGGGGTTTCCGTATAGTCTTTGTGCTGTTAGAAATTCTGGTGGCACGAAGTGCAAGGAAATTGGCGAAATACCTCTTGGCTTGCTGCGGGGATAGTCAATTTCCAAGAATTTCATTATTGGCTCGATTGAGCAGTTCGGGACGGTGCAGAGCGCTCGCCTGAACAATGGTTATATGGTTTCTTCATACTTTTAGGTCGCGATATCGCACTATAAATACCCTGTGGCACTTTTTGCGAAAAGCCCCCATTCATCAGTCATCAGGCTGTTTTTTGTACTGGTCGCGGGGGAACATAGTAGTTCTGTCTAAGACGCCTTTGTTTCTCCTCTACAAATCTCCCACCGGGTATTTGACTTCTTTTCTTATTTTTGTTGAGGATATTTGTTCTTTCCGTTTTGCTCAATGATTATGAATATATACTGAACAAACATAGAAGCAAGTAAAATCTGATATTCCCCACATCAAAATGATGAATATTAAGAAATCACTTGTAAACTCTTTCATATTCATTTTGATGCATTAGATTGACTCGGTATTTAAAAGACGTTTCTGTAGGGATTTGATTAGTGAAGTCACTACTTATTTCAGCAAAAGCATTTGTTTGGATTCGGCATAGTCGCCTGATTTGATCAGGTAAATATATACTCCTGCAGGGAGATTGCCGGAGTTAAACATTACCGTATAAATACCCGTTGTCATGTCATCGTCGATAAGTGTTTCAACATGCTGCCCAAGAATGGAATATACCTCAACCGTTACTCTGCCGGGTTCTGCCACGGTGATCGGTATTGTTGTCACCGGATTGAACGGATTCGGATAGTTCTGTCCGAGAACAAATGATTCGTGGATACTAATGTCGCTTATTCCATCAACGGCAGATACAGCGGAATAGGGGACTGCTCCGATGTCGCTGGGGTCATCACCGTCGGGAATCCCGTGTCCGATAGCGGGGGAGCCCTTACGCAGGCCAAAATCGTTTTCCTCTGGTGAAATAAAATCCGCAGAGGCGTAAATATTTCCATCGCCAAGAATAAGTTCTTTGTCAGACAATGAATACGAGACATCGATAGAGGATATATCATCAGTAGAAACCGAAGCGGTACCGGAAAGCGATATAATCGTGTTGGTGACAGCCACAAAACCGCCGTACGGGATTGTATGATCGCTTTTATAGGCCGAGATGGAGGTGTTGTTCCTGTAAAGTGTATTATGGTCGATGGAGGCCACAGAGCTGTCCTTGACAGCAATGCCGATAGAGGATAATGTAACGATATTGTGTGAAATATCAATACCAATGGATATTTCCCCGATTGAGATGCCTTTATCCGAACAGTTATAGACCTTGTTGCCTATAATATTGATATCGCCCGAACCGGAACCGATATCGATACCGTCGTCCGGGGATGCATAAATTGTGTTAAATGATACCGAGCCGCCTGTGACATTGTTATAATCGATTGCATCGCCGGCATCTGAATTGTGAAACTCCGAATATTCGACAACAGCAGTGCCGCCGGAGGCATCCACATGCTGCCCGCTGTTTGTATCCTCGAATATGCAATATCGGACAGTCAGATCGCCGTCGGCAGTGTATACGCTTTGTAAGTTGCCGGTAAATCTGACATGTTCCAGCAGGAGATTCGTTGACTGTGCTGAAACCGCGGAACGGTACAGAACGGGGTCCTCGCCCTGAGACGCCTCCTCTATAACCGCATTGGTTATAGAGGACAGACCTGCGGCGTTTTCGAAACATATCGCACCCCAGCGGACAGCATCCGAAGATGGTCTGAAAACGACAGGTTTTTCCTCGGTTCCGGCGGCAGTCAGCCTGCCGTGGACAAAAATATTTACATTCTCCGATATGATAAGTTCAACCCCCGGTTCAATGGTGAGCGAACCCTCCGGATGTACCGTGATATCGCCGGTAACATAATAGGGGGATTTCGGTTCAGTCAGTACGATGTCGCCGGTAATGTCGTCCGGGATTTTACTGTTGTCAAGAACGGTGAATACATTCCGGTGGTTGAATCCTTCGCAGAGATATGAATTGTCGTACCATGCAAGCATATCCGAACCGTCCGTCGCACGGACTTTCCAATAATAGGTGTCCGGGGGAAGATCGAAGGGCAGGGTATAGGTCGTGTCGACGATATCAGTTATTTCAATTGCGCCGCTGAAAAGCGTATTGTCGGCGTATGTAATCGTATACCGTATGGTATCGCCGTTGGGATCGGTCGAGGGATGCCAGACGAATTCGAACGGCTGGATCACAGTATCCGGTGTTGATAATACGCTGAACGGCCGCGGATAGTTTTCGAATTGATATATTAAGTTCTTACTTCTGTTTCTAACATATTTCCTTCGTTCTTCTACCGTGTTTTTCCACGTGGTACTATTATTGATATCATCGGTCTTATCCTCGCTTACCGATGTTTCAAGAGCAGTTTCAAGACTGTCAATGATACTGATGACATATCCCGGATCGAAAACTGAAACCGACAGTTCATTGATCCGTGCTTGAATGTCGCTTAATATTGATTCGTTAATTATGGCGCGTTTATGAAATGGATTGTCTGAACGTTTGGCGGAGGTGCTTCTCAGGTAAGAATATTCGTAAGTATAACGATTTCCCATCGTTTTATCCATATCCCACGGAAACATCATCCATTTACCGGTAACGTTGATATCGTGATACATGAAATAATTGTGGTAATATGTGCTTCCGTTGGCGACAAGCATGTTAAGCGCAATCATATTGACCATTTTGCCGTAATCCATGGCATCACGGGCAAAGTAATAATAGCTAATATCCGGTTCGGAATTTATTCGCTCTATGAATTCCACAAGGTCATCAATGCCGGTATCGCCGTTTGTCTTTTTCTCCCAGGTGGAGTCCGGGTTGTCATACATGCTCAGGCAGGCATCGGTAACGGTCGCCTTATACAGATTTCCCTCGGGATCGAGCCCGTTTGCTTCGAGGAAATATTCGTCAACATTTTCAATTTTCAGATACAATCCAAGATACTTGCCATTAAGGTATACTCGTGCATGTTCAGAACTGAACGCCGGATGTCCTGCCTCACGCATCAATCTGCTCGAGAGATACTGGCTCATATAGCTTTTATCAAGCCATTCGGCATTTAAATTCAGTCTGTCTCGACCGTCTGCGAAAAGTTCGCTGTCAAATCTGAGTTTCAAAGATTTTTTCGAAAGTGCACGCGCATCGTCACCGCGGATACGTATCCCGACATCATTCCACGTTTTTCCCTCAAAAGTTATTGTCGCCGGAAGATAGTCGTCCTCACTGTAATGAGCGTAAAGATAGTCGAAATCCTCCTGTGTGCATGTGATAAAATACTCCGCAACTTCGGTTTCAGGGCGATTATATCCGATGATATAGGTTGCGGTTGTTATACTCCCGGGAAGTTTCCCTGACTCGTATGCACGGGCTCTGAGAACTCTTGTTGATGAGAAAGAAAGTGTTCCGTTATAGAGATACGAGGACTCTGTCGGTTCGGAGCTGTCGAGCGAATAATATATCTTCGTGTCGGGAGAGGGTACGCTGAGTTCGACCGATACGGCATAATCGTAAAATCCGCCGGTCCGGGAGAATGCAACTGAATCGGCATATCCAGCATATCCGGAAGAATTGTTTGGTGCACCTGGCGAGGGCGCTGTAAACAGATAAAGCTCAGAGCTACCGTCCGGGATTCTGCCGCGCGAGACGTCGGTTCGAAGATATACGGTATAAAGACTGTCGGTTATTGTTCCCCCCGGTTTGGTGAGAACAAGAGATTCGCCTTCCTTGGCAATTTTGAAATTTGTGTGGAACTGAGCGGTATTTTTACGGTCTTTTCCGGAGGCAAACACAAGCAAATACTCACCGGGTTCCATCGTATAAGCGGGAAACGTCCACTTAAACGGATTCCCGGGATTGTCCGAGATGCCGTAGCCGGATAAATTGAACCACGTATCGCTTTGATTGTATAACTCTATCCAGTCGGATGAATCGCTGTCTTCGTCGAATATCCCAGCGCTGTTTGATGACATGAATTCGTTAATATAAAGCGCAGCGTCCGCAGGAAACGCATTCAGTACACATAAAAAGCATGAAAAAACAAAAACACGAACAATTTGTCGGATAAAAATTACTGTTCTAATACTAAAATACCGGAACATGCCGTCTCCGAGAAATATACCGCGTATTATATAGCCCCATCGATGACCAAACCCTTTCTCAGTTTAAGTTTTCCAGGAGCCCTTTGAAAATATTCAATGCTTGATTTTCGTCGGTATAACCGAGACAGCCGAATGTATAATTACCATGGCTAAAAACCATTGAGTTTCCGCGATAGGGGAGTTCCCCTTTGTATCCGTTTACTTGATCAGACAGTTTTACATTGCCGGCATTTTCCAGTTTTCCCCAGAATTCGGTCATTATTTCACGTGCACGGCTGTTGTTTTCGGCAAAAGAAACAAATACACGAAGATTACTATCGCCGCTTTGAGTGTATTCAGCGGTGAGCCCATGACCGAGGAATGTATAGCTGAGAAGGTTCTCGCCTGTGTACATCTCAGAGCCCGGCACTATAGACGTTGACGGAAACATCTCTATCTCCGGGGGGATTTCCGTCTTCCCGGGAATAACAGAGGCTATCTGTGCCGCAAGTTGTTTCAAATTGGTAATATTGTCTTCGTGTTCGGGATCGGAGGGGATGATCTCAACATAATACCGGTCTTTGTAAAAAGTACTTAGATAATCTATTACATACCCCTCACATCCAACATCGAGTTCGTCCGCACCCTCGTCTTTTTGCTGACGATATGAACCGAATGCGGACAGTCTGTTTTTCAGCCGGTATACATCGACCGTAAATTCGATCCCGTCCTTTTCGTAAAATGTGTGTTCAAGTTGTTCGAATCCGTAACTAAGGTAAAAAACCGCCTGTCCGTTGATCAATTCAAACAAATTACCCTGATTGTAAAACGCCGCCGGTTTCGTTTGTGTGAATCCGCCGTCAAACTGCTCGGGAAGGAGACCGGTTTCTTGGGCATGCACCGTCATACATGAGAATAAAAGAATCGCAGCACAAATGATGATCGGTCTCGTACTATGCTTTCTTTTCATGCGAATATACTCCTTGCACGTTTGATGTTTTCCGTGAGATTTAATCCGTTAACGCATTTCACGACACATTCGGAACAGTCCGTGCAATTATAAATTTTCGAATTCCGAGGTAATCGATCATAATTTTCACGGGCAAGCTCCATGTTACCGTAACCATATACATATCCAAGGCAGCGGTTTATTTCGTTAACTTCAACTCCTTTCGGGCATTTATTCCGGCATCCAGTGCATCCGGCAAGACCACTACAGTAATGATTCTTGATTGAGTCACTGTACTGTCTTAGCGCACGTTTATGGTCGTATGCGAGTTCCATTTTCATCACTGCAAGATCATCGGCAAGATGTTCAAACGATTCCATACCGGGTATGGTCGTATCAATATTGGGATCCTCGAGTACCCATTTTATCAAAGCTTGTGAGGGTTTAAGATCACTCGTTTTATCTTCACGGATATCATCCAGTGGCACCCAGGGATCAGTATGGGGATTCAGAAGATTTTTCATGCCAATGATAGCGATACCTGCCTCGCGAGCTTTTTTAATCGATGCGCTGACATCTTTTGAGGAATAATAATTATATCCTACTAGAACAGCATCCCAAAACTTGCTATCGGTAACAGAGTCGAGAATTGCAGATTGATTTGAATGGGTGGAGACTCCAATAAAACGAGTCATACCTTTCTTTTTAACATTATCGAATTTGCTCATCAGTTCTTCTGAAGTCGCCACATCGGTTTCGCTGATAGCATGAAGTAATACGAGATCGACATGATCCGTTTTTAGGCGTTTTAGCGATTCGGCCATCATGCTTTCGATATCGGTCGAACGCCATATACCGATTTTTGTTGTGAGAAACACTTTATCACGTTTGGTTTCCATCACCGAACCGATAATTTGCTCATTAACACCGTTCATATAAGCGTGCGCGGTGTCGAGATAGTTAATACCGGAATCGATTGCTGCGTGAATCAGTTCGGCATCGCGAGTATTCATTGCACCGAAACCGATCTCGGATACTTTATAGCCTGTCGAGCCGAGTGTACGGTACCGAATATCACCTGAGGTTGATGTTTGTACCGGCTGGGTATTATTATTTGAATCCGTACTGCCGCACGCAGATGCAAGTCCGATGCCTGCAACAGCGCCGTTTTTCATAAAAATTCTTCTATTCGTTGTAGTCATAATACTCCACATGTGATTGAAATTTATATATATTATTATCCGATTATGTTATCCGCCAAGAAAGATACATTCTCTTGTATAATGTTCATCGATAATGCCATATTCAAGAGTGTTATACTTATCAAAAGGCATACTATAAATTTATTATGCAAATATTGAACGTGCCCGTTCAATGTTTTCGGTCAGATTAATACCGTTGACACATTTCACCGAACATTCGCTGCAGTCTGCGCATTTGTCGAGCTTGTTCCATGATGGCAGCGCCGTATAGTTTTCTTGTGCCAGTTCGATGTCGCCGTATCCGGCAGCATAGTTGAGACAGCGGTTGATTTCATTGACCTGAACGCCGTTCGGGCATTTATCACGGCAGCCAGTGCATCCCGCAACGCCGCAACAGTATGTTCCTTTGGTCGCCTCGCTGTAGCGGCGGGCGATTCTGGTATCGTCGTATGAAAGCTCCATCTGCATAATAGCAAGATCGTCCTCAAGCTGCTCGAACGAAGTGATACCGGGAATAAGCGTATCGACATACCGGTCCTCGAGACACCATTTCAGGAGCGCCTGCTCGTTGGTGATACTTGTATTGCCGTTACGAATATCGGGAAAAGGTTTCCGCGGTCGTTCGGTGGTAATCAGATTTTTCATGCCGATGGTGGCGATACCCGCCTCGCGTGCACGTTTAATTGCGGCGGTCAGCTCCGGTGGCGAGTTGTAATTATACCCGGTAAGGATACCCTCCCAGAATTGCCCGTCGACAGCCGCGTTTATTACCTCTGTCTGGTTGGTATGCGTTGAGAAGCCGATAAACCGTGTCTGGCCTTTCCGTTTTGCAGAATCGAACACGTTCATAACATGTTCGTTGGTCAATTGTTCCCGTTCATCGACCACATGGAGCAGAAGCAAATCAACATGATCGGTCTGGAGGCGTTTGAGAGAGGTTTCGACCAAACCGGGAAGTTCGCTGACGTCTCCGCGGATTTTGGTAGTAAGAAAAACTTTATCGCGTTTGGTTTTCATAACAGAGCCGACTACTTCCTCGTTAACACCGTTCATATAGGAATGGGCGGTATCGATATAATTGATGCCAGAATCGATGGCGGTGTGCAGGAGTTCGGCATTACGCATATTCATGCATCCGAATCCGATCTCGCTCGTTTTGAATCCGGTCGTGCCGAGATCGCGGTACCGCACCGTCCTGTCAGCGGACATCATATTGTTTGACGAACTACATGCCGCGGCAAAACCTGCGCCTGCAACGGCAGTACCGGTTTTCATGAATTCCCTTCTGCTTTTCTTTGTCGAGTTATCATCTGAAATCATTGCATTCTCCGTTTGATATGATTTAACGTGTGTTACGTACGAGCAACATTTCGTACTTTTTTAAAATAGATTCAAGCTGTTACAACGTCTGTTTGACAACGTTTAGTTTTGCGGGATTGAGTTCGCCAAGCCCCATCGCCGCAGATTTTTTCAAATGATCAACATTATCGCCGGTCAGATTCCATTGGGTAAATGTTAGCGCTACTGCCTGCGCATCGACCGCGACCGGATCGGTTCCGGCGATGATGGTATTTAGCTCCAGCACCCTGCCGGGACCCTGCGGACCGCGCGTTGCGAGCGCTCTGATAGCATCCACAATGGAAAGATCGGCTTTAATAATTGTTGCGAGATCGGCAAGCGATTGGTTAAAATCGGACGAGTTATGATATGCGATACGGTCCCAGACAAGGCCGAGATTTCCTTTGATTCCGAGGCTGACCGCCGTCGCGCTGTGGTTTTTCGAGATGGGAAGGTTGATAAGCACATCCATTTCGTTTAGCAGTGACACGATTTTTGTGGATTTCATAGAGATGCCTCGGGGAATTGCGGTTTCAGTATACAAATTCTCGGTATTGGGAAGAAATATTGAGGTGTTTTTCAATTCCCGTACAACATTTACGGTTTCAGATTTTTCGCCGATGATCGCGGCGTCCTGAAGGGGATGATCGATAACCGCGACGCTTCTCGCACCAGCTTCAAGGCACAGTTTAATGACCGCGCGGAGCACCTCGGGATTGGTCGTTGTCGCGCGCGAAACCGGCGATGCAAAAGACAGGTTCGGTTTAACCGCGACCCGGTCGCCGTTTTTTACGAATTTCTCCATGCCGCCGATCGCGCCAACCGCGGCCCTGACATTCGCCTCGATATTCGGGCCGGTGATCATCGACAGATCGCCGCTTCCCTGAGCGTACACGTTCCCACTGAAATACCTGCCGCTGACAGCGGATACCACAGCGCATGTTTTGATAAATCGCCTTCTCGATATCATAACTTTCCTCACATTCTACGGTTAAAATTATATTAATTGAATCCAGCCGGAAGATCGTTTTCGAAATCATTCGTTTCCGGTTCAGTATCCGTTTCGTGTGGTGCCGTGTATTCCTCCTGAACGCCGGTCTCTTTGGAAAAATCGACATGATCGTCGGTGACCTCGCGGAGCTTTTTAACTTTATCTGTTATATATGATCCCTCGAGTTTGCGGACCTCGTTTATCGGTGTGACATGGATTGCCGCCGGACCATTCACCGGACATCCGCGCTCGCACTGACCGCATCCAACACATTTTTCCTCAATAACAAACGGCCGCTTGCTCGATCCCGTTTCATCGGTCACAAGCTTGAATTCAACTGCATCATACGGGCAAACCTCGTCGCATATAAGGCAGACCTTTCCCTGTTCCCAGGCGATGCAGAGGTTGCGCTCAATAGTGGCGTTTCCGATCGTTGCATACTGTTTTTCCTCAAGGGAAAGGTTCCGGATTGCGCCGGTGGGACAGACCTGTCCGCAAATATTGCACTGTTCCTCACATGCGCCGATTCTCGGTGCAAGTACCGGAGTAAATACACCTTCAAAACCGGCTTCAAGCTTTGCCGGCTGAAGACCATGGGTCGGACACCCTTTCATACATTCGCCGCAGCGGAGGCAGGTGTCGAGGAAATCCTTTTCAGGGATTGCGCCGGGCGGACGCAACAGCGTACCAGCGGTAGACTTTGTGGCAAGAATCGTACCCGCCCCCAACGCGGCAATAATACCGCCGGTGCCTGTAAGAATTGCACCGCGCCGTGACGGATTGAATGAGAATTCATCGTTGACGCGTCCAGTTGTAAAAGATATAGCATTTACCGGGCATACCTCCTTACAGCGCTCGCACTGAATGCATTCGCGGGGAGAGGTTCCGAAGTAGTTATCAGAGATGGCGTTCATGGGACAGGTTCGGGCGCATTTCGCACAGGAGATGCAGTCGGAACTAACCCGTCTGCCTCGTATAGAGAATCGCGAAAATATAGCGAGAAGCGCACCGAGCGGGCAGAGGTTTCTGCACCAGAAACGGCGCTCAACCGCTATTAAACCGATGACAGTGATAAACAAAACCAGATTGAGCAGGCTGAGCGAGAATACCGGCTGCTCAAACGACATCATCGAAAGATTGAACGCACCCATTTTTGTCGCCAACGGACGGATGAAATCGAGGATAACATTCGCTCCGAGAACCGTTGCCGGAAAAACGTTTACCGTGAGCACACGAAACAGAAACACCAGCGGATCGAACATCATCACCACAGTTAAACCGAACAGCGACCCGATGATGAGAAACAAAAGAATGTAATATTTTATATTCTTATATGGCCCGTTTCCATATGGTTTTCTCGGTTTTCTGACCGGAATGACGTATTCGGCTAAATCGAAAATCGTTCCCATAGGACAAAGCCATCCGCAAAAAAACCTACCGAATAAAACTGTCAGGATAATTGTAACCGCGGAATAGAGCAGGGCCGATATGAACAAAGTTCCCGACAGTAACATAATAAGCGATATTAGCGGATCGAAATTATAAAAAACATTTGTGGCAAGCGTCTTTTGGAACGGATACACGATTTTCAGAAACAAATATATAAAGAAAATCAGTGAAATTCCCTGAATTAGCGGGCGAAACTTTGATGATAAAATGCGTTTTGATTCGGTACTGTCAGCCATAAATTATCCATTTTTGAGTATGTAAAAACATCACGATAATAAAAACAACCACTACTATTAATATATTAAACGAATAAAAGAAAAAAAAGTTTAAATAAAATAAAAAAATAATCTCAAACGACAAGCATACATTTCTTAATGAAAATATTACACTTGTTTCGTATACGAAATATATTATCTATGGCTGATATATCTTTCGGAAGGCACAAAACATGTGTATGTGTAAATTAAAATGATACTAATGGATTACTGTGCGATTTCACCGCGTGCACGTTCAAGTAATTCGCCGAGTTCGCGGGCGTTTTGGCGCGAAGTATTCCTGAGAATAGTCTTTTGCATGATGACAGACAACTCCGACGCTCTTTCGGGCAGCGGTTTGTCCGGGTACTGAAGCATGAGATAGAGATAGGAGTCCTCCATCATTAACGTAACAATGCTGAAAACAGTATCGTCGAGGGTAAACATCTTTTCCATGATACCTTCCTCAACATCCGAAAGGGCAAACGCAACATTTGTCAGAAAACGAGTTACCGGATTATTGACCCTCACATACATGCAGCTTTGTGCTATTATTGTTGACGGACCGGTGTTGGTATATTCAATAAAGTTGATAAACGAACCCGATATTGGGAAAAGCAGAAACTTCATGCGACCATGACCGGTAAAGACAGTAGAAACAGAGTCGCGGTAGACACGATCGAAATCGATCATTAATCCGTCACCGTCGTCTCCATGATACTCATAAATGTCTCCCGGTGAAACGGTGTAAGACTTGCCGAACAGATGGGAGAGCCCAGCCGATACACGTAAATTGTCCACCAACCATAAATATATGTAACTGCGGCTTGGAATTTCAATTTTTGAGCCTGCAATGAGAGAATGCTCGCGTATAATCCCGGCAACCAGAGGATTGTTATTCGTAGATGTGAGAAGTTTACGGTCACGAATCGGATTTTCGTCAAGTACGCGTTTTTCGGAATTTGCCGAATATGGCGGAATGAACGGCTTGTTCTCAGCCTGTAAAACACCGTAAATGAACGTGTAAAAAACCGCAGCAACAAAACAAAAAACAAAGAATCGCAGAATATACATAATCTTTTATAATTTAAATATCTACGTTGATGGGTAATTGCATATCCATAGAGCCAATTACAAAAGTCGGGATATTGCCCGAAAGAGAGCCTTGACGTCCCCCCTTCGATAAGGGAGTACTTCGTAAGTTATTGCTTCATATGATCCCTCTGTTTTCTGACATCCCTTTGATAAGGTGATATATTTAGAAATCGGTCTAAGTTGTGACTTTTGCAACTGGCTCATTATACTGAAGATTTTATAGAAATGCAGAGCCGGATTATATCTGCCGCTGAAACTTTATTAGTTCACCGATTTAATATATTCAATCGCATTGGTGACTGTCTGACGCACATCCTCGGTAATATTTTCTTCGAGCGGATAATTCATCTTCACGAGAGAGAAGAATTCCGGTTCCGGCAACGGAATATCGTACGTCGATTCCATTATATGATGAACCACACTGTCTGCAATATTCACCATAACAGCATCCCGCACAACATCTTCGGGTATCGAACTGAAATCCATATATGAGGGATTATGGTGATGTTCGATGATGTCGCATGTTTTCTCAGGAAGCCCCCATTTCTGTGCAACCATACTGCCGATAATCGCATGGTTAACTTTAAATAAATCTTCTTCTGTTTGAATTGGCGGCGCACCGGGCATATGTTTGGACGGTTTTATTCTTATGCCTTTCTTTTTCATAAGAATGGCTATCTGTAAAAGTGAAAATTTTCCGATATCGTGAAGAAGACTGTAAGTTACAAGATTGCCCACCTGCTTTGGCGCGTATCTCTTGGCAAAAAATTCCGCACAGGCCGAAACTGCGTATGAGTGATACCACAAGTCTTTTGTCGTGTATCCCTTGTGGGACCATACTTTGCTCACAAAGTTGCTTAAAAAATGCTTTAATATGATTCGCCGTACCTCACTGAGCCCGAGATGCACAATTGCAAAATGCAGGTTCGAGGTTTTTTTGTTAAGTCCATAGTATGTTGAATTTACAACATTCAAAATCTGTACAGCGATTATCGGATCGACTGAGACGATTTTAGATATTTCTTTTGCGGTGACCTCATTATCGGAGAGCATCCTGATCAGCCGGTTGGCATTAACGGGTAAATCGGGAAGACTCTCGATCACTTTTTGAATGTGGGTATACATTTTTGGATCGAGATCGTATTTCTGCATCGGCATCCAGGTTACCGTTTGTCGCTGTTTCACGAATACAGGCGCTTCTTTGTGTGAAGGAGCATCATCGGGTAATGGTGCGGAAGGTTTTTTGAACGGCAGATTTCCCGATTTGTGCGCAACCAATTCATTTCTCATTTCGAGTATGCTGCCGAATCGTTCGTTCGGTTTCTTTGCAAGGCATTTCAGAATCAACGCCGATAACCACTTGGGAATATCGGAATTGTATGCTTCAGGATGTCGCGGTTTCGTGTTGACGTGATGATAAAGGTACGACTCTATACCCTCAGCCTCAAACGGAAAGCTGTTCGTCAGCATTTCGTAAAGAATCAGTCCGACAGCGTAAATATCACTCCAGGCGCCCACCTCGTTTCCCACAGCCTGTTCAGGACTCATATACCGCGGTGTGCCGATTATATGTCCAGAGAGAGTCATTTGGGGATCGTGAGTCACGCGGGCAATGCCGAAATCCATGAGCACCGCACGGGTATTTTTATCGATCATAATGTTGTCGGGTTTAAGATCGCGGTGAATAATATCATTCTCGTGGGCATACGCAAGTGCCGATGTGATATCGAGCCCCCAAAGTTGAGTCGTATCAACCGAGAGCTTTTCATGACGGGCAAGGTGCTGTGTTATTGTGCCACCCGGGATATAACTCATAACTATATAGCACATTTCTTTTACCTCGCCAATGTGGAAAATACGAACGATACTGGGATGTTCAAGCTTGGCCGCAAGTATTGCCTCACGTTTGAAACGTGTGACGAAATGTTGTTCTCGCAAGAAGGATACGGGGAGGACTTTTATGGCGACATCACGTTCGAGCGAAACTTCATGAGCAAGATATACAACCGCCATGTTACCTTTTCCCAGGCGGCTTTTAATAATATATCTACCTTTGAAAAAGTTTTGAAGATGTTCCAAATCATCGCTTTTATTTCCGTCCGAGGGTAATGAAATAATACCGTGACCTGTTTCAATTGTTGCGCCGTTACCTCTGGGGACAAAGGTTTCCGTTGTTTCATCTGCTGAGTCGACTTCCGTACGAGGTCTTTGAGTCTGGGGCGCTTGGGGCAAGATAACCGTTTTCTTGTTACAGAAAGATTGGGATAGAGATACCATACAATATTTGCACCGTACAGATTTATCATCTATTTCACGGCGACAACGGGGACATTGCATAAAAGTTATCCTGAACAAAATGAAGAATTATCAGACAATCTGTAACAAACGATTCGAAGTTGTTATTTTTACGTAATATTGGTTATAATAATTTATTTAATAATACAGAGAAGACTGTCTATTGTCAATGAGAAAGTGAAATCGTTATCATGCGTAAGGTTATTCGGAGAAAACATATTTTTCTCTGATAAATTGAATGATTAAATTGGTACTGTTTTCAGTGAGTTACAATTCAACGGAGTAATCCCACAGTAAATAAAAAAAAAGCCGGAAACAAATTCACGGCTTTATATCTATTCTCGATTCCATAAACACTGAGGAATGAATCGATATTATGGCTGCCCTGCAAGGATTCGAACCTCGATAGACTGATCCAGAGTCAGTTGTCTTACCATTGGACGACAGGGCACCACATTTGTTATAAAAATAATTATTTTCCTCTACCAAGTCAAGAATATAGTTATCATGGATTATACCGACAGCAGTGGTTTATTTATTAACGTGATTCGTGTCAGATATCGATAAGAACCGCTTTCTGCAGTTTTCTTACCGAATTCGCGAGGTAAATTTCATCGGCATTTTTCAGTTCGTCGACCATGATAACACGCTCCAGAACCTCGTTACGGTCAAGCATCCATGCCCGATATGTTCCGGCAAGAAGTCCGCTTTCAACCGGCGGTGTAACAAGAGTGCCGTTTATTCTCACTATAATATTTGCGATGCACGATTCTGTTAGTTCGCACCGTTCATTGAACAGCACAACATCGTCGCACTCGGGACAGGAAGATTTCGCCTCGATATAGACATCACGATGTGTTGTTTTGTGATAGAGATAGATATTTGATGAGTCAACCGGTTTTCGGGCGAGTCCGACACTAATATCGGTTTTGTATTCATTATCCTCGAGTGATAATGGTTCGCATATAATACTGCCGTTCCGCGCCAGAAGGAGCCGTATTTTATATGGTGAATTCTTACCGTCCATTTCGTTTGTTATTTCATCAAGCTTTGTGCTGATTTCGTCGGAGTCGAACCTATAATCGAAGTAACGGGCCGATTGTTCGAGCCGTCTGAGATGATAATTGAGAAGGAAATAGCCATTGCCGGGTGTCCAAAGTATTGTTTCGAGCAATGAAAAATCAGGTATTTCTTGCTTCAGGATTCGCGCTTTCACATGGCATTCTTCGTATTCCGCGAGGCTGTCGGAATCCCAGACGATTCCTCCGCCGAGGCCATACACTGCTGCGTTTGTCACGGTATCTATCAATACGGTCCGAATCGCGACATTGAACTGTGCTTGTCTGTCCGGAGCTAAATATCCGATTGTGCCGGTATAGATGTGTCGCGGAGAGGTCTCAAGTTCGGCGATAATCTCCATAGTACGAGCTTTCGGAGCGCCGCTAATGGATGCGCAAGGAAACAGGGCACGCAGGATTTCCGAAAACGATGCTCCGGTTTCTGAGGACACCGTTGAAGTCATCTGAAACAATGTCGGGTAACGCTCAATATCATATAAACTTTCGACATATACACTCCCGATATTAGCAATCCGCCCCATGTCGTTACGGACCATATCGACAATCATAATGTTCTCGGCGCGGTTCTTTTGGGAATGATAGAGCCAGTCGGACTGGATTTTGTCCTCGTCAAGGGTACGACCCCGTGCCGCAGTGCCTTTCATGGGGCGCGAGGTTAGTGTCGCACCATCCAACTGGAAAAAGAGTTCTGGTGAAGCCGAGCAGATAATATAATTCCCAGTGTCGATATACGCAGAATATCCTGCGTATTGAGCCAGCACCATTTTATGAAAAAGTGCATTAGGATTTCCGTCAAATGCGGCGTTAAGACGTATCGAATAATTGACCTGATAAGTGTCTCCGGCAGCGATATATTCTTTAATACGTTCGATGGCGCAGATATAATCATCTTTCGATACGGAAACGTTCATCTCGCCGAGATCGAATAGGGATGAACTGCCAAACGGCAGTACATCGAATATTTTCGGCTCGGTATACAGCCCGAAATAAAGAAGGGGAAATCCGCCGCCCGAACGGACTGTTAGTGCGCTGTCAAATGCCGGCGCGGCCTCATAGCTTATAAAACCAGCCGCATAGAGCCGTTCGCGCTGAACAGCTTCCTCGATTTCAGTAAGGCAGGGGAGTACCTCTTCGACACCGGCAGCCTCAAGTATCCGCACCGGGTTCTCGAAAAACATCCAGCATTTTTGTTCAGAATTGTGAATGATAAACTGATGTTTCATTTATGGTATTCTTCTCAAGATTATTCAAATGCCGAATCAATGGGTGGGAATAAAATCAGATTGTGACCGCATATTTTTTAACAAACTCCTCAATTCTCGTATCGAGATCTGTTTTTCGCCTGTCGACATATAAAAAGCGTTCCGCAGATGATACGCTGTAATTTTCAATTCCATCGAACGTGCTGTAATAATCGAACAGGAATTTACGCGCGAATGCACGGTTTGCCGTCTCGTCGTTGTTTCCCAGCATATCGATGCGCTTGCCCTCGGTAGAAAGTTTCCGCCTGAGTTCGGCGCCAAGATTGCCGTGACTGAGCGACTGCGCTGCAGTAATGACATTTATTTTCTGTTCTTTGGATGCGCTAATATCCACAACACGGTTATATTCCTGACCGGGATTGGCAGAGATATAGTAAAGTTCTTTAACAGTATGAGTCGACACACCCGTCTCGAAATGCTCGGGAAGGTGTGAGGGGAGCCCCGCCATCCATGACGCCTCTTCAACCGCCTGTCCGGTTACAGAATGGTCGGGATTTTCCTCTCCGTATCCGCGCGGATGGTATGTTATCGCTGTATCGACTTTCAAGTAACGAAAAAGAAAAGTCATGCGGAAACGAATGTCAGCAAACGGAATGCTGTGGAGCCGATGCTGACGGTAATAGAATTCGTAAGTGTCAGTAAAACCGAGTATTTCATCGATATTAGCATTTTCCTGTTCGTTCTTAAGAACATTTTCTCCATAAGAACCGGTCCCGACCATGTCGTTGTTTGTTGTTCTAATGAGATATGTGGTATATCCCTCGTTGACCATTTTGACGCATGTCCCTGCACAGAGCAGGGCAGAATCATCGACTACGACTGCAAGCACCTTACCCGTATGGGGTTTTCCCGACATGGCACGTTCGACCGTGACATGTTCGGGCGCAATAGTTGCCGCTCTGACTTGTGCGGGCACTGCGGCTGCAGACCCGCCTATAAACATACCGCCCAGCGCTGATTTTTCAAAAAATGTTCTCCGTTCCATAATGTCTTTCCTTTATTTTCAATCAATGGAAATAATTACGATTTAAGAGGTATAGCATGTTCGTTTACATAATCCTGCACGTTCGGCCTGTTAAGGTTCTCATTTCCGATCCAGAAATATGGTTCAGCGTATTCAAGGTCGAACTGGTTTCCAAATTTTTTCCAGTCATCCATCAGAAGTTCTTTGATATAGTTAAAGTCAGCCGTTTCATCACTATCTCCGAGAAGCGGCAGCTTTTTATTCTGCTTCGCAAGTCGTGCGCGAAGCATAGAGCCGTGTTTTCCCGCTGGACCTTTATGTGCGTTTGCAATATTTGCCTCAACTTTTTTATCGATCACAGAACTGATATCCACCACACGGTTAACAGGATGGAACCCCATAGGAGACATGCCGTAATAATACTGATCGTTAATTGCCGTACCGGTGAATCCGGCTTTATTCAATTCAGGGAAATCTTTTCGTGTACCGACCCATAAGACTCGATATACAGCTTCGGCGGTGACCGTATGGTCCGGGTTTCTTTCAAGCATATCCTGTGGGTCGAATGATATGACCGTGTCAACATTCAACACTTTGAACAGGAAAAGCAGGCGTGTTTTCAGTTCAAGTATTGGATCGCCGTCCATACGGTGGTTGGTGTAATTCAAGTTGAACGCTTTTTTCATTCCCAGAACTTCGGCGATTTTATCATTATCTCTTTCATTTTCCAAAATACCTTCTCCATAGGAACCCCCGGAGCCGAGATCGTCATTGGAAATGCGTAAGAGATATCCGGTATATCCCTCCTTGACAAGTTTCGCAACCAGTCCCGCACAGTATAACGGGACATCGTCGATATGCGGTTGAATCGCAGCAAAAACACGACCTTTGTGTGGCTGCCCGGGAAGGTCGTGTTCAATTTTCAGATCGTCGGTATAGATTTCATAGTTAGGGAGCGTAAAAATATTGTATCCACCGCGCTGAAATCTGAAAATTGAGGGCGGATGCGGCAGTTTTTCAAAGATACCTTCATATTTTTTCATATTCATATCGTTACCTCCTTTGGATATGATTTGCGGATTTGTTTTGATTCAAAAAGATTATATTGATATCCTCATGAGAAAAAGGATATAAAATGAATATTGCCGTTTCAAACGGATTTGGCAAGATGTTTCTGTTTTGTGGAGATAATTGAACGGTAGAGATTACGATTTGCTGATCACATATATGCCGATCCGGTTGTCATATGAGAATATTCATTTCTAAGCACATACAGTTCTGGCGACCCCCCAAAAAAACCCAGATGAGCCAAGATATAACAGATTGATAAATAATAATATAAGG
>CAZCDQ010000018.1:0-32907 GCA_964497605.1 uncultured bacterium
GTTACTGTAACAGGTCTGACAACAGGTCTTACATATTATTTTTATATGAAAATTCTGACTACTTATCCCCCTCGATCGCTGTCCTCAATGCCGCCCGTGCGAGCAGCCGGGTGGAATCCAGCGTCGGCAGGGGGCAGTCGTCCGGATCGACAAGAAGGGGAATTTCAGTGCAGCCCAGAACGACAGCCGTGCAGCCGTGTGTTTTCAGTTTGGTGATAACATCGTTGAAAAAGAGCCGTGAGGATTCGGAAAAAATGCCGTTCACAAGCTCTTTAAATATGATACGGTCGATTTCTTCGCGGTCATCTTTACAGGGGATTTCGACAGAAATACTGAATTTCTTCAGCGCGTCGGGATAGACCGGTCCGGTCATGAGGTATTTTGTGCCGAGCACCCCGACACGTTCGGCGCCGATACGATTCGCCTCTGCACCCACAACCTCGGCGATGTGAAGCCAGGGGATCGGCGAACCCTCTCGAACCTTCTCGAACGGCTGGTGGATCGTGTTGTCGGGGCAGATAGCGAAATTGGCGCCAGATGCGGCCAGCTTTTCCGCCGACAGGATCATGAGACGGGCGACGGTGCCCCAGTCGTCCACATAGATCGGATTCATATACTGTGCGAGCGGAAATGTATGCATGGAGATTTCGGGATGATTATGCTCTCCCATAAGCGCGGGGCCCTCGGCGCAGATAGTCCGGTAGCAAAGCGCCGCACCCTCCGCGCTGCAGGCGACTATGCCGATATGCTGTGTCATATAGCCTCCAAATAGTGACATTAACATACTCTTGATCTTCCATTTATAATTACAAAGGATACGAATTAAACGCAAGAAAAAACTGAGAAAAAAACTTCAAAAATTCTTCATTTTTCGCTTGACCTTAACCACAATATATGGTATTATGACACTTAAAGGTCTACCATATATCTTATCGTTTCGCACCCTTATTGTAACCTGAAAGAGACCTGTCATGAAGCTGTCCCGTCTTGAGGTTTACGGATTCAAATCGTTCGCGAAAAAGCTCGATCTGAGGCTCATGGGCGGTATAACCGCTCTTGTGGGTCCAAACGGCTGCGGCAAGACCAATGTTGTCGATGCGATCAGGTGGGTGCTTGGCGAGCAGCGGCCGGCTCAAATCCGCCTCGACAGGATGGAGGATGTGCTGTTCAAAGGATCCGCGTCACGGAGTCAGCTCGGCATGTCTGAGGTTTCGTTGACCATCGAAAACACGGCGGGAATTCTGCAGGTTGATCTGCCCGAGGTGACAGTTACCAGGCGGCTGTTCCGTTCGGGAGAGTCGGAATATCTCATCAATCGCAAACCCTGCCGTCTTGCCGACATTAACGACATGTTCATGGATACCGGCATGGGTTCGGAATCGTACAGTGTTTTCGAGCAGGGCATGATCAACGCCATTCTGTCCGACAAAGCCGAGGACCGCCGTCATATTTTCGAGGAGGCGGCCGGTATCACGAAATACAAATCGCGGCGGCGGTCGGCTATCAATACACTCAAAAGCATCGAGGGCGACCTCGACCGGCTTGGCGACATTGTGGTCGAGCTTGAACGGCGTGTCGGATTTCTGCAACGTCAGGCGGCAAAAGCCCGCAGATACCGTAAGCTCAAGAGCGAACTGAAAACGAAGACGATTGCGCTCGGATCGTATGAAATAGAAATACACAAGGAAAAGATAGTAAAGGTTGAGGCTGAGCTCGCATCCGTTCATTCGGCGCTTGAATCAGCGAAATCGAAATCTGGAAATCTCGAGAGAGAATGCGAAAACATTTCTACAGAAATTGTTGAGGTGGAGAAAAAACTTGCCTGTATCGACGGTCAGTACGAATCCAATGTCCGGGCGATTGCCGAGAAAGAGAATGAAACTGTCCGCCTCGAATCGCGCCTCGAATCGCTCGAGGAGATGGCTGTCCGCGCCCGTGAGACGGCAAAGCGAAATACTGCCGCGCTCGAAAAACTCGCCCGGAATCATAGCGAATGCGCACAAGAGTTGGCCGATATCGAGAAACGTCTTCAGACGAACGATGCTAACTATTCCTCGAAAGCCGAACGGTTCAAGGAACTCGAACGGACGCTTGCGGAAAAAAACGAGCGGCAGAAAATGCTCGATCGCGATTTTCGTGCAATTGAAAATGAGCTTCTTTCCGCAAAATCCGCCCTTGAAAACATACGCCAGCGCCGTGAGGACGGTGAAAATCGACTTATTGAAATCTCGAAACGCCGCGAGGAACTGACCACTGCCCTTGCCGAACTCACCGAAAAGCACAAATCGTTCCTACAGCGGAAATCGCAAACCGCTGAGTTAAAGAACAAACTGTCCGAAAAAATTACATCGCTGAAAGATGCCCTTTCGGTGATGAACGGCGAGGTCCGGACATGCGACGAAGAGCTCCTTGAGGCGCGGAACAAACAGGTGTCGCTCAAAGCTGAGGTCGAATTCCTCGATGAGGTTATACGTTCTCTGCGCGGGTATTCCGAAGGTGTCAAAAATGCGATGAAATCGGATGTCCTCAAAGATCGTGTGCACGGCGTGCTTGCGGATATTATTTCAACCGACGATGCCTATCTGAAAGCGGTCGAGACAGCGCTGTTCAGCAATCTTCAGAACATTGTCGTCGATTCGCCGGATGCGGCACGGGACGGAGCTGCGGTTCTTGCCGGCGGCACACGCGGCCGCGCTGTATTTGTTCCGCTCGATGGCGATGCGGAACCTGTTGACGATCCGCTTCCCGCGGAGGACGGTGTGCTCGGTTTTGCTTTTGATTTCGTGCGTACAGAAGAGCGTTTCAAGCCCGTTGTAAGCCGATATCTCAGGAATTGTGTCGTTGTCGATACGGCCGATACTGCGCTTAGGCTTCACAAAACGTTCCCTCGGTTCGATTTTGCCGCGGTGACCGGAGAAATGATGTGCGCAAACGGTGATATCCACGGCGGTAGCGGAAAAGAGGACAGCGTTAAATCCTCTATCGGCCGGATGGAGAAATACAAGCTTCGTTCATCCGAGCTTTCCGAGGCGGAAAAACTGGTCAAACAGCTTACCGATAAGAAACGGAAGCTTGTCGCAGACACAGAGGAATTACGCGGCACGATCGAGGCGTGCGAACGAGAAACCGATGCAGCCGGGGCGGAGCTTGCGGAGATTTCCTCCCGGGAAGCGGCGCTTATTTCGAAAAAAGAAGCGACCGCCGAGATGCTCGACAATCTGAAAAAGGAAACAGATACCATCGCCGGAACGCTCGATGATTTCGGCGGACGGGAAACAGAGCTTTCGGAGCGAATCGATGCAGTCTCTGAGAGATTCACGGCGCAGGAAGGACTACGAACGGCAATCATCGATGATATCAACGGGCTTAACGCCGAATACGGCGGACTGCGGGACGAACTCAATGCATATGAGGTCGAACGGGCTGCGATGCGCGAGAAAAAAGCGGCGCTCAAGCATGAAATCGAGGAAATGAACAACCGCCGTGAATCGCTTGCAAGCACCTCGAAATATACCCTTAAAGAAATCAGCGACGCCGAAGCCGAGAGTTTGGAAATCGGCGGGAAACTGAAAAATATCGCCGAGGAACTCGGCAGCCTGAGGACCGAACATTCCCGCATTGAAAGCGGGAAGATTGAAATGGGGAAACAGTATTCGAGACTCCGGACGTTCCGGAATGAAAAAGAAAAGGAACTGCAGACGCTTCGCGAGGAGAAAGTCGATCTTTCGCGCAGGGAGTCGGCGCTTACTCTCGACAGAGACGAGGCGAAGATGATCATGTGTAATATCATCGAGAGAATTACCGAGGAATATTTTATCAGCCCCGAGGAAATCCATTCGGCGGATATCGAGGACGATCCCGAGTTCGAACCCGCCCGTGAAAAACTCATTCTCGCCGGTATCCGCAAGAAGATTCATTCTATCGGCGATGTCAACCTGAGCGCAGAACACGATTATAACGAGGAGAAAAAACGGCTCGACTATCTCGATGAGGAACGCAGAGATCTGGTTGAGGGCAGGGATGCGCTCATGGATACGATTGCGATGATAAACGACATCGCCAAAGCCCGTTTTGTCGATACATTCGAAAAAATCAAAGTGAATTTTGAAAAAACATTCCGCGACTTCTTCGACGGCGGGGTGTGCGGGCTTGAAATCGCCGAGGGCGAGGATCCTCTCGAAGCGAACATCCAGATAATTGCACGGCCTCCCGGGAAAAATGTACGCTCGATCAGTATCCTTTCAAGCGGGGAGCGTGCGCTGACCGCGATTAGTCTTTTGTTTGCGATTTACATGGTAAAACCGAGCCCGTACTGTATCCTCGACGAAGTCGATGCACCGCTCGACGATGCAAACCTCAGCAGGTTTTTGCGCGTTATCAAAGAATTCTCAAAAGATATCCAATTCATCATGGTGACGCACAACAAAAAAACGATGGCGCAGGCGAATAACCTTTACGGTATTACCATGGCCGAACCGGGGCTTTCGAGCCTGGTAAGCGTCCGGCTCTCCGAGGTCGATTCGTATAGCCATGAGACCATACCTACATCCGATAAGCCGGCGCTGAAATCCTGATCGTACACTTGCCAATTTCTCACAAATCCGCACGAATTTATCCTCTCCGATTGACGCGAACATGGTTTCTCCTTGTGTCTTGCTTGGGATAATTTATATAAAAACTTGATTATAAAGAGTATATATTATATTTACATCTATCTAAAATTTGCAATTATTTTCAAA
This sequence comes from uncultured bacterium, assembly GCA_964497605.1. Taxonomy (GTDB): domain Bacteria; phylum Latescibacterota; class Latescibacteria; order Latescibacterales; family Latescibacteraceae; genus Latescibacter. The sequence goes on from CAZCDQ010000018.1 coordinate 4,740, forward strand.
AATGTGTAAATTTTGTGACTTTACACACATTATATTTGCATATAATGATATATCATGTAAACTGGGTATTTATTTAAAGAACGTTAGCATTGCGCTTTTTTCTTGACATATGAAGATAAAATAGTTTGTTTTAGTCACTTAACTTTAATCCTATAAAGTCGGGAGGATAAGACATGAAAGTAATAAAATTATTTTCTGTCGTTATTCTGCTTTTGTCGCTCATGATCGGTTTTTCACCGGCCGTGTCGGCACGAGTGATGATGACTGCAACAATCAACGAATTTATGTTTAAGGTGCTGCCGACCGCAACATTTACTGTTGACGACTGGCTCTCGAACCCGAATCTGTGGCAGCTTCAGATCACAACCGATCAAGCAGTTATGGATATGTATGTGAATATGTCGGTTTCGAAAGGTTCGGGTGCAATGATCGCAGAGGGTACGGTGCATGCGATCGGTGTCAACGGTCTGCAATCTACACTTCCGGCAGGAGGCACTTTCTTTCTGAACAACACGATGTTCACCGAACGTCGCGGCAGCCAAACCATCAGCGGCGGTAATTTTAACGACGATTTTGTCGATGAGATTCTTGAGGTCGGGTATCTCCCCGAGGGAATCTATAGGTTCCGTTTCAATATCAAAAGCGGACGATACTCTAACGGTATGACGTTTACGGGCGACGATCTTGCCGAGGAAGAGGGTGAGATTGAAGTAAGGAACCCTTTGCCGCCGGAACTGATGACCCCAGCTGAGGAATCGAACGATGTTGTGTCGATTCCGCGTTTTACCTGGCAGCGCCCGACTGTCACCGATCTTTCGATGATCAACGGCGTCGGGATACAAATATATTATACACTGAAACTGTGGAAAATGTTCGAAGATGACGGTTCGATTCTGTCCGAGGAAGAGGCGATCAACCGTATCCCGATATGGCAGGTCGATAATTTGACAAACGAAGCGGTCGATTTCGATCCCGGCACCTCACGCGAGGACCTCATCAGCGGACGCAAATACTGCTGGCAGGTGCAGGCGTTCGACGGTCAGGGTCGGTTCATCAGTCAGACGAACCAGGGAAAGAGCGATGTGTGGGGATTCACTGTTCAGTTTTCCCCGCCGAATCTGAACGAACCGCAAACGTTTTTCCCGCTTGCAGTTTCCTGGTCACCGGCCTCAACCGGCGGCGGACAGGTGTATTACCGGATACGGATCGCCGAAGACCCTGATTTTACAAGCGCCTATGAAGAAATGGGTCTTTTGATGACCAATTATAATTATCCCGCCGATGCACCGGCGCTTCAACGCGGCACAGTCTACTATTTCGAGGTTCAGACGACTGACGAAAATGATATTCCGCTCGGCGAGCCGGATATGATTTCGTTTGAAATTCCACCCGTTGAGGTTTCGCTGGTTTCGCCGTCCGACGGTGTCTCGACACCGACGATGAAACCGACGCTTTCGTGGACGGGAAACAGTGAATACTATGTGGTTCGGATTTACAATCAGGCGAGCGACCAGACATATATTTCAAGCGAGATTTCGGAAACACGGTGGATGTACGACGGCGCTGAATTGACACGCGGAGCGACATATTTATGGACAGTCATCCCGACGAATGCAAACGGTGATCAGATCGGAGATCCTTCCGAGGCATGGAGTTTTACGGTTCCGGCGCAGAATTCAGTCTCTCTCGACAGCCCGGTCAACCAGTCGATTGATACAATCCTTCCGCTCTTTACATGGGCCGCGGTACAGGCGGCGCAGAATCAGCGTGTGACATATACAATCTCGATTATGGACTCTGACGATACGGTAATTCACGAGGCGGCGGTTTCCGAGGCGCAGTATCAGTATCCGACCGATGCCGCACAGCTCGAGTATGCTTCACGGTATACATGGATAGTCGTGGCGCAGATCGAGGGTGCGGCCGCATCGTGGACAAGTTCGACCGCATGGTTCTCAACGCCGTTTGTGGTGGTTGATGGGGCGTCTGTTTCCATGGAAGACTTGAATGAGGCATTGCAGGTTGTTATGGGTGATTTCCCCGAATTTGAAGAATTTTCAGACATGGTTCTTTCGAATATTTCTGACGAAACCGGACAGCTTACCCCGGAACAGCTTATTGAGCTAATTAATGACTTCGAAATTATTTCGATTGATGTGCAATGAGATCAATACAAAGGGATTATTGATGAAAACTCATAACGACAGGATAATGCCAATGAAGCGACAAATAATGTATTTCAGGGTTATCAAGATTTTGCTGCTCTGTATGCTCGTTTCGGGTGCGGTTTTTGCTCAGGACGGCAATCAGGTGGCGATGATTACCAAAATTAACGGAAAGCTCGAGTTTCGTGCTACTTCGGACGATGACTGGACGACCGCCCAACCCCGTTCGCCGCTCCATGCGGGCAACCAGCTCAGGACCGGAACGGGCGATAAAGCGATTATTATCTATAACAGTACCGGTACGCGCGTTCTTATCAACGAAAACACTGAGATTGAGATTCAAGCCGATATCGAACAGGACGGCGGCAAACCGAGCATGGAACGAACCCGGCTGATTCTCGGCGAGATTTACAATCAGGCGGCGGGCAATTATCAGGTTGAAACGCCGTCGGCCGTTGCATCCGTCCGCGGTACTGAATTCAATGTGCTGACAGTAGGCGGAAGTGATTCTTACATCGGTGTCGAGGGGGTAATCGAGGTTATGAACGCCTTCGGATCGATCATTCTCAACCAGTTGCAGCAGACGACGGTTGCCAAGAATCAGGCTCCTGCCGAGCCCTCGCCGATTTCAAAACGTGAGGCTAACAGACGGACCCAGTGGACCAATACCGTCGAACCCACCTGGGAAATGAACATCGTTCCCGAGGGCGGTTCACAGCAGGCAATCAACGTTCCGTTTAACCTTACCATTCAGGCGCGGAGAGACGGTTCGATCGACAATGACGCGACATTTGCGCTTACCGAATTTTCTGTTGATCCTGACGTAATTGAATTCTCTTCCGACGGCGGCAGAACCTATACCGGTGATGTTCCGGCGGTGACGCTGCTTGGCGGACAGGCGATGCTGACGGCCAGGATAACCGAGGAGGCGACTGTGATGGTGACAGCGGCTGCGGAAGATGCCGAGACCGCGATGTCGGCGATATCTGCAGCAGAGCCGAAAGAACGGAAAAATCTTGAATTGATATTTACCGATCCGGATGGAAACAACCAGAGAACAATAAATATTGAGCTCGAAGAAAAATAAATATTCATCATATAAAAAAAGATGAGGTGAGATATTATGATTCGTAGATATCAAGCAATTGCATATCTTAAAATCATTGTTTCGGCTGTGCTCATAATGGGAGTGTGGGCATCTGCGGTTGTTTCCGACGATACTGCGCCGCAGATTGTTTTGAAAAGCGCCGGAGGAATAAAAGAGCCCGGCATCATTCAGGCACAGGTGTACGATGATACGGAAGTTTCAAATGTGAAACTGTTTTACCGTAAGGCCGGCGATGAATCGTTCAAGTCGGTCGACATGGAAATGGACGATGATGTCTATTACCGCGAACTGAAAAAAGAACTTGGGATGGAGGGAGCTGTCGAATATTATCTTGTCGCCCAGGATACATCGGGCAACCAGTCGACGGTTCCCGGCGCCGATCCGGCGGGTAGCCCATTGTCAACGTCGAGTTCTTCCGTTTCGGCGGACGAGGTCGTTTTGGCAAGTCCGACCCCGGGTGCAGTATATGATACCGGCGATCAGCTTGTCATGATTACGTTTTACCAGACCGGCCGTCAGATCGACTACGGGACAATCAGATTCCGTATTGACGATGTGGACCGTACCCGTGAAGCCGATATTATCGGCAACACCCTCATGTGGGAACCGCGGCGCCCGCTTGCCGACGGCGAACACAAGATCGAAGCGGTTGTCCATGATGTGAACGGCGATCCGGTAGGCCCGAACATCTGGACTTTTACGGTGAAAAGCAGGATGGCGCTGCCGCTCGGCGCCGAGGGCGATTTTTATGTAGGCATTCAATACGACGACCGTTCCACGGATACCCAGACAGTGCCGCTGTGGAACAACAAGATCGATATGGGACTGAATGGCGAGACCGGATTTTTGACGTGGAAGGCCGGTGCGATGCTTTCGAGCGAGGAGACGTCGTTTCTCACCACGGAGAAACTACCCAACCGTCAGCCGATCAACAGGTTTTTCTTAGAGGGCCGGTCGCGGCATTTTAAAGTGAGACTGGGTGACTCGAATCCGACATTCAGCGATCTTTCACTGAAAGGTATCCGTATCCGCGGTCTGGATGTCGAATTCAAATCAAACCGTTTCAATACGAATTTCATCTACGGCGCAGCGAAACGGGATATCGACGAGACCATAAGCATCATCGGAACCGGATACATGCCGACCGGTACCGACCCGAATACGTTCTATAATGTTGAGGATCCCTCTGATACGCTGAGTACATTGTCGAACAATCTGGTTGCAATGCAGGATCCGACGACAGGCCAGTTCAATATCTATGAATTCCGGCAGGGAACGCCGGAACGCGATGTCATTGCGCTGAAAATGAATGCCGCGCCCATGCGCAACAGTTGGGGGACTTTGAATGTCGGATTCAACTTCTTCGGCGCCGAGGACGATACGACAACGCTGACATACCGGTACGATCCCGACAGCGAAACCCGTACGTATGCATACCGTGACAGTTCGTTCTACACCGATTACAAACCGAAGAAGAACTGGGTCGGTACGGTTATGACCAGGCTTCTTTTCAACGACAACAAATCTGAGATAACCGCGGAATTCGGCGGAACGATTGTGACCGATAACATGTTTAGCTATGTGACAGAGGATATCCAAAAGGAGCTTGATGATATTCCAATCGACGACGAAGTATTCCGGATTAACGGTTCGACACAGACGTCGTTCGACAAACTGAAACTCAAAGACGATACCGCCTCGGGACTGGCCGGCGCGCTTTCGTCTGTGTATTCATTCAAACTCAAGACCGATGTTCCGATTCCGCTCACAAAAACTCGTTTCAATGCTGAATTGTACCGGACGCCGACACATTATGTGTCGCTCGGTAATCCGCAGCAAAAAACCGATATTGCCGGTATGAGATTCGATTTTAGATCGAGAATCCTGCGCGATCAGGTTTCGTTAAATCTCGGGTATAACGCTTATTCCGATAACCTTGCCGGCGAGCGCAAGCAGTATGCGAGAGCGGATCAATCCGTCCAGAAAGACCTGACCAAAGACACAAGCATCTCGAATTTCTCGGTTAGTTTGAGCCCAAGCTTCAGCGCAGTGAAAAACTATGTGCCGATGGTATCTCTCGGGTATCGTATATACAATACCGCGAATAATCTCGATTTGAATGTGTCGGCCAACGATACGACCAGCATGATCGATACCGATACGAACACGCTCATGCTCAGTTTCAGCGGTGTTGCACCGATTGGTATGCAGCGTCATACTGGAATGCTCAGCATCTCGAACATGACCATTGCCGACAACCGTCCGCTGGCCGATTACGATCTCAGCGAATCGGACAATATGACTGTGATGTTCAATCTCAATTCTCAGATCAATCCGCTTCCCATAAGTGTTGCCGCATCGGTCGGTCACACGGCAAACAATGCCTACCGCAGAGACGGCGACATGACGACCGGCTATACCCGTAAGGAAGTCACGACCGGCATTACGCTTTTCAATCTTGCCGGAACATACAAATGGTTCCGCGACAAACGGTTCAAGACCACTGCGGGGATGGGATATATTGGTTCCTCAAACGGAGAATCGGGTATATATGAAATTGACAACAATAAAGTATCTGTGAGATTCCAGGCTGATTACAAGTTGACGTCCGTCTCATCGCTCGGCGCCGAGGTTCGGTTTATCAATTATTCCGATAATGCGAACAGTGTAAACGATTACACCGAACCGATTATCGGTTTCAACCTGAAATCTACATTCTAAGGGGCGGACGAACGGACTGTTCGGATTGAGCGGCACGATAGCGCTGTCGGTAGCCGGATGACGGTTACTGACAGCGTTTTTTATTCGTTTTTCATGGATACCGGCTGTCCGGTCGTTTCGAGAACGCTCAGCCATTCCGTACCGGACGGGTCCATCTGACGTTTTTTGGAGATGACCGTAGCCATGGGGACATGGGTAAAGATGTTGTTCCAAATGCCGACAACCATTTTTGTACGGCCGGACATGGCGGCGTGGACAGCGTTTCGTGCAAGTTGATTGCAGAAAATACTGTCGTCGGCGTTTGCAGGCGATGACCGGATGTAGTAGCTTGGATCGATGTATTTCACTGTGGCGGCGTCCCAGCCGGAGCTGAAATACTCGGCAATCCGGTCGCGCAGGAAAATGCCGATATCGCCGAATTTGACATTACCTGAGGCATCCACCCGTTTTGAGGCGTTCTGATTGATCATAATATCCTGACCGGCGCCCTCGGCAACGACGACAAGCGCGTGCCTGCGCTCGATCAGGCGTTTTTTCAGCGCAGCGAGAAATCCGTTCTCGCCCTCGATATCGAACGGAACCTCGGGAACCAGCACAAAATTAGCATCGCCGTTGGCAACAGCCGCCATGGCGGTGATAAATCCCGAATCCCTGCCCATAAGTTTGACAACCGCGACGCCGTTGAATGCGCCTCTCGCCTCCTCGTGACCGGTGCTGAGCACGTCTTTCGCGATAGAGACAGAGGTTTGGAAACCGAATGTACGCTCGACAAAACCGATATCGTTGTCGATGGTTTTTGGGATGCCGATAATGCCGATGTCCAGTTTTCGCCGTTCGACCTCCTTGGCGATAGCGAGTGCGCCGCGCTGGGTGCCGTCCCCGCCGATGGTGAAGAGGATATTGATCCGTTCGCGTTCGAGAAAATCCACCATCTCTTCGGGGTCCTGCGGGCCGCGCGACGAACCGAGGAATGTTCCGCCGTTTGTGTGAATATTGGTGACCATATCCGGTGTTATTGATATTGGTGGAACGCCGACACGAGGCACAAGACCTTTGAAACCGTATTTGATACCGAGTACTTCTTTCACCTGATACCGGTAATGCATAATCATGAATATCGCTCGAACAACGTCGTTCAGACCGGGGCAGAGACCGCCGCATGTTACAATGGCCGCTTTGGTATTCTTGGGATCGAAAAAGAGTTTTTCACGGGCTCCTGCGATTTCCATAGATGGTGGATCGATGCCCGCTGCCTGAAACGCTTTTAGACTTTCTATGCGGGAATTGTATATGATACGGTCGGTATCTTTTTTAAACTCCGATTTCGACTGGTCGCTTTCGAAAAAGGTTTTGAGCGGCGAGTCGTATTTGGCGGGTCCGAGCGTTTCTATGGTGAAATCGGGGATATCCGGCAATTTCTTTTTCTTGTTCGTCATGCGTCATTCTCCATGTAGGTCTACGATAAATATATGTATTAAAATTATACATTTATCGGTAAAGGTCAAGTGAAAACATGGTTAAGAAACGATTTGAAATACCGAACATCCCTGCCGCTATATCAATGCAGAATACGGAAAAAAACGGGAAAATCCTATACGGTTTTCCCGTTCAGATAATCGTGTTTAACCGGCTTTGGCAGTACAGCGCTGACAGAAGTCTACGGTTATTCGAGTTTCTCCAAATACCGGCCAGCCGAATATGCGGCGACTGCACCGTCACCCGCCGCAGTTATAATTTGTCTGAGCGGTTTTTCGCAAACATCGCCCGCGGCGAAAATGCCCTCGAATGATGTGGCGAGGTTAGTATCGGTCACAATGAATCCCTGCTCATTGAGTTCAAACAGACTGCGGAACATTTCGGTATTCGGAATGAGCCCGATATAGAGAAATACACCGGCAACCGGTAGTGTCGATTCCTCGCTCGTTTTCACATTTTTCAGCGACAGACTTTCGACAGAAACGTCACCGTTGACCGCTGTCGCGATAGTATCGGTATGAAATTGTATTTTGGGATTATCTTCCGCTTTTTTCACTAATGAGGGTATGGCACGGAATTTATCGCGGCGATGGATGATATGGACAGTCGAGGCGAATTTAGTCAAAAACAGGCCCTCATCGAGAGCCGAATCACCGCCGCCAATCACAGCGACGTCCATATCGCGGTAGAACGCGCCGTCGCAGGTCGCACAAGTCGAAATACCTTTTCCGAAAAGCTCGTTTTCACCGGGGATGTTGAGTTTTCGGGGACGGACACCGGTACAGACAATAATTGTGCAGGTTTTAATAGCTTCGGTATTTGTCGTGAGCGTAAAGATATCGCCCTCTTTCGTTATGGAGGTCACCTCAGCGGTTTTCATCTCGAGCCCGAAATTGGCGGCCTGTGTTCTCATCTTGTCCATAAGGTCGAATCCGGAAATGCCCTCGGGAAATGCCGGATAGTTTTCGACAAATGCAGTCAACGCTGCCTGGCCGCCCGCAACGAATTTCTCGATCAGCATCGAATCCATATTTGACCGCGCGGCATATATACCGGCGGTCAACCCGGCCGCACCGGCGCCGATTATCACCGTATCGTAGATTTTTTCCATACGGACTCCTAAAGCATTGCGTCGATTTTTTCTGCAAGCTGTTCTTTGGGAAGCGCGCCGACAACCTGTTCTTTGATCTCGCCGTCCTTGATGAACAGTACGGTCGGGATGCTCATAATGCTGTATTTCTGAGCGAGTTCCTGATTCTCGTCCACATCGACTTTGCAGATGAGCGCTTTCCCATCATAATCGCCGCTCAGCTCTTCGACTATAGGTCCCAGAATTCTGCATGGCGGACACCAGGTTGCCCAGAAATCCACAACCACGGGAATCGAACTTTCCAGAACGGTCGACTGGAATGTCTCGTCGGTTACTTCAAGTACGTTTGACATGTTTGTATCCTTTCGGTAATGAATGATTACAGATATAATGCATCGTTAATTATTCGAATTGTTTTCAGGCATCCGGCATGATCAACGGTATTATAAAATCCATCAGCAGTTTGTTATCGATAGAGGAGCGTTTGATTGTCGATTCCGTATGGCCTAAGACTGTCAGTACCCGCCGAATTCTCTGCGGAGTGAGATTGCGCGCCTGCGGTCCCATATTGTTTTTCTTCCAGAGAAACGGACTCGCGGTCACGACTTTCATCGCCTCGTTTTGCGGAACGCCGGTTCCTGCAAGCCTGTTGTATTCCGATAGTTTCATCGTATGCGCGATAAGCTGCGAAATGATCGCTGTCTCGGAAATTTTTTTATCGTCGAGCGTTTTTTCTTTTTCAAGGAGATTGTAAAGAATTTTGACCGATTCCCTGAAATTCATGAGGCCGACCGCATTGCAGAGCCCCCATATCGTATCCCGTTTAAAAGAACCGACCACTTTTCCAACATCCTCCGCGGTGATCGTACCGTTCTTTTCGGCAACGACGGTCACTTTCTCGATTTCGTTATCGAGTTCCCTGAGCACAGTGCCGGCATTATTAATAAGGAGCGCAACAGCCTCCTCGGAGACTGATCTGCCCCGTTTCCTAAAACGTGAGCGTATCCAGTTAGGAAGTTTTTCCTCATAGATGATTTTGAAATGTTCCGCAATGAAATGCGCACCCGGTTTTGGTGAAAGTGACGCTTTTTCGCCCTCGATCAGTACAAACGAGGTTTCAGGTGTCTTTTTCAGTTCCCCGGCAACTTTTTTTGCGATGCTCTTGTTCAGTTTGTCGAAATCGCGGACAACAATCACACGGCGCTCCGCCATCATAGGAAACGTCATGATCATCTCTGATAGCGCGGTCACCAACTCGTTTTGTTTGCTTTTATAATCCTCGGCATAGAGGATGTCGAGGTTGAAATCCCGGGTTGCCTCGTCGACAACCGTTTCGAGGATTTCGTTCATGCGTTCGGAACGCTGAAATTCCTCGCCCGAGAGAAGCATGACTCTGGTATCGGAAAACGTATCCGCTGTCAATTCCTGTCAATCTCCTCAAATTCGGCATCGTCGATTGCGCCTGTCTGCTCGAAATCGACAGGCTCGTTGGCCTGTTTTTTCGTGCGGTCGGCGGTTCTTGTGTTTCCGGACGATTGCGGGCCGCGAAGCCATCTGATCAGCACCGAAATGATCCAGAGCACAAGAATGATTCTAATCAGATTAATCAGCACTGTCATAAACCTTTCTGTTCGGAACGTTCATCAGCCGGTTTTGACGATAGTGAATTCGTCGGACCGTTGCTTCTTCTATAAGATATGAATTTTTCACGAAAGAAGAAAATGGTTTCTGAAAAAACACTGAACCCAGGGGTCTTTTTTCTTTTTAGTATGTTTAAGGAATAGAAGGAATGATATTGAAAAATCTTGCGTTTGTATGTCGTTCATCCCTATATTATTACGATAATAAAAACGGATAGACGTAAAGAAACTTAGGGAGAAATCGTTTGAATCCTCAAAAAATACATAAAGGTATTGCCGCTGGATTATTTTTTATCATGCTTGTTATGTATCTTCTGACCGCCGCACCTACTATATCGTTTTGGGACTGCGGCGAGTTTGTCACTTGCTCGTATATCATGGGGATTCCTCATCCACCGGGATCGCCGCTTCTGTCGCTGATCGGACGGGTGATGACGCTTATTCCGTTTTACGATTTCCGCGGCTCGGGATTCGACGAAATTGCATACCGGGTGACACTGTTGGATGTAATGCTCGGTGCGCTCACAGTAATGATGACCTATCTTGTGCTGGTCCGGCTCATTCATAAGCTGCGGCCGTACACGGGCAACCTTGTAGACGAATCGGTGGTTATGCTTAGTTCTGCGGTGACTGCTCTCATGATCGGATTCTCCGACGAATTCTGGACAAATGCGGTCGAGATAGAGACCTATATGCCGAGTCTGTTTATATCGGCGCTCGCGGTCTGGCTGACGCTGCTCTGGGATGAACGAAAGAACGACCCGAAAGCGATCAGGTATTTGTTCCTTGTGGCCTATATAGTCGGGCTCGGAAACGGCATTCATCTCACGGTGCTGTTGATTGCGCCTACCGTATTTGGGCTGGTGGTGTTCTCGAAACCGGAATGGTTCAATCATCCGAAATTATGGATATACACCGCAATAATCGGTATTTCAGCGGCGATTATCAAGTTCTACGGCAGTATGGCGGTTATGTATATCACAATGGCGGCGGTTGCGTTTATTGCCCCGTATGTCCTTCACAGAATGTATCGGCGCCGTCAGGAGGTATGGAAACTGACACTCATCGGGCTGATATTGTGCAGTTCACTTTATATAATCGGTTATTCGGTTTATCCTACCATTGCGGTCCGTGCGAGCAAAGATCCGGCGATCAACGAGGGCGATCCCGACACATGGGAACGCTATAAATTATACATGAGTCGCGATCAGTATAACGCGCAAAATATGTTTAGCGATATGTTTACACGTGCCGCCAGTTTCGAATATCAGTTCGGTTTCATGTATCTTAGATATCTCATTCGGCAGTATCCAAAATGGGGGCCGTCGATTCCGATCACATTCGAGAATGATAAAACAGCCGACACCCGGGTCCAAAATCCGCTCATTCGTGAGAAAGTATATCTGTCGGCGCTGCTGTTGTCGCTTCTGATTTATGGGCTATATACACACGCGAAGGAGGATTGGCGCCGTTTTTTGTGCCTATTGGCATTTTTCTTCGTGTCCTCTGTCGGTCTTGTGCTCTATCTGAATATGGCAAATCCGCAGGTTCGCGAACGACCGTATTTCTTCTTAGGCTCTTATTATATCAGTATGTACTGGATAGCATTTGGTATCTATGGTGTCACTATCGACATCCTCGATTGGCTCCGTGAAAAAGGCAAAAACGGGATGGTTTTTCCGGCGGCCGCAACGCTCTTTGTCATTTTTGCAACGATCCCGCCGGTGTCGGTTTTGTCCAATCACATTGATCCCGAGTACACGAATTACGAGGTTCATGACAGAACGGGAGATTGGGTGCCATTCGATTACGGCTATAACATTCTTGTGTCGTGCGAGCCCGATGCGATACTATTCACCAACGGCGACAACGATACATTCCCGCTATGGTACCTTCAAGAAGTCGAGGACTTCAGGCAAGACGTTCGCGTTGTAAATCTGAGTCTCCTGAATACCGACTGGTACAACCTTCAGATGAAACATGAGGGTGTTACCATCCCGTATGAATATTCCGACGATCATATCAAATCGTTATGCGGACGCGACATGGCGTCTGTCAAAAATCGGATGATTCCGGCGGAGGGGCTTGATTTTAAGGCAGCGGGACTTACATGGACCATTCCGCCCTATTTAAAATATAACGAGGAGATTGGTGTACTGCGGGCCGCCGATATTATGGCGGCGAAAATCATCGAATGGGTGAACTGGAGCCGTCCCATTTATTTCGCGGTGACTGTCGCGGAAGAGAACAAGGTTGGCGTGCAGGATTATCTTACCATGGAGGGCATGGTCTACAAACTTATCAAAGAAAAAGCTCCCGGCGGACAGGTGAATGTTGAGAAGCTTGACGATAATATCTTTAAAAAATACCAGTATCGGCTCTTGTCCAATCCGAATGTGTACAAACCGCCCAACACACTGAAACTGACCACCAATTATTTTATTGGATTCGCCCAGCTCGCAGACCGTTATGCTGAGATGGGAGATAGTGAGAATGCAGTTCGTGCCGCATGGGGTGCAATCGAAAACACTCCGAGTGATTTATCGAAACGGACGCTGTTATATCAGATTTTCGCAAGCAAAGGTCTCGCAAGCGAGATTGATGAGTTTATCGATTGGGAAATGACGAGGCCTGAGTTTATTGATGGCGATTTCCAGTATCGATACGATTTCGCCCGGCAGCTTGCGGAGAGACGGTTGTATGAACAGGCGATAAAAATTTACAGCACCCTTGATTTTCCTTCTGATGATTTTCAGTACCGCTATGATTTCGCGCATACGCTGGTACAGTCGCCGGTCAGAGACACCGGGATTGAAATGCTGCTCGAACTGGGCCGTGAATATCCCGATAATCAATCGGTGTGGGAATTGCTTGTTGCCGCCTATTATTCCAACCAAAACTACACGGAAGCGCTCAATGCCATTGACCGAATTATTGAAATGAATCCGGACGAAGAATCCGCCCTTGAGACGAGAAAAGTCATAGAGATGCAACTTCAGGAGAGCGAGGCCGGAGATTCAATTGAAACAGAGCAATAGTGTCGATGAAAACGAATATCCCGGAACAGCATAACCGTATACAGCGTCTAAACGGTTATGCTGTTTTTGTTTCATGATGTTTCAGCGGGAACGAAAGCCGGACGGATTGTGCTGCATAGATGGTATATTTGATCTCAGTGTAAAAAAGTATCTTGTAATTTCAAACCAAAAAGTGTACCCTATAGTTGACAGTGACGTTGAGCAATAACCATATAGGAGGAATATGGCTTCACACGGAAAACCGACACGGAGAAACGCTCTCAAGGCAGGACTGACCTCGGCAGCGGCGACAGCGGCTACGGCGCTTACGGCGCATAATGCCCGCGCCGCCATGCCGGACGAACTGCCCTCGAAAGCGCCGGGCGAGACCAGAGTGGTATTCCTCGGCGGTGATCAACTTCATAATTTCGCCGCGCAGGAACCGGCGCTCAGGTCAATCATGGAACGGGTGGGATGGAAATTCTTTGCGCTTCACGATGCCCGTTATCTAACGCCGGAAGTAGTTGCAAGCGCCGATCTCTTAATGATTCAGCGCTGGGACGGCAGCGTCCGCGGCTGGGTCGAGGGCCCCATCCGGACAGAGAGCGCGACACCGGACGGATATTTGAGCAGGGAACTTGCCGCAGTAATCATCGACAATGTCAAAAACCGCGGGATGGGATTTATGAGCCTTCACTGCACGATCGCGGCGATGAATAAACGGAATTTTATGGACATGCTCGGTGTAAACATGATTATCCATGGGCCGCTTCAGCCAATTAAGGTACATAATTTTAATCAGAGCCATCCCATTACGAAAGGAATGAAATCGTTCGATATCGCACTGGATGAAAATTTCGGCGCCGAATTGATCGATCCGAATGCGGTGCCGCTGTATGAAACGACAGGATTTCTGGATAAGCGCCACGATTACGGCGGATGGTGCCTCGAGCAGGGAAACGGCCGAGTCGTCGGCCTGCTTGCGGGTCATACCTATTTCGCGTATGAGGATCCGAATTATCTGGAGCTTTACCGGCGCGGCGCATACTGGGCGCTGAAACGTGATATTCCCTCGAGAGGATAACGGACGATTGAGGAAGAAAGGAAAACATGGTGAGTATATATAGAATAATCGCGGGAATCAGACTGGCGGAAATTCCCGCGGGAAAATATATGATGGGGCACGATTACAAACCGGACCCGTCACTGCCCGAAAACATCAACAAATATTTCCCCGACGAACAGCCCGTTCACCGGGTATCGGTGAAATCGTTCCTTCTGGGTGCGACACCGGTTACCCAGGCGGAATATCAAAAGCTGATGGGGAACAATCCTGCGACATTCAAAAGCGATGACCTGCCGATAACGAACATGGGCGCTGGTAATGCCGAGATTTTTTGTAACCGGCTCAGCAGGGAAGCCGGATTGGACCCGGTCTACGATGAGGACACGCGGGAGGCAGATATTTCAAAAAACGGGTTCAGATTCCCGACCGAGGAGGAATGGGAATACGCATGCCGCGCCGGGACGGAAACGTTCTTTTATACCGGTAACACCGAACGCGATCTCGACCGTGTCGGCTGGTATCTCGGTAACAGCGGCGGCAGGACTCATCCGGTTGCACAGAAAGAGCCCAATGCATGGGGATTGTATGACATGCACGGCAACGTGGTCGAATTCTGCGAGGAGAACTGGATACCGGCCATGTGCTACGGAAAGTACCTTGTGGACGAGGATTTGTCGGAACTGACTTACAATTACTATCACGATCTCAGGCTGACACGCGGCGGATGCTGGTTCGACGAGCCCGCCAACTGCCGGTCGGCGACACGTACCTGTTTCTGCAACTGGCCATGGATACGGCAGAGCTATTATGTGGGCTTCCGTGTAGCAAAGAATATATAACGGCGAGATAACAGATAGCTGGGAATAGGGGAAAGGGTATGCGGAATTTCAATTTCGCATGCCCTGCAATTCATATGGTGCAATCGAACGGCGGAAAATCCGCAATCAACATGTATTCCTCGGGAATCGCCGGAAGGATGAAACGGATTCTGAAGGAGAACGGTCCCGGATTCCTCGCATGTAAAACGGCGGCGTTCGCATGGCGATCAGTTTATGCGGCGCTGTTTCTGCGATTCCGCAGAGAGCGGACGTTTATGTTCGGCGGCGAATCGTACCGGTATTTTTATCACCCATACAATTTCACCTGGGATAACGAGCGTTCAGTGGAGATTCCCATTGCAAAACGGTTTCTCGACTGCGTGAGCGGCGTGCGTGCGCTCGAGGTCGGGAATGTGCTGCCGTATTATTTCATACACTCATGGGACGTGCTGGATAAATTCGACGGCGGCTCCAGCGTTATCCGCGAGGATGTGGTCGAATACAGTCCCGCGGAGAAATACGATATTGTCATTAGCATTTCGACGTTGGAGCATGTGGGTTTCGACGACGATGTCAAAGAGCCGGAAAAAATAGTCAAAGCGATGGATAATCTGAAACGGAACTGTCTGAAACAGGGCGGAAGCATGCTGTTCACTATGCCGCTCGGCTATAATCCGTTTTTGGACAGAATGCTGTTCGGCGGAGAACTTGGGTTCGACAGCGTGTCGTTTCTGAAACGGGTATCGAAAACAGAATGGCGTGAGGTACCGAAAAAGGAACTCGGCGATTATTTGTATGCCTCCGAATATATCGAGGCAAGCGCGATAGTTGTTGCCCGGTACGGCGGAGGCGAAAAATAGCGCGATGGACGGGAACGGGTTATGAGGATATTGGTTGTGAACTGGATGGATATGGACAATCCGATGGCCGGCGGCGCCGAGGTCCATCTCAACGAAATATTCAAACGGTTCGTCCGCCGCGGCGATGAGGTCATGCAGGTGTCCTCTGGTTTTGATGGGGGCGCAAATACTGTCGAGTATGACGGTATCAGGATATTCCGCACAGGAACCCGTGAGACATTCAATTTAGCCGCGCCGCGTCTTATAAGAAGACTGGAAAGAGAAGCCGATTTTGATCTCATTGTCGACGACATCAACAAAGTTCCGCTGTTTACCCCGTTATATGTCGATAAACCGACGCTGGCAGTTGTCCCGCATCTGTTCGGTTCAACCGTTTATCGTGAAACTAATCCCGTATTCGCCTCATATGTCTATCTCATGGAGCGTCCCATTCCGCGGGTCTACCGCCGCGCTGTTTTCGAGGTAATATCAGAGAGCACCGCAGCGGATATTGTCGGCCGTGGTGTCAAACCGGAACAAGTCAGAGTAGTGCACTGCGGGATGGATCACGGCACATACAATATAGATCCTGCAGCGGTGAAGTTCGACCGGAAGACTGTTTTGTACGTGGGTCGTATCAAGAAATATAAAAGTGTCGATACTGTTATCCGCGCGATGCCGAAAATCAGGGCGGGCATTTCCGATGCATGTCTTGTCGTTGTCGGTTCCGGCGATAATCTGCCGCAATTGAAACGGCTGGCGGCGAAACTCGGTGTGACTGACCATGTCGAGTTCACCGGATTTGTGTCGATGGAGGAAAAAGTCGACTGGATGCGCCGCAGCCATGTCATTGTGAATCCCTCCCCCAAAGAGGGGTGGGGCCTTACTAATATCGAGGCAAATGCCTGCGGTACCGTTGCTGTAGCGAGCGATGCGGACGGTCTCCGCGATTCGGTGAGGGACGGCGAGACCGGTTTTTTGTTTCCCTACGGCGATGATGAAACTCTTGCCGAACGGGTTGTTCGTCTCCTCGGTGACAGGGCGTTATATGACCGCCTTACCCAAAATGCCATCAAATGGGCAGGGACCTTTACCTGGGACAAATGTGCCGACCAAACGATGCGCATTGTCGATGAGATGGTGTTGTAATCACCACTTTCCATACCGCCGGCACATCAGATGAAATTCCCGAAAAATAATATTGAAAGGTTTCGTTTCACGAGAAAACGCAAGTCATGAAAGATTTTGAATGGAAGACCGGATCCAGAATATAGAGATTATACCTGCGATGACCGAGGAGATACAGGCACCGCTGAAAATTCCGGCTAGGCCAAAGTACCGTGACGCAAGCACGGCAATGGGGATGTAAAGGATAAAAAGTCTGAACGAGTTAGCCGCAAATGCTTTCATCGGGCGGTTCAGCGCATTGAACACCGAGGCAGTGCCCAGCACAATTCCCTGGAATCCGTATCCGAAAGATACGATGGTAAGATAAAGTACAACATTTTTAAGAACGTCCGGATCGGTATTGAATATTTTCGCGACCGGTTTCCCGAAAAGTACGAAGAACAGGAAAATTCCGAACCCGTAAGCAATCGATACCCGATGGGCGAATCGTATACCTCGATCGATCCGGTCAATCCTTCCCGCACCGTAATTCTGGCCGACAAACGGTATCATAACGACGCTCAGAGACATGAGCGGAGAAAGCGCGAACAGTTCGATCCGTGTTCCAATACCGAATGCAGCGACCGCCGAGACGCCGTATGCTGTGACGAGTCGAGTTATAATGCCCATTGTGAGGGGATTGGTCAATTGTGTGATAGCAGCGGGTATGCCGACATAGAGTATCTGTTTCCACGATGCCATCAGTTTGGACATCGAGGGGATATGGGATGTCAGCATATTGAAACGGTATCTGAGAAAATACAGGGATATGAAAAGCGTGGTCGATCGTGCGGCAACGGTAGCGATCGCTGCTCCCCGCAGTTCAAGCCGCGGAAACGGCCCGATGCCGAAAATAAGCAGCGGATCGAATACTAAATTAACAGCGATTGCCGCAAGCATAATAAAGCTTGGAATCTTAGTGTTACCCGCCGCACGTATCGCGTTGTTACCCACCATGGGCACGACGACGAACGGCATACCCAAGTACCAGATCAGCATATACTGTTTGACCAGAACAAGCGTATCGCCGCGGGCGCCGAGAGCTCTGAAAAGCGGATCGATTGTGAAAAGGCCGATTATAACTAAAACAGTAACTAATGTGACCGAGAGGAACAGGCTATCGGTCGTCAGACGCTGTACCGATCTGTTGTCGCCGTTTCCGATTGCCCGGGCAATAACCGATGCCGCGCCGACGCCGATTCCGACCGAAATACTTCCGAGCAACATGATCACAGGAAATGTATAACTCATCGCCGCAAGAGGTACTGTCCCCAGCCGACCGACAAAGAACGTATCGATAAGGTTGAACATAACCATCCCGATCATTCCGATCATCATCATCAGCGTCAGCTCGATAATGATTTTTCCGATGTCGCCTTCAGCAAGGTTGGATTTCTTATCGATGTGCCGTTCTCCTTATTCGATTCAAACGAATAATTGTACCTGAAAAATGCGATATAGCGGATATAAAACGGGAAAATCTTCGAAGAATACTGATGTTGAAAAAGTTGAGGTAATTCTGAGCGTTCGGTCAAACGTCGAATGAGAGCGTGTCGTACGCGATCATAAGCTTTAGCGTGCTGTCCGGGAAATGCTTTTTTTCGGATTCCAGAAACTTGCATGCCTGTTCGTATGCCTCATACACGTGTTTGTCGTCGCTCTCGGGATCGTGATGAAAGAGGAAAAGGTTTTTAATATTCGAGGTAAGGGCAATATTGATGCCGATAACCGGCGTGGAATGTCCGAAATTTTCACGCTCGATGGTTTTTTCGAGCGTCGCATACATCGCGTCGAATATCAGAACGTCGGCATCGCGGTAAAAATCGATATACGTCTCGAATTCCTCGTTCAGGTTGATGTATTCACCGTCGGTGGCGAATACAACGCTTTTATCACCGTTGGTAATTCTGTACGAATAGGAGCCGCCGGGATGGTGAAGCGCCTTGTTCGTAATTTTGAATGGGCCGAGTTCGAACGCTTCATCATGTTTGAGCCGATGAAACGTGATGGTTGATTTCATCTCATCCATCGTAATCGGGAAATGGATATGATCCATCTGTTGCTCGAAACGTTTTTTTAGATTCGGATGAAGTCCGTGGATATGGATGTCGGTTCCGTTGGTGAATGCCGGCGCAAAGAACGGAAAACCCATTATATGATCCCAATGGGTATGGGTCTGGAGGATATCGATACGGCCGCCGGGTTCGAATCCTCGCTTCATCATGTCCCCGCCGAGTTCCCTCATGCCGCTTCCGCAATCGAGAATGATATGAGCGTCGCCCTCGGTGATTTCGACGCAGGGTGTATTGCCGCCGAATGTGATTTTGTCGGGCATGGAGTTTTTATTCAGATACGCATCGACAGCCTTTTCGTTGCTGAGGTCGACATCCTGAGCATTTTGCAGCAACTTTTTGGCTTTGAATCTGAATTCATTTGTGTCCATTGGAGCGGGCAGCGATCCTCTGGTACCCCAAAATGTAATCTTCATTCATCCTCCATTTCCGGTCTGGGATAATATCAGCATGCGGTCGTTACTCCAGTCGAATGTTTCTCCGCCGAATCCACCGAAAACAGCAAGGACTTCCAAACCTGCAGCCTCAAGAAGCATGGAAATCTCAGTAAAGCAATACACTCGTATTGAATGATGATAATCTTTTTTCCCGGATTTGTCAATAACTGTTACATCGACCTCAGAACGGTTCAAAACCGGATCGAACCGTTTTTTCTCGAGCGTGTATGATCCTTTCTTTTCATACCAGTCTTTTTCGGTAAACATCCGCAGCAGAAAATCTCTGTTGACGAGATCCAAAAGAAAAAGACCGCCGGGTTTGAGCACGTCATAAACCGATTTCAATACCCGAAAATTATCATCCTCATTCTCAAAATATCCGAAAGAATTAAACATATTGCAAGCAAAATCAAATTTTTTCAAGAACGGCAGATTGCGCATATCGCACTGCACAAGCCTATTCGATTTGCCGGCTTTTTTAATATTCTTCTGGGCTTCCGCCAGCATGAATGCCGAAAGGTCGCATCCGGTCACATCGACATCGGAACGAGCGAGCGGGACGAGATGACGCCCGTACCCGCATCCAATATCGAGTAATTTTGAGCCTTTCTTAAGCCGCATGACTTTTCGTATGAACCGGACTTCAGCATCCGTGTTTTTATGCTTGTCGATCAAAAGATAATCCGGGCCGAAATACTCCTCATACCACTGCGTGCCTTTTTTCTTTTTTCCGCTCACTTAGAAAGGATCCTTCAATACCTGAACGCCAGTACGCGTTCAGGGTGTTAAATAAACAGTTCGGCAATCTGAACCGTATTCAGCGCTGCTCCTTTTCTCAGATTGTCGGAAACAATCCACATGTCGAGCGCGTTATCCATCGAGATGTCCTCGCGGATACGGCCAACAAACGTCGCATCCTTACCGGCCGCATCCGTTGCAAGCGGATAAACCTGATTAGCGGGATCGTCCATGACTTCCACTCCTGGAGCGTTTTTCAGGATTTTAATTGCGTCGTCGCGCGTCAGTTTCGTCTCCGTTTCGATATTGACCGACTCAGAATGACCGGTGAACACAGGTACGCGCACAGTCGTCGCCGTGATTCGGATGGAATCATCCATTATGATTTTCCTGGTTTCGTTCACCATCTTCATTTCTTCCTCAGTATAGAAATTCTCGCCGAACGCATTTTTTTGCGGAATCTGCGGCAGGCAGTTAAATGCGATCTGATGCGGGAAAACGGCCTTATTATAGGATTTCCCTTCGATTATCGCTGTCGACTGCTCGGACAATTCGGTAATCGCCGCAATGCCGGCGCCTGAAACCGCCTGATATGTTGAGACGACCAAACGCTTGATTTTCGCTGCATCGTGCAGCGGTTTCAGAACGACAACCATCTGGATAGTCGAGCAGTTTGGATTGGCGATAATTCCCTTGTGCTTGAACGCCTGGTCGGGATTGACCTCCGGCACGACGAGCGGCACATTGTCATCCATACGGAATGCGCTCGTATTGTCGATAACCAGCGCACCTGCTTTTACCGCCGAGGGCGCATACCATTTTGAGATCGATCCGCCGGGCGAACTCAATACGATCTCGCCCTTTTCAAATGAATCAAGCCCAAGCTCCTCGACTTTGATCGGCGTGCCTTTGAAATCGATGGTCTTGCCGACACTGCGAAGCGATGCGAGCAGACGAAGTCTGTCCACCGGGAAATTGCGTTCTTCGAGAATTTTTATCATAGTACGGCCGACATTGCCGGTTGCTCCCGCTATACATACATTGAATCCCATTCATATCTCCTATTTCTCTCCGAGTTCGAACGCGTCATGAAGCACACGAACCGCTTGTTCGGCATTCTCCCTCGATATGACAACTGATATTTTAATCTCAGACGTGCTGATCATAAAAATGTTAATATTATTATCGGCAAGCGCTTTGAAAACCTTTGTCGCCACGCCGGTATGGGAACGCATTCCCACGCCGACAACACTCACTTTCGCGATATTTTCGTTACATGTCACTTCTTCGGCGCCCGATTCAGCTTTGATAATATCTGCTATCATTGAGGTTTTCTCTATGTCCTCGGAAGAAACGGTAAAGGAAAGGTTCGTCAATCCCTCTTCGCTGACATTTTGAATAATCATATCGACATTGATGCCTTTCTCGGCAATTTTCTGGAAAATCGCGGCTGCGACACCCGGTTTATCTGGAACGCGGCGCACCGTATATTTAATCTCGTCAAGATTGTGCGCAACTCCCCGCACAAGCACCTGTTCCATAGAGCTATCCTCCTTTTTGATTATCGTGCCCGGCTTGTCCTCGTATGAGGGGCCGAGCATAAGAGTCACATTGTATTTACTCGCCATTTCAACAGCCCGCGGCTGGAGTACTTTCGCGCCCATGCTCGCGAGTTCGAGCATCTCATCGAAACAGATTTCGTCGAGTTTCCGAGCATTTGGGACAATTCTCGGATCTGCGGTGAAAACACCGGGTACATCGGTGAGAATCTCGCAGACATCGGCTTTAAGGGCGTATGCGAGCGCCACGGCGGTTGTGTCTGATCCGCCTCTGCCGAGGGTTGTTATTTCGTCCTCCTCGCTTGTTCCCTGAAATCCGGCGACAATCACAATATTGCCGTCCTCGATCGCCTCTTTGACCCGAGTGGCTTTAATGTCAACGATCCGCGCACGACGATGGGACGTATCGGTGAGTATTTCGGCCTGGGTACCGGTCAGCGATATGGCTTTCTGCCCCATATCCTGAATCGCCATAGACATGATCGCCATCGAAATCTGCTCGCCGCATGCCATGAGCATGTCCATTTCACGGTCATGCGGGTCATTCGAGACAGATCGTGCAAGTTCGATAAAATTATCTGTTGTATCACCCATAGCGGAAACGACCACCACGACGTCATTGCCCCTTTTCTTGAGACTGATGATACGAGCGGCGACCGTTTTGACCTTTTCGGCATTTGCTATAGATGATCCTCCGTATTTCTGTACGATTAGATGTCTCATATAGAAATGAAATCTCCAATAAAAAAGTGTAATAAATCGTGTCCTGTTACCATATCAACCGATCCGGATTCCGCATCACGTTCGGAAAACACAGTCATTGCATCTTCCTTGAGCCCGGGACCCGTATAAGCAAACGGCACCGGCTCTCTTGTATGTGTGCGTTCGATAATCGGAGTCCGGTGATCACAGGTTACGAGAATTGCGGCGTCGTTGCTGTCTCTCAGTTCGTTCAGTATTGTCCCGACAACCTTGCTGTCGAAATCCTCAATAGCTCCAATTTTCATATCTATATCTCCGTTATGCCCGGCTTCGTCCGGCGCTTCGACATGAAGGTAAATGAAATCCAAATCATTGAGCGCTTCGAGCGCCGCCTCAGCTTTGCCGATATAGTTTGTATCAATATATCCGGTTGCGCCGGGAACGAATATCGGTTTTAATCCGGCGGCAACACCAATGCCCCGAACCAGATCGACCGCACTGATAACACCGCCTTTCACCCCGTATTTTTCCTCTATTGAAGGAATCTTCAGATTCTTTCCCTGGCCCCAAAACCATATCGAGTTGGCGGGCAGAGTGTTCAGCGTTACACGTTTCTTGTTTATTACGGTTTCGGGGAGAATCTTCCGGCTATCATTCATCATCCCGATAATATCGGCAGCACCGTCTCCCTGTGGCAGATACGGCTCGTATTCAAGCCCGATAATGTCATGCGGAGGTGTAGTCGTCATCGCATCCGTTCCGCCTTCCCATACCATGATATGGCGGTATGAAATCCCCGGATAGAACCGGATCGTATCAGTGCCGAGTTTCTCATCCAACACCGCTATCAGTTCGCCCGCTTCCTCGGTTGTGATATGACCCGCCGAATAGTCTTTCATTCTGCCGTCCTCGAGCGTGACAAAATTCGTGCGGAACGCAACGTCGTTGTCCCCAAGCAGATGCCCCATGCTCAATGCCTCGAAAACCGCTCGTCCGGTATAGGTTTTGGTCGTATCGTATCCCATAATTTCCATATTCGCAACATCGCTGCCCGGCTGCATGGAATCGGGAATCGTTTGCATAAGCCCGCCCCGGCCGTGCGCGGCAATCCAGTCCATGTTCGGCGTGTTCGCGGCTTCGAGCACCGTTTTGCCCCCAAGTTTATCGAGGGGATAATCACCCATGCCGTCACCGATGAGCACAAGAAATTTCATATTAACCCACCCAGGTTAAATCGTCGGGATTGTCTTCCTTAAGAGTCGAAAGCGCCATCCATATAAGCGAGAATACAACACATACGATGCTGAGAATAATGCCGAACGAATAATAGTTTTTAACCTTTGTTTTTTCCAAAGACACTGCAAAACTCCCGTGTTAAGCTTTTTCAGAACCGGAATTGTTTTTGACTTTCTTGACGAAATATGTCAGTGCCCATACAGCGCAGGCGATAAGCGTAACCGCTCCCGCTGCTGCGGCAATGAATGTGAGGTAGTTGTCCTCAATCGATTTGCGAATATCTTTCATCGTAACACCGTCCTTGTCTGCAACAGAAATATAAGCGAAGCCCACTGCTCATTTTTCTGTTACCGTTAATAAATTATTTATAGATACATTAGAATATTAAAAAGTGAAACGTATACTCACTTTTTTTATTATACTAAATATGCAGACTAAAAAAAACAGCTCACTACATGTTTAATATTTTTAAAACGCTGTCGACATCATCCCTGACTTTTGTTGGAGGATGGGCGAATTTTACTGCCCGGTCGGGATCCTTAAGTCCGTTTCCGGTCAGCGTACAGACAATCGTTTCCCCACCGTTGAAAAATCCGCGTTCGACCTGCTTAATGACACCGCCGAGCGATGCTGCGCTGGCCGGCTCGACAAAGATGCCCTCTTTTGATGCCAGCATCGAATACGCGTTCAAAATCTCGTCGTCGGTTATCATGTCGATCATACCGCCGGATTCGTCGCGGGCAGCCTCGGCAAATTTCCAGGACGCGGGATTTCCGATTTTAATTGCAGTTGCGATTGTCTCAGGGTGGTCTACACGTTCGCCGCGTATAATCGGAGCCGCGCCCTCAGCCTGCCAGCCCATCATTTTCGGCAGACTATCTGCTTTTTTACATTCGTAATATTCCTTGTAGCCTTTCCAGTATGCGGTAATGTTCCCCGCATTGCCGACCGGAAGAAAATGATAATCCGGCGCTCTGCCCAACTGCTCGATAATTTCGAACGACGCGGTTTTCTGCCCCTCAATACGAAACGGATTCAGGGAGTTTACAAGCGTGACCGGATAAGTATCAGTGATCTGCTTCACAAGCTTAAGCGCTTTGTCGAAATTACCGTCGATTTCGATCACCATAGCGCCGTATATCATGCCCTGTGCAAGTTTGCCAAGCGCAATGCCGCCGCCCTCGACAAGTACCACGCATTGCATCCCCGCGCGCGCCGCGTATGCTGCCGCGGACGCCGAGGTGTTACCGGTCGAGGCGCACATAATCATCGAGGAGCCCTCCTCCGCAGCTTTCGATACCGCCATGCACATACCGCGGTCTTTAAACGATCCGGTCGGATTGAGTCCCTCATACTTGAAATAGATATCGATATCGACACCGAGAATGCCCGGGATGTTTTTCGCGCGGATGAGCGGCGTGTTTCCCTCGAGCATGGTAATGACCGGCGTTTTATCGGTCACCGGCAAATACTCCCGGTATGTTTGTATCACTCCCTTGTACCCCATACTGTCTCCGTGATTATATATCCTGTACTCTTATTAACTGAACCGAATTCCTAACCATATCGAGCGCCTCGAATTGTTTCACTGCGTTTCGCATATTACCCTCCTGTGCATTATGAGTCATAATGACAAGGGGTACATAGTCAATATCGGAATTTCCTAACTGAATAACAGACTCGATGGAAATGCTGTGATAAGCAAGAATGCTCGATATACTGGCAAGCACGCCCGGCCGGTCTTTTACCATGAAACGGAGATAATACGGAAGTTTCAGTTCCGTTATGTCTATAAGTTCCGGTTCACGTGTATCGGCGATAATTCTGCTGACATTGGTCGGCGCTCCGGTCAGGATACCGGAGGCGATGCTAACCGTATCCGATACGATCGCTGAACTGGTGGGCAACATGCCCGCTCCCTTGCCGTAAAACACCTCGCGGCCGACCGCATCGCTGTATATTTCAACTGCATTGAACTCGTCCTCCACATACGCCATAATCGATTCAGCCGGAACAAGGGTCGGATGTACCCGAACCTCGACTCTGCCGTCCTCATGTTTCTTTGCAATGGCGAGCAGTTTAATCGTATAGCCAAGCTCCCATGCGTATTGGATGTCATTGACTGTAATGGTCTCGATGCCCTCGCAATAAACGTTGTCCGGATCGATATCCGCGCCGAACGCCAGCTTCGCGAGGATTACAATCTTGTTGAGCGCATCTCCGCCAGAGACGTCGGACGAGGGATCGGCCTCGGCATACCCGAGCTTCTGCGCATTTGCCAACACCTCTTCGTAATCGGAACCGTCCCGGGCCATTCCGGTCAGGATGTAGTTTGTTGTTCCGTTGAGAATGCCGTAGATTCTCTCAATTTCGTTCGCATTGAGACCGTCCACAAGCACTCGGATAATGGGAATACCTCCGCCGACCGACGCCTCGAACAGATACGAGACATTGGATTGCGAGGCAGCCTCGAACAACTCCCTGCTGTGCTTTGCGACCAATGCCTTGTTGGCGGTTACTACGCTTTTACCGTTCTCGAACGCTTTCAGCGTAAACGACCGTGCCGGTTCGTATCCGCCGATCAACTCGATGACAATATCAATATCGGGATCGTTCAGGATTTCATGGGCATCAGTCGTAAGTATTCCATCCGGAAGCGCGATTCCGCGGTCGGTGGTAGTGTCGAGGTCGGCGATTTTCACTAATTCAAGCCCGAAATTTCGGCCTCTCAGGTGAGGCTTTTCTTTCGAGAGCATAATTTTCGCCACACCGGCGCCGACAGTGCCGAATCCGATAAGTCCAACGTTTACAATATTATTCATTTATTTTACTCCATATTTACTTGAACTTTTAAAATAACAGTTTTTACAACAAGTTGCAAGTATTATTGAATGTTGATATTTTCAATTCGAATCATTTTCTAAGGAATGCTAAAATCGTTCGATTCACGGCTATTTTCGTATTATATTGGAATAGTTTGAAAAACTACCGGTTTATAGGGGCATGTTATGTAAATGGAGGAGTATTTGGTGGTAAAATGGTTTGCAGTTTGTGGAGCGCTTCTGGCCGCAGCGGGATGCAGTATAATGAACGGCGGCGATGTAACCTTTTACGGATCGGTCGCACGCGATAGTTCAACCGGCTGGGATATCGTTGAACTAAATGCGGTTCATGCCGATGATCCCGAAAAAAACATCTCAATGAAAGTTGTTCCGCAGGGTGGAAGCAATCTGTTTTCGATCAATGCCGGCGGGCATGAGCTTGTCCGTCCGACCGATGATTTAAACCGTCTCAAACAAAGTATGAGCGGTATACCGGTCATGTATCCTACACCGAACCGTGTCAGAAATCAAACCTATACGTTCATGGAGAACACCTATACCATGACATTCCCCGGCGATCCGATCCGGAACCGGCTGCACGGTCTTGTCCGTGACCATGATGCGTGGCAATACAGCCAACCGACTGTGTCAAAAAACGGCATATCATTTAAAACATGGTATGTTTTCGACGAATCGAATCCGCGGTTTACGGGGTATCCGTTTAAAAACACGCTGACATTGACATATACGCTTTCCGCCGACCGTATTAGAATCGCCTACGAGGTTGAAAATCAGGACACAAAGCCGCTCGGATTCGGGTTCGGGCTGCATCCGTACTGGAATCTCATCGGCGGCAAAGAGGTTATGCGTA
Source organism: uncultured bacterium (assembly GCA_964497605.1). GTDB lineage: Bacteria > Latescibacterota > Latescibacteria > Latescibacterales > Latescibacteraceae > Latescibacter. The sequence goes on from CAZCDQ010000018.1 coordinate 32,284, forward strand.
TCCAGGCCGATATCCCGGACCGTATGCTTGGTGAAAACAAGCTGCCCTCCGGCGAACTCGCGCCGGTCGCGGGAACCGAATACAGCCTGCTCGAACCTGCCCTGCTCTCTGAACTGAACCTCGACGATGTCTATTATGGCGCGACGCCACGGAGCACTGTGCGCATCATCTACGATACCATCGGTCTTGAGCTTGCACAGAAAGCCTCTGCGGATTTTACCCATGTGGTGGTCTATACGCCCCGGGACGCCGTGTGTGTGGAAAACCAGACCTGCTCAACCGATACGCACAATTTATACGACAAGGGATTCAGAGACGAATCGCATCTTCAGATAGTCGAGCCGAGTGAGACCGCTGATGGGTATATCGAATATATTGTGAAATTGAATAAGTGATAGTGCAGCACAGAAGAAAGCACAAAGGCTGAACCGCAGATGGAGGCTGAGTGAACTGCCCCTGACTGAAGTCGGGGGTATCAAGAATAGACCCCTCTGTCACTTCGTGACATCCCCCCTATAAGGGGGGAAACCGGCAGAGCCGGAGGGGGGGGCTTCGCCAGAGCTTTACCCCGGAGAAAGTCCGGGAAATTCTATCTATTAAGAAATATTAACAAACCGCTCAAGT
>CAZCDQ010000019.1:0-8580 GCA_964497605.1 uncultured bacterium
CTTATCTCATTGCAACTTAACACTATACAACAACTCGGAAAGTTGAGTTATTAATATTTTCCGAGCATTAAAATAACCCAAAGTGGTGGGACATACCGTAAGGACAGAGCTTTCCTCTATAACCTTTATTATAAGGTTTTGGGTAACCGCAAGGTTTACCCCTATACAAGAATAATCGCTCATTTAGGTAAAAAAATTTAACAAAGGGACCTCATGCCTCAGAAAAAAACAGTGTGGATCATCGTCTTTTCATTATCAGTCTCTCTTTCTACTCATCTATTTCACCACCCGTCGAACGCAGACGAAAACGGTTTTATTACACCGCCCGGTGCATCTCTCGAAAAAATCGCTGATGGATTCGGATTCACTGAAGGTCCGGCTGCCGATTATGACGGAAACATTTACTTTTCGGATGTCGATTCTGAACGTATACATATCTGGACTATCGATGGCGCGCTCTCAACATTCCGCGAAAACACAGATAAAGCGAACGGCCTGTTTTTCGACGCCAATGGAAATCTTATCGCCTGTGCCGGCGGCACCCGAAGCGTAGTGTCCTATTTATTGGACGGTTCCATGACAACCATTGCAGACACATTCCAATCGAACCGTCTGAACATGCCAAACGACCTGTGGGTATCGTCTTGTGGCGGCGTGTATTTTACCGATCCGAATTACCGACGAGGTGAAATGGAAGTGGATGGAGAAAATGTGTATTATATCACTCCCGGGCGCGATAAAGTTGTGAAAGTGATCGGTGGCCTCGAAAGGCCGAACGGCATCGTCGGCAACCCCTTGACTGGTGTTCTCTATGTCGTCGACAGTGGAACGCAGCAGACATACGCCTATACCATTGAAAGCAACGGTCTGGTCTCCGGCGAACGCCTTTTCGCGGAAGAGGGTCGTGACGGTATGACTGTCGATGTTGAAGGAAATGTATATATTACATCAATCGAAGGCATATCCGTATACAATGCTCGCGGCCACCGATTGGGGGCTATCTCTGTCCCCGAATCAACTACGAATGCCTGTATCGGCGGTAAAGATCACCAGACACTGTTCATTACAACCCGTTCTTCGTTGTACTCGATCCCTCTGAAACATAAGGGGTTTCTCCCGGAATATCCGGTGGCGTTTTCTGAAATCGAGGAGTGTTTGTAGACCCGCCATGATATTCCCGCTGAGCAGCCACAGATAACACAGACACTCATATGTATCTCGATTCCAAAAGGAATTGACGGTTAATGCCGAGTACTTTTATATGACCTAAATTGAGCGATTTTTGTGTAGGGGTAACCCTTGCGGTTGCCCAAAACCTTATAATAAGGATATAGTGGTAAGCTCTGTATTTACGGTATGGACTACCTCTTTAGGTAATCTTCATGCTGGATAATATTATATAGTAACAATATAATAAACTCGCGGTTTCAAGTTCCAAATGCAACACTTGCGAATTGATTAGATCGCAGGTATTAAATATATCTTGCGGGGTATCGAATGCAAGTGTTTTCCACTGGCCGTTTCGCCTCCGCTGCTTTGTGCTTTTTTAACTGTCTGACTTTTTCCCGAACACTCTCACAAAGATAATTGCCCCCGCACATCCCGCACATATCGAAATAAACGGATGCATTCCGAACGCCGCCGGAAAAAATCCCGCTGCAACCGCAAGCCCCGCGGCAGTGAGTGCGTAGGGGATTTGTGTTGCCACATGATCGAGATGGTCGGCGCCGCACGCCATGGAGGACATGATGGTCGTGTCGGAGATGGGGGAACAATGATCGCCGAACACCGCGCCGGTGAAAATTGCCCCGATTGTCGCAAACAGGAGACTGCCCGCATCGCCGCCGCTTAAACCGTGCACCAGAGGTACCGCGACGGGCATGAGTATTGCCGAGGTGCCATACGCGGTCCCGGTTGAAAATGCGATCAGGCAGCCGATACCGAACGATGCGGCCGGAATAAAACCGGGCAGTACCCGGTTCTCGAGCGCGCTTACCAGATAAACAGCGGTGCCGGCATCTGTGCAGACTCTGCCGATTCCCCACGCCAGAACCAGTATGGATACAGCAGGCAGCATGGATTTTGCCCCCTCGAACCAGCCGTCAACAATGTCGCGCAATGTCAAAACCTTTTGAGGCAGTGTCATTACTGCGGCGGCAATCGTTCCGGTGAAAACCGCCCAGAGCATGCTCACCGCGCCGTTCGCGTTCCCGATAATCTCGCGAATCATCAACGGTGACACGAGAATGCCGCTCTCCATAAGGGCACGGTATCCGGTTGCATAGAGTCCGGCGATCACCGCGATAACCACAATGCCGAGCGGGACAAACGCGTTATACCATCTCAGCGGGATACCGTCCCTGATATTCATCTCGGTCAGATTGTCCGCAAGCAGCGGCGCCGCACCGTCCGCAGTCACATCGCCTGTGGTGCGTGCGCGTCTTTCGGCGCGGTGCATTGGCCCGTAATCGCGACCGGTCAGGATCACAGTGAACACGATGAACAGGCTGATGATGCTGTAGAACCGGAACGGTATGGATTTCAGGAACGCCTCGTATACGTTGACTCCGGTGTCCATGGAGGAGAACACGTCGCGGATAAGGCCCATCTCGTATGTCGCCCAGGTCGATATGAGCGCGATGCTCGCAACCGGCGCGGCGGTTGAATCGCAGATATAGGCCAGCTTTTCACGGGATATTCGCAGACGGTCGGTGACCGGGCGCATCGTGTTGCCCACTAAGAGCGTATTGGCGTAATCGTCAAAGAATATCACAAAGCCAAGCGCCGCGGTCGCGAGCTGACCGCCACGGGGCGATTTCGATTTCGCCGCAAGCCGTTCGGCGACCGCTTTCACTCCGCCGGATTTCGTGATAATGCCGATCAGCCCGCCGAGGGTGATACAGACGGTTAGGATTGTGGCGTTCCAGGGATCGGCGATGGAGCCGACAATGTAATCCCGCGCGGTTGCGGTAAATCCCTCAACCGGATTCATCCCGCGAATCATGGTTGCGCCGAGCCAGATGCTGAGAAAAAGCGACGGCAGCACCTGACGGGTCGCGAACGCAAGCAGTATTGCGGTCATCGGCGGGACAAGCGACCATATGCCGAGATGTTCCATTGACATTTCCTTTTAATACAATGCAGATATCCCGTTAGCTCAGCAACAGCTCTCGTTTCACCCTCACCCCCTCTCCCGCCGGTGGGCGAGGGGGGAGCTGTGATACTGAAATCACTCTCAATTTAAGCACATATTCCGAATCGCACTCTCTTTTTTTAAGGAGGGTGTCAAAGGGTGAGGTTGTTTTAATACTTCTTTGACTCTCCGAATATCAAGCTGACTAAAGGGACAAATAGATAATTATATTTATTCTACACGGGCGGCAGAACGACAAACCACCCTCTCTTCGTGAAAAAAATGTGCATTCAAATGCATATAATAATTGAATATTTATGAAAGAACGACAATTTTTTTTGAAAAAAATACTTGACAAAAACGGATAAAGTGTACTACTTACATAGTACACTATTACAGAAACAGCGTCTCAGAAACAGGCAATGACATGAAAATACAATTGGACCCGACCCGGCCGATCTACATACAAATCATGGAGGAAATCAAGAAGCGGGCTGTCCGCGGGCATTACCGCTGCGGCGACAAGCTTCCCAGTGTCCGTGAACTCGCCCGTGAGATCGAGGTCAATCCCAACACTATCTCCCGCGTGTATATGGAGCTTGAGCGCCAGGGATTCATTTTTACGAAGCGAGGCCAGGGATCGTTTGTTACCGAGGATACCACCCGTGTGGCGGAGGAGCGCATCGGATTTGCGGAGGAGGCCGCGGCACGGTTCCTGCAGGAAATCGGCGAACTCCATCTGAATGAGGATCTTCGCAGAAAGATTAATGACAATATCTGCGGTAAATTGGTTGATAACAGCGAAGAAGATATCGCTACGATAGATCGAAACAAACGGAGGGATCGATGATAGTACAGGCACATGACATCCGGAAAAAGTATCCGGGAATTTGGGCGCTCAAGGGTGTGACATTCGAGGTCGAGCGCGGTACAGTCCTCGGTGTACTCGGCGAGAACGGCGCCGGGAAGAGCACACTGTTCCGCATTCTCGCAAGCATAACACGGCCCACGCAGGGCACCGCTTCCATCGCAGGCAAACCGGTGGGCCTGGAGACGCGAAAGATCACGGCGTTCCTGCCCGAGGTGAACCCGTTCTATGGCTGGATGCGGGTGATGGAGCAGCTCGAATTTCTCGCGGCGTTCTATGAGGGCTGGGACATGGACAAATCCCGCGAGCTGTTGAAATTCATGGCTATCGAGGACAATGTGAAAATCGGCACGCTCTCGAAAGGCCAGAAAGCGAAACTCAAGATCGTGTTTGCGTTCTCGTGGCCGGCGGCGTTAGTGCTTATGGACGAGCCCCTCGGCGGCATCGATCCGCCTGCCCGCAAACGGATCATCAACACCCTGTTCAAAGAGTTCCGGTTCGGCGAACAGACCATCATCATGTCCACCCACCTGGTCAGCGAGGTGGAGGAATTCCTTGAGGATGTGATATTCATGAAACAGGGCGGGATCGTGCTGTCCGGTTCGGCGGACGAACTCCGCGAGGAAAAGAAAACCTCCCTTATAGGGATTTTCGAGGAGATCGCGGGATGAGTATGACGATGAGGCTGTACCGTAAAGAGATGAAATTTCTGCGAGGGCCGGCGATTGGAATTTTCGTACTCATCAATTTTGCGGGATGGTTTATGATGTATTTGGAACATAATTTCCCAAATTATTATCGTTCAGATATCTTGTCGAGACCGTCGAATCCGTCACTTGTCTCACGGTTACTGGTTCGTCCGATCATTCATCTCACTTCGATTCACCAAATGGTATACGTTTACGCCGTACTCTTTCTTTATGTCCTTCTTTACGAGCACTTGACACGAACTAAATATCAACTGGATGCGCTGCCCGTCCGACGCTGGAAACAACTCGCTGCGAAATTTACGGCAATGTTTTCCTGGACAGTCATAATCATCGTCACCGTATTATTGTCCGGCAGAATCCATCGATTAATTGAAAGCATTATGAATGTACGGAATATACCGGGGGAGCATCGCCGGATGTCGTAATTACGGAAACGCTTTATTGGGTTGCATCACCGGCTTTTCTGTGTTCCCTTGTTATGCTGGGATACGCGCTTGCGGTCAGTATAAAAAGATTTCCCTATCCGGTCGGTTTAATTCCGATAATCGGCGGATATTTTGCATTTGAGCGGGGGAGCGGACGGCTTTATCAAATAATATCGCGGATATATCCTGGGGCGAGAATGAAACCATGATCCACAATATGATTCCGAGGTTGGGAACCTACGTCGTTTTTCCGCTTGCAGCAACCCTTGTGCTATTGGCGGTGTCGTTTGTACTGTATGAAAAATTCAGCGAGGTGTGAGAAATGAAGCGATATTTGACACTCTTTCTCAAGGAACTGAAAGGCCTGAGCGCGGTGTTTTTCATGCTGACGGCGACGTATCTGTTTTTCGTGCTCTATCTGCTTTATACGGACATATCGCAGATACTGGCCGAGAGCGCGTTCAATGTCAGATCGTCCCTTCAGGCGTTCATGACCATCAGCCTGCTCATTTTTCCCGGCATCCTGTTCTATACGTTCTACGAGGGCCGCGCACAGCATACAGTGTATCAGGCACAGGCGATTCCGGTGCCTCGGTATATGCTCCTTCTCCTGAGATTTCTCACGCTTCTGAGCATTTCGGTATTCATTGCGGTGCTGCTGTCGCTCTGCAATGCGGTCATCGACCTGAAGATTATCGCTCTATATTTCCGGGACGAGGGTATTTACCGTAATCCGGTCACCGGCGCGTTCAGGTTTTTCACGCTCGGCTATGTCATGCTGGGGATCGGTGTGCTCGTAACCGCTGTGCTGAGTGTCATTAAACGCAATCATGTTATTGTCGGGATCGCCGGTTTCTTTCTCATGCTGGTGTTCAATGTCTATCTTACCAAAATGTTCAACATTTCAGTGCTTTACAATACGGTTTCGATGGACTTTCACGCCGAAAACAGCCCGGAATATACCGCGAACATTGTGTTTCAATTGCTGCCGGGAACGGTGTATCTGCTGAGCGGACTATTCATCTATCATCGTTACAGCGACATGTGAGGACTCTATATGCGGAACAATTTCCTGAAACTCTGGTGGAACGAGGTGCGGATTCTGGAGGCGCGTACCGGTATCGCCACATGCCATTACTTTTTAGGTCAATACGATGTTGCGGACAGTCTGGCGGTGGCGATGCTTACTGAAAACCAGTCATTTACGGAGGATCTGCGGCTTGGTATGAGCATTTTAACGCGTGCCAGATTCGAAGCGCGCACCATCCGGTTCCTCATCAGTCGGGCGCGGATACTCCGGGCGATATTCATTTTCATCATCGCGGGGATACTCCTTATCATTACGCTGCGGAAACGGATTGGACGACTCTTATTCACATAAGCGAATTATATACGGATGCCGTGAAACACTTTTTTTTTCTTGACAAAACCGAAAAACGTTGTATAATGTGAGAATACATCCTCTACCATTAGGGAGGTTCCCCATGTCAATTGTCATCAGCAATCTGAACAAGTCCTATCCCGGCGGGAAAACCGTGCTCAAAGGCATCAACCTCGAGATCGGCAGCGGCATGTTCGGCCTTGTGGGACCGAACGGCGCCGGCAAGACCACGCTCATGCGTATCCTCACCACGCTTCTGGAGCCGACCGAGGGCGGCATCACCGTGCATGGTTTTGATATCGCCCGCAACCGCGCCGAGATCCGCGCCATGACCGGCTATCTCCCGCAGGCGTTCAGCCGGTTCCCGAAACTGAAAACGTTCGAGGCGCTGAAATACAGCGCCGAGATGGCAGGGATGAGCGAGACCGCCAAAGTCGAGGAGATGCTCGATCTGGTCGGGCTGCTCGAAGCCCGCGACCGGTATGCCAACAAATTGTCGGGCGGCATGAAACGCCGTCTCGGTATCGCACAGGCGCTTATCGGCGATCCGAAAATCATCATTGTGGACGAACCGACCACCGGGCTCGACCCCGAGGAGCGTCTCCGGTTCCGCAATCTTCTGGTGGAGATCGCGACCGAGGACCGCACGGTGATTCTGTCAACCCATATTCTTGGAGATATCACCAGCTCATGCAACAACATGGCGGTGCTCGAACAGGGGGAGCTTGTCTTTTTGGGGCCGCCCTCAAAACTGATCGAGGATGTGCAGGGGAAAACGTGGGAGATCACCGTACCCGAGACTGAGTTCGATCTTGTGCAGTCAATGTACAGCGTAATCTCGACCGTGCCGATGGACGGCAATTGGAAAATTCAGATTGTGGGAGAGAAACCCGACAAATACGATCCAGTTCCTGTCGAGCCGAGTCTGGAGCACGCCTATATGCATTTCTTCTCGGATGAAGTCGTTGTATGATTTTCGGGTGATGACGTTTATAATGACATTGATAGAAAAGGGGGATGACATGCCGTATCTTCGTACCATTCGTATCGTAGCTGCAGCGGAGGCGCGGATATTCGCACGAAGCTGGATATTCAGGTTTTTTACGGTGATTACGGTCATTATTTTGGGATTTATTAACTGGGGACTCTATATCCCGAAAGCTCAGGGCTCCGTTTGGATGCTCCGGAGTATCAATTCTTCGATCCCCTATTTCAATTTTCTTTTTCTGGCTGTGGTCGAAAGTCTGATCGTGATATTCGGAGCGATCGATTCTATACATCGTGATTACAAACTTGATACCACCGAAAGTCTCCACGCACGAAATTATGCAAATCTCAGTTATATGACAGGAAAAGCTATCGGTATTATGATCCCCTGTCTCATCTTGAATTTGCTTGTCGGCCTTTTAGCTTTCGTCGTAAACCTTGTATTCGTCAGCGATGTTCCGGTTGCTTGGACAGCGTATGTTATTTATCCGCTCTTGCTCAGTATTCCTGCGCTCATGTTTATGACCAGTCTGTCGCTCGCGGTGATGAGCCTTCTCAGAAGCAAACCACTTTCGATGCTGCTTCTTGGTGGTTTTTTCATTTTTACATTTGTATTTAACGAAGGCATCTTTGCGAAGCTGATCGATGTCGCAGGGATACATCTTCCGTTCCATTCCTCATCGTTTGTGGGGCTTGAAAATATTCGAAGTGTTCTATCCCAGCGGGGATTTTTCATATTCGCGTCGTTAGCATGCATTATCATGTCCGCATATTTTCTGAAGCGGCTTCCGCAGTCGCTCAAATTACGAAAAGCATCGTTATCTTTTATCGCCGTCTTCGCTGCCGCTGCGATCTTTTCGGGCGTGCTCTTTACAGGTAAGATGTATAACGGGATTATGCTCCGTGCAACGATACGAAATTTAAATGAACAGTTTATAGGTAATCCGCGGGCAAAAGTAACTGCATGCGATCTCGATATAAAACATCACGGCTCGACATTCGATGTAACCGCAACGCTGAAAATTCTTAATCCCAATATGAACCCGATGGCGTCGGTCTTTTTCAGCCTGAATCCG
>CAZCDQ010000019.1:8590-32474 GCA_964497605.1 uncultured bacterium
GGATTTGCGGTCGAATCGGTCGAAACCGGCGGTACAGAACTCACATTCATACGTGATATACAAATCCTCGATATTACTTTGAACTCTCCGCTTATGCCTGATGAGGAAACGGTGTTTACAGTGACCTATTCTGGTACGGTGAACGACGGGGCATGTTATCCCGATATTGTCGATGAAGAGTTGTTGAGACCGAACCGATTGTTTACGTATGTCATAAACAAGCGATACGGATTTATCACTCCTGATTATATTCTGCTCACACCGGAATGCCAATGGTATCCGGTTTCGGGGATACCGTTCGGTCTTGTATTTCCTGCGGCGTATGAACGGGATTTCATCGATTTCACGGTCGATATTTCCACCGGGGTCGGTATGACGGTCGTGTCGCAGGGTGCGGTAAATAAAACCGGCGACGGGCAGTTCTCGATTAAACCCGAAACCAAACTCAATGGGTTGACACTCGCAGTGGGGGAATACGAAAAGAAAGCTGTCGATATTGATGGCGTCGAGTTAGCGATTTATCACAAACCGGGTCATGATTATTTTTCAAAAATATTTAACGTTGATATAAAAAACATCATTGAACCTATCGAACGGTTGAAGCTGGATTATGACAATAACAAAGGTATGAAATACCCGTTCCCTCGATACAGTGTTGTCGAAACTCCCATTCAGTTTGCCGCATATGAACGTCCATGGAGCACGTACATGGAAACCAGTCAGCCCCAGATGTCATTCGTGCCGGAAAAAGGATATTTCATGATGGACCTTGACATCGCCGGAAAATGGGCCGCCACGCAAAGCATGTATTCACGCTCCGGCCGTGAGATCACTGAAGAGCAATATGTTGCGAGAATCATGCAAGGACTGTTCATCTTATTCATGAGTGACGGCGCTCAGCGTAATGCGACACGCAGAATACGGTCCCAGTCTTCATCCCGTTTAAGTTTCGTAGAAATGATCGGCAGAATTCTTATGAATGTATATCAGTCGAGTTATAGGCCCAGTCACACGCTCTCGGCGCACTATTATCCTTTTTATATATCCTTCGAATCTGAAAAATATCCGGTATTCAATACTATCATGGAATTTTACCGTAAGCACGGCCTCAATACTAACATGCAGATGGACTATAACCGTATGCAGTATCCGCTTCTCGACGAAGAAATTGCCTGCATGGCGCTCGAACGCGGTACGTTCGCGAATTTCCTCGAAAACGAATCCGATTTCGATACGATGAACATGCTTCTCATGCTGAAAGCCAATCATCTATTCGGACAGCTTCAGACCGAGGCCGGTACTGATGATTTTGTGAAATTTGTCGACGAATTTATCAAGGAACATCCATTTCAAAGTGTAAAATATGAGGAATTTGCCGAAGCGGTCGGAGAAAAATACGGCGTAGACATGGATGCACTGTTTGAGACATGGTACAACGAGAACAGAATGCCGAAGTTTACGATAAACGACATCAAACTGACCGAGATTCTCGAGGGCAATTATACCAGCTATCAGACCACGTTTAAAATAACAAACTCCGAACCGGTCGCAGGAACTGTCTGGATTCAGTTGCAGCAATCTGGAACTACCCAAATCACGCAAACCCGTGCCACCAGATTCATCAAGCTCGAAGGACACCAGTCCAAAGAAATCGGAGTTATCACCGAAGCTGCGCCTCAGTATATCGGCGTAAACACCATGATATCCCAAAATATTCCCATCATGTTTACTAAATATTTCGCGAAACCGGACGTCGATCATTCCATGGAACCGTTCGAGGGCGAACGCATCGTAGAATATTCACCCCCCGTACCTGAACCGGGAACGATAGTCGTCGATAACCTTGACGAAGGTTTTGAAATTATCAGCGAACCGAAAGAAACATCCAAAGACAGATACGCGTCGATTTATCGATTCGGACAATTTCCCGACGGATATATTTCCTGTGTTCCGGCTATGCCGCCGCAGCGATGGGGGAAAGCGGTTTTTGAGTCTGCATATGGGAGCAAAGAAACCGCTGTGTACACGAGATGCGGGGACGGCGTCGGTTGTGTGGCATGGAACGTCGACATGACCGAGCAGGGAAAATACGATCTCGAATTTTACATCGCCGATTTCAGCAGAAGCATGCCGATGCGTTTCCCCGATGATCCTCTGGAGGGCAAACCGCTGTTCGGCGAATACAACCTTACTGTGCATTACGGCAATCAGGATAATAACGTTACATTTATACCCGATGAAAACCAGCAGGGCTGGCAGTATGTTTCATCGTTTGATCTCGGACCAGGAAAGACTACGGTTGAGCTCTCCAACAAAAGCAAGGGTAAACTCGTGTATGCCGACGCGATCAGATGGGTGAGGCGGGATTGACCTGTAATCGCAAGAATGAAGCACTATTTTGGTGTTTCGGCGTATTTTCCTTTTGCTTTTTTCCGCACAAATCCGTTATTTATAAGTCCCGTCGGGATCCCGGCGGGGCTTTTAATCAAAGAATTCCCCGGATTTTAGTCCGGGATAAAGCTCTGGCTAAAACCCCCTCCGGCTCTGCCGGTTTCCTCCTATTAGGGAAGCTTATTGGTACGCCGGGATAAAAAAGTCTCCCCTAACAAGGGGAGATGTCACAGCGTGACAGAGGGGTCTTTTATTTATATCACGGATTTAAATCCGTGATAGTTCATTGATAAAAAACAACATTAACCGGAACAAATTATGAAACGCACCATACTTATATCCGCTGTCACTATACTGATCGTTGCGGCGGGAGCCTTACTCTCGCTGCGGTCGGTTATGACAGTCATGCCGCATGATCCCACCGCGGGCGCGGAACAGCTTGTGCTGGTGATATCGAACAGCGAAACGGCGAATACGGCAAGGATGCAGGGATTTGTCCGCGAGAACGGTGAGTGGACTTTCGCGTTCTCGAATCCGGCGGTTATCGGCAGGAACGGCATGGCCTGGGGGATGGGGCTGCACCGCGAAAATGTGCGGCTGCGTGACGAACCGGTGAAACGCGAGGGTGACGGCCGATCTCCCAAAGGCGCGTTCGAGCTTATCCGGGCGTACGGGTATCAGCGGAATGTGCGGATCGATTTTCCATATGTGGAGACCACACCCGATCTGATCTGTATCGACGATGCGCAGTCCGAATACTACAATATGATCGTGAGCGATAAAAAGATCGCCGATGCGCCGGAAACCTCGCACGAGCTGATGATGCGTGAGGATGATCTCTACAAATACGCCATCCTGGTGGGCCACAATACAAATGATCCGATGAAAGACGCGGGAAGCTGCATTTTCATCCATATCTGGCGCGATAAGGATTCATACACCGCCGGATGCACCGCCATATCTGAGACGCACATGCTCCGGCTTCTCTCCTGGCTCGATTCTGAAAAAAAACCGTGCCTTGTGCAGTTGACACGGCGGAGTTATCTCAGACTGAAAGAGGAATGGGGGCTACCGGATGTGACTATTTAGATGAGCGTCCAATCGCCCGGTTAAGCCTTTCTGTCAGTACCGCTGTTATTTCACGGATGGTGTTTTTATCCTCGATTTTTCCGCCGCCGCTTTCCCGAACATAGAACGCATCCGCGATCTGATCCTCGTCCGTTCCCACTTTTGCTGTATGTATATCAATGTTGAATGACGCCAGAATGCTGGTGATGTCGTAGAGAAGGCCGATGTAGTCGATTGTGAATATGTCGATTACCGTATATTTTGAAGAAACATCGTTATGAAATACGATGCGCGGCTTTGATATAACAGCTTTTTGTTTCCGGCGTTTCCAGCGCTGCGCATTTAGGTCGATAAGCTCGGTGACCGGTATCTTCCCGGATATGACCGCACGGATATTTCGTTTGAACGCGAGCCTAACTTCCTTTGGAATGGTAGATTTTCCTTGAATATCTGCCACAAGAAACGTGTCGATAATGATACCGTCGCTACGGGTGAAAATCTGCGCGCCGAGGATGTTGATGTCCGAGGTTGTGATTGTTCCGCAGATATCGGACAGCGCTTTCGAATAATCTTTAGTAATAACAGTAAGCAGGCTGATATCTTTCCGGCGGGTTATCGACGACCAGACACCGTGCCGTTTCATCACATCGATACCGTGTAGATGCTCGCGGATATGGGCGGGACTTGTGGCGAGTGTGTACTGTTCCGGCAGATGACGGATATGGTCTCGGACTGTTTGTTTCGATATCTTTGCGCCGGAGACGTTTATAACTTTCTCGATAAGCGCTTCACCCGAATGACCGCTCAGCTTTTCAAAACCCTTATCGAGATACCTCATTGTCTTGTTGTATAAGCTCATAAGCAGCGCTTTTTTCCAGTCGGTAAGCGCGTCATCCGAGAGCGCGAGAAGATCGGCGAACGTAAGCAGTGTCAACATCCGGAGCCGTCCGGCGCTTCCCACACGGGTCACCAAATCTCTGATCGTTTCGATATCCTCCATATCGCGACGTTGCGAAATGTGCGACATAGTGAGATGCTCGCGGATGAGAAACCTGACGAGATCGATTGTACGGTCGTCGAATCCAAGGCGTACGAGCGCTTTGGCCGCCATTCGTTCGCCACGGGCCGAATGCGATTTACCTTTCCCTTTGCCGATATCGTGCAGAATGCCGGCAAGATACAGTGCGCTTTTTGCGGTCACATCGGTCATGATATCAGAAAGCTCAGGTAATGAGTACAGGGTCCGTCGAGACATTTTTTCCAGATTTTCCACAACCCTGACCGAGTGTTCGTCGGTCGTGTAGGCGTGATAGAAATTATATTGAAAATGCCAGCTAATAGCGCCGAATTCGGGAATCAACTTTATGAGGACGCCGTGCTCGTGCATAAGTCTGAATGCTTTTCCGATACCCGATTGCAGCGTCAACATTTCGTAAAAAGCATCGCGAACGGCAGGATTTTTTGGAAAGTCGCCGCTGAATTTCTCGATACTCCGTTCTATAAATGCTGTCGCGCGCTCGGTTATTTCGATATTATGCCCGGCAGCAAGTGTGAAAATCCTTATGATTTGTTCGGGATGCCTGTAAAAGGATTTCTCGGCATCAGGCGGGAAATCGGCCTTACCGTCAACGATCAATAGTCCGGACGGATCGGTTTTAACAGAACGGGTATGTTCTGTTTCATTCTGTGAGAGAAACCTGCCGATAATGTGACCGGTCAGCCGAAAAATGCGCCCCGCACGCATATAATATTCGCGCATGAACTGTTCGGTATATCTTGTCCGCGTACCGGAATATCCAAGATTTTGAGCAATGTGAGGAAGAGTCAGATATTCGAGTACGTCAGTTTTTTTTCCGGCGACAAAATGCATTGCATTTCTTACCCGCAGGAGGAACTCGAAATCTTTCTCATACTCTACCAGTTCATGCCCGAGGAGGAGCCTGGCTTTGTATAAATCGTCGAATGCGGCGCCGCGCCCGGATAATGCAGACAGCCATCGGGAGGTATGAATATCTCGAAGCCCTCCGGGGCTTTCTTTGACATTGGGGATTTGAACCTGCACTGTGCTGCCGAAGCTGCTCAAGCGCTCGTTCCGCTCCTTGATTTTCAGCATGGCGAAATATGTACCGTTTTTTTCAAGAAATCCACCTTTATACATACGCATGAGATTGTCCCAGCGCTCATGGTTTCCGGCGAGGAAACGCCCCTCGAGCAACGTGGTCGCGAATGTCATATCCATTTTCGCCTCATCGATACACTGTTCAGCGGTCCGGATTGAGTGTCCGATATCGAGATTCATATCCCAGAGAAACTGTATAAAAGCGCTGATTTCGTTCTCGACCGCGGGATTCTGATCGTTCTCAACAAGGAACAATAGATCGATATCGGAATAGGGATTGAGTTCATTTCGGCCGTATCCTCCAAGCGCTGCGATTACACATTCATGTCCGGCGGAACAAACGATGCCTGCGATGTGGAAAATAAACCGGTCAAGGAGCATTGTAAGGAGCGTACAGACCTCGATGCCTGAACCGCCGTTCCCGTGGATTTTTTGTATTCTGCATCGGTTTTTGTCCAAAATTTTCCGGTATGAGCGGAGCGTTTTCACAAGTTGGGATTTCGAACAATTCAGATACGGATAGTTTGCTGCAACCTCGGCCAGTTCAGCATCTACCGAATCGGCGAACTCGCGTATGAAACGTTTGGGGTGAGTCATAGAGGTCTCTTTTCTATTCCAGTATGTTTGTGTACTGTTTCTGAGTCATAATGAAGGATTAAAACGGTCTATAAATGCTTAATGATATAACCGCCGGAGGAGTTTGTCAAGAACTGGATGACGACAGTTTAAGGTCTATGGCGAAATTGCCGGTCATGTCGGATTATTCAGGCCGGCCGGCGAGAAGTGAATCGATGAAAGCGGTCATATTGTCGTAATGCGACCCTTTCCAGTACACGTTCCCGCAGGTACAGCACTGAAAGAATTTCTTAAAATATCGTTTCGTTTTGGGCGCAAGCATATCAATGACAGCGTCTTTGGGTACCGGCTTCACGACGCCGTTACAGACTGTGCAGCGGCTGAAAGGTTTCGCCTGTGACCGGAGATCGAACCGCCGAACGACCTCTGCGGTTTGACGTTTCGGTTCGTGTGATCGTATCCAGTAGCCATGGGTCACCGCACCGCGTTTCAAAAGCGATATGTCGCGTGTAAGGATGGCGCGGCCCTCCGACCGGGAGATGTCGACAACCTCGGCATCGCCGTACCCGCTGTCGTACAACGTATCGAATCCGAGCAGGCGCAGATATTTTGCGAGCTTTCCGAGGTTTGCGTCCGCAATGAACTTCGGCGTCCTGAGCGGTTTCGGGCGCAGACGGGTTACCTCACCGATATCGAGACTTTCGAAAACGGGATAGACCGATATCATGTCGCCCTCTTTTATGTGTTTTGTAAATGCGACCGAACGGCCGTTCACGAGAATAAGATCGATCTCGGCATGGGGAACGCCGATCGCCTCTACCGCGTCTTTGACCGATGGGGTGCCCGCGAATTCGTATGTGAATTGCTTTTTACGTTTCTCCCTGGGCAGGAAATCGTTAAGTTCCTCGTAAAAGCGGAACGTTGCGTGTTTCGGCATGAACCATCACCCATTTACTGTTATCTAAACATCGAATATCCCTGAATCTCGAGATTTGTCAGCCCTGCTTCTTCTGCATAGTCTACAACGTCGAAATATTCACTGCGGTTAACCGGCCGTGCAATATCGGGATATTCGTTGGCTTTATACATTGGCCGGTACTGAGACATAATATTGACATACGTGTCGGCAGGAAGGTTTTCCGTGATCCAACCGATGACATCTTTTGAGCCGCTGACATTGTTCGGCATTACAAGGTGCCGTATCATAAGACCGCGATACATGATACCGTCCGGAGCAGATATCGCAGTGCCAGTCTGTTGATGCATTTCGAGCAATGCCTTTTGAGTAACCTCGGGATAGGCCGAGGCGCCGGCAGAGTATTTACGAGCCATCCCGGAGTTGGAATACTTGAAATCGGGAAGATATATATCAACGATTCCATCAAGCAGTTTAAGGATTTCGAGGCGTTCCCACCCGCATGTGTTATATACGAGCGGAAGCCGAAGTCCATAATCGGCGGCGGAATCAAGCGCGAGAACGATATGCGGCGCATAATGAGTAGGTGTGACCACATTGATGTTCTTGCATCCCAATTGCTGAAGACGAAGCATCATTTTTGCCATATCCATGATAGTGCATGACTCGCCGAGTCCTTCATGACTCGTTTGCCAATTAATACAGAATACGCATCTCAAGCCGCAGTTTGTGAGAAATATCGTTCCGGAGCCGCCTTTGCCGACAAGCGGAGGTTCCTCACCGTAATGCGGATTGAACGAGGAAATTTCAAGCTGTGCGGATGCACGGCAGAAACCTTCCTGCCCCTCGATTCTGTTCACGCCACACATTCTGGGGCAGAGTTCGCAATGCTCCATGATACTCCAGAGCTCCTCGCCACGTTTTTTCAACTCGCCCGTTTTGTAAAGCTCGAGATATGCTGGTTCAAAGTCTGAGCCTGTTCGGCCTTTTTGTATAGGAGGAGGAGTATTCTCTGCGGTGTTTTTCGATTCGGGTTCAGTTTCGGCGCAATTTGATCTATTGCATCCCGAAAACAATGAGAGAATTGTCGAAAAAAATGAGGATAGAATCCCATAAACTGACAAAATCAGGAACTGTCTTTTTGTGTGCTGTCTCATTCCGGATAACCCCCGTCTTTGTTGTAACATAATATACATTTTTAAAATGTAAATAAAAAAAAGCTCCAGAAGAATCCGGAGCTTTTCCTCAGTTTTGAATCCGTGCGGCGCTACCGTTTTACTTTCGGACGGGGTTTTCTGCCAAACGAACTGCTGTCTTTCGATTCTTTCGGCGGTGTGAACGACCGTTTTGGTTCAGGCGCTTTAACGCTCGACCGCGGTTTCTGTTTCGATTTCGATCCATTCTGTGATTTTTTCCCGGGGATGTACTCGTCTGTGACATCAACATTCCGCACCGAACTGAAACAGTGGAATTCGCTAATGGCGATTTTTGCATCCACGACGATATCGATGGTGAGTTTGGTGCTCGACCGAAGCATGTTCAACTTTTCCTCGCCATTATCGAACAGAAACGAAAAAACTGCGGGATGCACGAAAATTGTATAACTCCGTTCTTTGCCGAACGATTCCGCCCTTTGCAGCCAGCGTTCAATTTTAGATACCGTGGTCTCACGTCCCTGCACCATACCGATCCCACCGCAGGTAGGGCAGGGCTCGGCGAACGACTGCACAAGACTGGGACGGACACGCTGTCGGGTCATTTCCATGAGTCCGAATTCGCTGATTTGAGAGATCGATACCCGTGATCGGTCGTTCCTGAGAGCGTCGGCAAAAATATCCTCGACTTTCTGACGGTGCTTCATGTCATGCATGTCGATGAAATCGATAACGATGATACCGCCAATATCTCTGAGACGGAGTTGGCGGGCGATTTCCCGTGCGGACTCGATATTTGTTTCGAGGATGGTTTCCGACTGATTCGATTTCCCGAGGAATTTGCCGCTGTTGACATCGATGACTGTCAGTGCCTCGGCATGATCGAATATGAGAAATCCGCCTTTTTTCAGCCAGGTCTTTCTGTTAAATATGGAGTCGATTTCTTTTTCAATCATGAAATGATCGAACACCGGCTCTTTATCTTTGTAAAGCTTCACCTTTTTCATAAGCTTCGGCGACGTGCTTTTAAGATAGGTACTGATTTCATTGAAATGCTCTTTGGTATCGACAATCACCGAATCGATATCCTCGCTGAGAATGTCGCGGATGATTCCCGAGGTCATACCCATCTCCTTGTGAATGAGGGATGGCGTCGGGAGCTTCTCAGCTTTTTTCATAAGCTCCTGATGCGCCCCGAGGAGATTGTTGATTTCGGCCTCGAACTCATTTTCGCCTTTGCCTTCGGCAACTGTTCTAATAATGAGACCGTATCCCTCCGGCTTGTATTTCTTTGCAATCTGTTTAAGCCGTTTCGCCTCTTTACGCGATTCGATCTTACGTGATACACCGATTTTCGAGCCGCCGGGTACAAGCACAAGAAATCGACCGGGAAGAGAAATCTCTGAGGTCACACGCGCGCCTTTTGTCGAGATTGGTTCTTTGGTGATCTGGACAATAATTTCTTGTCCTTTCTTGATGATCGATTCGATGGGCGGATATTTCTTGTCGGACGATCTGCCCGATTTGCTCCGCTTATCGGGCCTTTTTCGCGAAGACTGAGATTTCTGTATCGGGGTATCGTCATCGTCGTCATCATCGTCCGTTTCATACTGTGCCGCGAAATCGATGGAAAATCCGCTGACATCCGAGGCGTGCAGAAATGCGCTCTTCTCCATACCGATGTCGACAAATGCGGCCTGTATGCCCGGAATTACCGCGCTTGCTTTCCCTTTGTATATGTCGCCCACCATTCGTTCGTTGTCCGGGCTTTCGACCCAGACCTCGACCAGTTTCGAATCCTCCAGAATCGCGATTCTGGTCTCGTGGATTCCTGAGTTTATAACTATTTCACTTTTCAAATTGTACTCCTTACAAAATTCCTGCTGGATCAAGAGGGGGAACCCTCCTGCCGTTTATATACGCATACTGCTCGGTTCTGACAATTCGGTAACCGACATCCTCCCCGAAAAGTAGGTTTAGCACCTCCGAAGATTTTGCCGTCGAATTCGTTTCCATACCGAGAATCATTGCGAATCCCTTGTTCTCGACGGAAACGTCGATTTTGATTATACCGGGCCTGATATCGACATTTCTCGTACCTTTTTTTGTCCGCCGTTCGACGATGATCTCCTCACGTTCGAGGATGTTCGCAATATTTCTTCGAACGGTATCGTCAACATCGCACGTCACAAAATACTCCGCATATTTGATTGCCGCATTGAGCGATTCTGATTTTTCCGGCACTGAGGCGATACCGAGCAGTTCGATGCCGTTCGGAAAATGCTTTTTCAGCGCCTCTCCGACCTGTGGAAACGGTGCAGCGAGCGAAAAATCGAGATACTCCGCGGTGCTTTCCATTCCCAGCGGGAGCGGCGGACCGAACGACATTTTTGTGTGAGGATGAAATCCCTGCGTATAGGCAACAGTGATGTTCGAGCGGCGCAATGTGCGGTTGAACAAACGGACCATATCGAGATGACTTGAAAACCGTGCAATCCCGCGTTTGGTGTATTTTATTCGAACCCGCGAATCGTGAGGACTCAACGATCCCGGCTGTTTCCGCACTGCTTTTTTCTTTCTTCCATATAAACCGCCGGACGGGGACGGTTTTACATCATTTTTCTTGGGCGCCGTTTGAGACGCGCGTTTCTTCTGCGCGTTGCAGAACGGGGCGTAGGGACCGCAGTTGAGGCATTTATCTGCACAATCCGGGGTAACATCCCCGTTATATGCCTTTTCGCGCTCCGCGGCAAGATACGGCTCGTCCACACCGAAAAAAAGGTGGCTCCACGGCAGGGGGTCGCCCGGTTTCTTGCTCCCGTCCCCGCGTTTCATATCGATTCCCGTTTTCTCAAACGCCGATTTCCACAATTCCGCGCTGAAATGTTCCGACCATCCATCCAGCGAACACCCCATCTCCCATGCGTCCTCAATGACTTCCGCCGTTTCACGCCCGCCCCGTCCGAGCAGACATTCAAGCATCGAAACGTATGGATCGGTTTCTTTGATATGAATCGCTTTCGATTTGAGATTATCCTTGATAAGACGGACCTTTTTTCTCAGTTCGGAAACCGAATCCTGCCGTTCCCACTGAAACGGCGTCATGGGTTTTGGACAGAAAGAGGAAACCGTGACATTCACTCTTCGCCCGTTAAACTGTTTGACCATGCCACCAATTCTGTTGAGAAGGTTCGCGATTGCGAGAACATCCTCGTCCGTTTCAGTCGGGTGGCCGATCATAAAATAAAGCTTAAAAATTTTCCATCCGCCGGAGAGCGCCGCTGTTAGAGTCTCGAAGAGCTGCTCCTCGGTCAGATTTTTATTGATAACGTTACGTAATCTCTGTGTACCAGCCTCAACCGCAAACGTGAGGCTCGATTTTTTCCCGCCGGCAACCGATTCAGCCATCCGAAGGGAAAAATTGTCCGCTCGGAGGCTCGACAGCGACACCGAAACTTTTTTATCCCTGAGTTCGGCGCCGATTTTCGCGACAACCTCCTCGAGTTCGGGATAGTCGGTGTTTGACAGGCTGACAAGACTAATATCCTCCCATCCGGTATTCTGTATACCGTTTTTAACCTGCTCAACAATGTCCGCGGCAGGACGCGCCCGTTTTGGGCGGTATGTCATCCCCGCGCCGCAGAATCGGCATCCCCGCGTACATCCGCGCATGATCTCCACCGCAAGCCGGTCGTGAACGACCTCGCAGAGCGGCACCAACGGCTTGGCGGGATAGTATTCAGCTTTGAGGCTTTCCACAAACCGCGCCTGCACCGGAACCGCCGCCGTATCGGCTCCCGGTTCCATTCCAACAAACGCGCCGCTTTCATCCACGGTCTCACGGTACAGCGACGGCACATACACACCCTCGACCGCCGCAAGAGCAAAAAGCGTCTCCTCTTTCGAGCGGTTGTCCTGCTTACACTGCTCGACGGCCTCCAACATCTCCGGGAACGCTTCCTCACCGTCCCCCAGCAGAAAAGCGTCGAAAAACGCCGCCACCGGTTCGGGATTCACTGTGCACGGCCCGCCGCCGAAAATCAGCGGATACTCCCCGCCGCGGTCGCGCGACCGTATCGGGATGCCTGCAAGGTCGAGCATGTTCAGCACGGTCGGGTAGTGAAGCTCGTACTGGAGCGTGAATCCGATAACGTCGAACGCCGTGAGCGGCAGAAACGATTCGAGCGACCAGAGAGGGATGCCCTCTTCACGCATAATCTGTTCCATATCTGTCCAGGGCGCGAACGTACGCTCGCAAAGTGTGCCAGGCCGGTTGTTCAGAACATGATACAGTATATAAAAACCGATATAGGACTGACCGATATCATATATGTCAGGAAATGCGAGACACACCTTTATCCGCTGCGCCGTGGTATCCTTTTTAATCACATTGAGCTCGCCGCCGAAATATCGTGCGGGCTTGATGACGCCGGGAAGGATGCGCTCGACGGTCTCCCGGATTGTATCGCTTTGTGTCATGAACTATATTTCATGTAAATGTAATATTTATAAAAACATCATAAAAATATAATAATAAATGCCCGCGAAATCAAGATTATTCGGAGAGACATAATAAAGACCGGTTCCGCCGAACCGGCCCTTTCGTCTGAGATATACGGTTTTCATAGGATAAAAAACTACTGCATTCGCCTGTATTCCAGCCGCGTAATTATTTTACCAGCTCGATAAACCGGTTGAACAGATAATCGGAATCATGCGGGCCGGGAGCGGACTCGGGATGATACTGAACACTGAACGCTTTCAGTTTCTCGGACGACAATCCCTCGACGGTGTTGTCATTGAGATTGATATGGGTTACGACCGAATCGGCATCGGGAATCGAGCCCGGCTCGATTGCAAATCCGTGATTCTGGCTCGATATTTCGACCTTGGACGTTGCCGAATCCATCACCGGCTGGTTGCCGCCGTGATGGCCAAATTTCAGTTTGAACGTTTTACCGTCCAGCGCGAGCCCGAGAAGCTGATGGCCGAGGCAGATACCGAATACGGGCTTTTTACCGACAAGTTTGCGGATGTTCTTGATGGCATAGGTAACCGCGCTTGGGTCGCCGGGGCCGTTCGAGAGAAAGATGCCGTCCGGATTCAGTGCGAGCACATCCCCAGCGGATGTGTCTGCTGGAAGAACCGCGACTTTGCAATTGCGGGCAACCAGTTTCCGCAGAATGTTGTATTTGATGCCGAAATCGTAAGCCGCAACAAGGGGCTGATCGGCGCAATCGAATTCCTCTCTCGACACGCGAGCGAAATCGGCGTGATAGGCTTTCATATCGCGCTGTTCCTCATGGGCGTTCATGCTCTCCTCGGTTTCGAGCACATAATATGGCTCGATGCAGGTCACCTCTTTCGCAAGGTCGGCGCCCTCCATGTGCGGTGAGGCCTGGGCTTTTGCGATAAGGGAATCTTCATTGAGGTCAACCGTGCTGATCACGGCTCTCATAGCGCCTTTCTCGCGGATGGTCCGCACTAATTCGCGGGTGTCGATGCCCTCGATGCCGATAACACTGAACCGTGCGAGGAACTCATGCAGCGTTTCGCTCATTCTGAAATTGGACGGTGTCCGGCAGTTCTCTTTGACCACGAAACCCGACAGGTAGGGTTTATCGGATTCGTAATCCTCGGGATTGATCCCGTAATTGCCGATGAGCGGATAGGTCATGGTGACGATCTGACGGTGGTAGGACGGATCGGTGATGACCTCCTGATAACCCGACATGCTGGTGTTGAATACGACTTCGCCGAGGTTTTCCCCCTCAGCGCCGAAATTGTATCCTTTGAAAACTTTCCCGTTCTCGAGGGCGAGTATTGCTGTTTTTATTTTTGTTTTCATGCTTTATACTTATTCTTTCTTTAATTTACTTATCTCTTTTTCAATTTCGTTTATGATTTCATTATTTGCAATTTTATCATCTTGGCTAAAAACAATAAAAACTTGTCCACCATATTTCTTTTCAAATTCCGTGAAACTCGCTTTCATTCTTTCAGATGGAGAATAATTTCCGAAACTAAATTGAGCCGTTATTGGTTTTATTTGTATTCCAATAGCTTTATCACCTATCCATCCAAGATAGTCAATATCACCGGCATGATCTAACTCAGGATCAGATTCAACAAACATCACTTCTGGAAATTTTTTTGAAAGATTATCATTTATTACAGATTTTTCCCTTAAGAAACCGTCATAAGTCCTATTAATTGTAAGGTTATAAATATAATCAATGCAATCTTGTAAAGTTATTTGGTTAAATGCCTCTGTCCATTCCGGTATGACAATTTCTGTAATTTTAACATATAATCTTTCACCAAGTTCATTAAGAATTTCTTTTGTAACTTTAACCGGCTCTTTTGTTTTAGTATATGCATTCTCAAAATACCATTTTTCCCAGTCATCAAAACTTGTTGGTTGGCATTCCCTAATATATGCCATGACAGTACCAACTTTATAGGGTCTAGTTAAATGATATGTTTGATTTGTATAATTTAATACTCTCTCTTTTTTACCAAAGTTTTTAGAGTATCTTTCTTTATTCACGAATTGCCTCTTTGTTTGATTAGGATTTTGTCCAATTATCTCCTCTTTCTCTTGAATGTTTGCGAGTTTCCCATCCTTCTCTTAAAGCATCAATTCTAACATTGAGTCCATCGTTCGATTCTGTAAAGATTCTATAGCTTCATCAAGCTCTTGCTCTGAATTAATTAAAAAAATAGCCATTATTATTACTTCCAATTGGGAATTTATTATTAAGGATACAATTTCTTATTAAATCCCTTGTTGGTTCATTAAAGTATTACATGGACTCATCCCAAGTTCTCTTTCTATCCTCGAAGCTGTTTTTGCCTCGTCTTTTCCGTTACCTAATGAATTTATTAATCTCTCATTTAACATAATAATATCCATTAAAACAATTATTGTTGAGAAAATGATATAAATCTATTTCTTTGTTTATAAGAGGTTTCGCTATCTACAAATACAAGCCCTTTTTTAATTAAATGAGCATTGATAAATGTTTTATTCTGTAAATACATATAACATAATAAATTATTTTCATTATCATATTTTGTATTATCGAATTTTAAGAATACTTTTTTCCCCTTTGTTTTGTTTAATAAGTATTCAGTTGCCATTCTGTTTTTTGAAACATCTTTTTTTATACCTATTAACCGTACAGTCAATCCATTGTCCAATTTTATTAATTCTGGGTTAATAACATCCTTGACTATAAAATATTCTTCTCTCGGAGTATTATTTTGATCAATTTTTGATCCAAAATTAAGTTTTTTTATGTCAATCTTATTGTTAAACTTATGAGTATCTTTAAAAATATATGGTAATTTTTTTATTTCATTTTGATGATCTAAAATAATTTTTTGCTGTTTAATGAACTCATATTTTGGTTTTTCAAAAATGCTAATATCATTTACTTCAAGTTTATCTTTTATTATTGGAATATAATCGGCGTTGATTTCATACCCAATTGAATTACGATTTAACTTTTTGGCTACTAAGGAAGTTGTCCCACTTCCTAAAAAAGGATCAAGAACTGTATCTCCAACAAATGAAAACATTTTTATTAATCTTCTTGGCAATTCTTCAGGAAACATTGCAATATGATTATCCTGTTTCACTCCGCTAAAATTCCAGTGTCCTTGAAAAAATGTATTCCATTCTTCTTTTGTGAGCTTTGAAAGCTTCTTGATATCAGGATTTACTTTAGTAGGTGTTCCAGTTTTTTTGAAGATCATGATAAATTCATAATCAAGTTTTAAAATACCGTTTCTTGGATAAGGGAATGAACCCATAATAGTAGCGCCACCAGTTGTATTTGTTGTTGTTACTTTTTGCCAAATAATTGCTCCCATGTAATCGAAACCAATAATTTCACAGAATTTAATAATTTCAGTTCTGATTGGAATTACTTTATATCTGCCGTAATAAACTGCACGTGCAAACTGATCGCCAATGTTTATACAAAGTCTGCATCCATTATGTAGAACTCTATGACATTCTTTCCAAACAAGATTGAGATTATTAATATAGTCTTCATAAGAATCATTAAATCCAATCTGATTTTGATTCCCATAGTCTTTTAACTGCCAATAAGGAGGCGATGTAATTATTAAATGTACTTTATTATCCGGCACTTCCGACATAAATTTAGAATCGCCAGTTATTATTTTATGAGTTGTCTGAACCATTTTCCTATTCCATATCGTTAATATGTACCGTACCGCCCACGACTGTCGCATATACCCGTCCGGGCATTGTGCGTCCGAAAAAGGCGGTATTTTCCGATTTTGATTTCATGTTCTGCGGATCGACTGTCCACGGCGATTTCGGATCGTAGACGGTAACATCCGCCGGGGCGCCTTCTTGCAGTGTCCCGCCATGAACGCCGAGAATCTGTGCTGGTGTCTGAGACATAAGCCGGACAATGTCGCTCCATCCGAGCTTTTTCGTGTCGACGAGGGCGCTTTGTGCAACACCGAGCGCGGTCTCGAGGCCGGTCACTCCGAATGCGGCGTAAATGAATTCGAGTTCTTTCTTTTCGATATAATGGGGCGCGTGGTCTGTCGCGATTGCGTCGATGGCGCCGTCCGCAAGCCCCTCGATAACGGCCGCAATATCCTCCGCAGTCCTGAGTGGCGGATTCATCTTGTAGCGCGTGTCGAACGTAGCGACCAGTTCCTCGGTAAGGGAGAGATGATGCGGGGTAACATCGCAGGTTACCCGCACACCGCGCGCTTTGGCGGCGCGAATGATCTCGACTGTCTCCTTTGTAGAGATATGTGTGATGTGAGTCGCTGTTTTTGTGTATTCAGCAATGGCGATGTCGCGCATGACCAATGTGTCCTCTGCGATTCCGGGCATGCCTTTCAGTCCAAGTTCTGCGGACATCACACCCTCGTTCATCTGTCCGCCGGCATCGAGATCGGGATCCTCCTCGTGCGCGATGACCGGTTTCCCGATCATATTAGCATACCGCATGGCATTGAGCATAACCGCGGTATTCCGCACCGAACAGCCGTCATCGGAAAATCCCACCGCTCCGGCGTCGACCATCTCGCGCATCTCGACAAGCTCCTTACCCTCGCGTCCCCGGGTGATCGCACCTACCGGATACACACGCGCCTTTGCATCCTCAGCCCGCTCTATGATGTAACGCACCCGTCCGGCATCGTCTGTCGCAGGCGTTGTGTTAGGCATGGCGCACACGGCGGTAAAACCGCCCCGCGCGGCGGCCTCGCATCCGCTCAGGATGGTTTCGGCTTCTTCCTCGCCGGGTTCGCGCAAGTGCGTGTGCATATCGATAAGTCCGGGCATAACCAGCATATCCGACGCGTCGATCACGCGGGCCTTCCCTGCGGGAATATCTTTTCCGATGGATTTTATCGAGCCGCCGGCAATGAGAATATCGCGTTTCCCGCTGATTTTCTGCGCGGGGTCTATGAGCTTTCCGCCTTTGATAAGGATCGTATCCGATGTCATTCCGTACTCCTTCCGCTGAGCAGGAAAAGAGCCGCCATACGTACCGCCTCACCGTTAGTCACCTGCTCCAGTATAAGACTTTTCTCCGAATCGGCGGCTTCGTAATCGAGTTCGATGCCGCGGTTGATCGGTCCGGGATGCATGATGACCGCCGTGTCTTTCATACGGCGCATGCGCTCTTTGGTCAGTCCGAACATCGAGGTATATTCCCGGGTGGTGGACATGATGCCGGATGCCTGCCGTTCTTTCTGTATCCTGAGCATGTACACAACATCGTAATCGGTAATAATGCTGTCGAAATCGTAATGCACCTTCACGCCGAATCTGTCCATATCAAGAGGGATGAGCGATGCCGGCCCGCAGACATCCACCTGCGCGCCCATGGTTTTGAGTCCCCATATCTCCGACCGCGCAACCCGTGAGTGAAGGATGTCGCCGACAATCAATACTTTCAGTTCACGCAATTTTCCGAAATGCTGGCGGATAGTCAGCATGTCCAGCAACGCCTGTGTCGGATGTTCATGGGCGCCGTCCCCGGCATTGATAATCCGGCAGCCGGTGTGCCTGGCAAGAAACTGCGGGGTGCCCGGGGATTTGTGGCGGACAACGATCAGGTCGATTTTCATGGCCTCGATATTCCGAGCGGTATCCCGGAGCGATTCGCCTTTTGAGACACTCGAACTGCTCTTTGCGAATGAAACAACCTCGGCGTTAAGACGGCGCTCGGCAAGTTCGAATGAGATGCGTGTCCGGGTGGAATCTTCGAAAAACAGATTCAGAACCGCAACGCCTTTGAGCGTTGGCACGATACGGATCGGACGTTCGAGCACCTCGCGGAATTGAACCGCGGTATCAAGAATCGCCGTAATGTCATTCTCCGATACTCCTTTGAGTCCAAACAGATGTTTGATTCCCAGCTCCATCAATCTTCCTCCTCATCCGCCAGCGTGACAAGGGTAACCTCATCGCGGCCGTCCTCATCAAGCTCTTTCATCCTGACCCGAATCTCCTGATGCGGCTGCGTTTTAATGGTTTCGCCGATAAAATCAGCCGCAAGGGGCAGTTCACGGTGTCCCCGGTCGATCAGCACGGCGAGCTGAATTTTGCGCGGCCGTCCAAAATCCATAATGGCATCCAGCGCAGCCCTGATTGTCCGGCCGGTATAGAGCACATCGTCCACCAATACGATGCTGGTACCGTCGACATCGAACGGTATCGTGGTCACTTTCACCGAGGGCTGTTTCATCTTGGCCCTGAAATCGTCGCGGTACATGGTGACATCGAGAACACCCACATTGATCGGCGTTTTCTCGATTGATTCGATCATTTCGGCGATACGTCTCGCAACGAATACCCCGCGGGTTTGCAGTCCCACAAGCGCCAGTTTTTTCGGCCCTTTGTTACGGGCGAGGATTTCATGAGATATTTTCAGGAGCACCCGTTTGATGGCCGCTTCGTCCATGATTCTCACTTCGCTTTTAATAGTCAAGCCCACTCCTCCAATCCGCGCAAAAAAAACTCTCACTAATGAGTGAGAGTTAAAAAAATATTTCCACTGAGTGGAACAATATTACGAATATTACAGCAATGTTCCGAATGTGGTGTATCTTCATATTAATATATTACCTGCGCACTGAACGTTCACAGTCGATTATTAACTGCCGATTCAATTCGCATTAATATATAAATTTTTCAGTGAAAAGTCAAGAATTGCAACCGGCCGTTTTTTGAAAATCTGTACAACGGCGAGCGGTTTAGTTCGTCTGTTCAGCGCAGCAATTCCGCTACTCCTGTTATGGCGGCGTTAATCCTCGTCATAGAAGAAATTGATATTGCTGATACCTTCGACCTGACCAATCTGGCGGACGAATTCCTTTCCGGCGTCCTGACGTTTGAGTTTGATATAATACGACAGCACCATAGTGTCGGTTTCGCCGAGGGATTTGATATTGACCAGCTTGAATTTTCTGCAGAATGTTCTGAAAATGTCGAAATACGGCGCATCCTCGCCGTTTTCGGAGGTGTATTGGAACTGCAGGAGATACTCTCGCTTGTGCAGAGATGCAAACCGCGACTTTGAGAGCAGGAGGATGACTGTGCTGATGAAAATGGTGCTTCCGAACGCGACCTGATACATGCCGGTACCTGCAGCCATGCCGATGGCAAGCGACAGGAAAATGAACACAATATCCTGTGTGTCTTTGACCGCCATACGGAAACGGATAATGGCCATCGAACCCATAAGACCGAATGCGCGGGCGAGGTTGTTGCCGATAATCATGATGACTACGGTTGTAATCATGGCGAAAGCGACAATGGAATGGACAAAGGTCGTCGAATAGCTTGTACCGGTATAGGTCCAGCGGTAGATATACGACACAAATATACCGCATACCATCGCCACCGCGATACTCCATATCAGTTGATTCAGACTAATAGGCGTAATGATGAATATATTCTGAAAATCCAGTAATGAGCTGATTATGTCCTCCTTTACAGCTTATCTCAGATAACAGACCTGCCGTACGTAATCGTTATTCAGGCACCGCCGTCTGTTATTCACCGCACCGTGTTCGTCCACACAAGTCGTGTATTTCGAGAACGATCTGAGGTCAAGTTTCAGTGTTTCTACAATCGATTTCAGCCAGGACGGGAAAAGGTGGAAAAATTTAACCTCGAAAATAAATTTCCCGTTATTCGAATATTTTATGTTTTCCTCACTGTATAAATCCTCAAAGCTCGGATGAATTACGCTCCTAAGATTCTTGTCGAACGTTATGCGGAATGATTTGTCGAACGCGCCGTGAAATGCCTCGCGGTCATATATCACGGTCACAACGGGCCTGTATCTGTGCGCGTAATATTTGAACAGAAAATGTTTGGCATCCTGCCTCGCGGCTTTAAATCCTTTGATATTCTCCACATACGAATCAATATCGCCTGTGGTTATAATATTTCGGAGGTTTTTAAATTTGACAGGCGCACGGTTCTTATAAATTTTCTTTTCGTTTTTCCGTTTGACCTCGAGAAAAATAATATTATCCGGATCTTCTGTGTTATACCCGCGGATTCGCAGTTTTTTTCGGATTTTTATGCCGCTGTATTTTTCATGATAATCGGTAAAATCCTCGGTGTCACAGTAGATACTTTTGACTGTATATCCCTGTGGCCCACCGTATTTCATGTATTCATCATGAACCATGAACGGCGAAATTCTGCTCCGCAGATCGTCAAGTTTGTCCAACGGGACAACATATTTGAATTCGTATTTCATGACTCCGCCGTTATTTCAGAAACGCAAAGAATGACCGCCTGATATGTTCCCGCAAACACATCGGCTCGCAAATGATGGAGCATCTCACAATGAGCCCGTTAAGCAGATTCTTGTGGGTCGCCTCAAGGCTTGCGGTCACAAGAATGATCTGTTGCCCATTCATAAAATGAATGACATTTCCCATCCACAGAATTTCTCCGAATAATTTGTCGTCAAGCCTATCAACCAAGTATTCCACTTTCTGACCAGGTTGAACATTGGCAGCATTCGTTATCTCAAGGGGAATGGTCACCGTATAAGAGGACGTATCACCGATTTTCACGAGTGTATCTCCCAGCGTAGATTCGAATACGACGCCGGTGAGGGGAGCGACGATGGTATAATCCTCAAACGTCTCCTGTAATGTCTCGATTTCATTCTCGATATTGGAAATACCAAGACGTATCATCTCGATTTCTTCTTGTTTTACGCCGGTTTCCGCCGATTTCAAAACCGCTTCAGCAATATCGATGTCGATTTTGTAAAGATTGAGCGTGTTCAGCGCGAGTTCGTATTCCTGATAGGGGACAAAATCGGACTCGCTAAGCCGTTTCAGCCGTTCGACGATTTTAATCTGTTCGTCGTATGCCTCGCGGGCATAGGCGAGACGGTTTTCCGCCTCCTCGATCAGCGGCTCTTTTTCTCCGCTGAGCGCAACATTCAAAAGCGACTTTTGCGAATTCAGTTCGCCGTTCAGCCTGACAAGTTCGAGCTTGAGCACTTTCGATTCAATGTATCCGACCGTATCGCCCACCGATACTCTCATTCCGGATATCATATTCTCGTTCAGATGAAATTTAACCGGGTCGCCGCGCTCGAAATCCGCCACATAATAGAGATCGATCTTTCCCTTGCTATTATCGCGCATGACTGCCGACATAACACCGCTCATGTCCCGTGATACAATCCATTCTTTGTGTGGAAGTATTTTTCCGATGGTTTCAATATCGTAGGCTATTTCGCCGGGATATAGCATTACCACGAGAATAACTGCGGCCAATATGCTTCCAATAAGAATATAACGTTTCATCCCGACAATGCTCTCTAAGGATTACAAAATATTAATATTATGTTACAAATCGGTTAATCTAAAAAAATAATATGAAATCAACATAAAATCAAGCTTATTCTTTTCTCGGAACATGAATTTTAAATGAAGATACCTAATGCTTATATATACTTCTCGCTCGGCAGTGAATATTTGCATCCGCAATAATGCTGGCGGTAAATCCCGTATTCCGCAGATAATGTGCAGGAATGTTTGAATCCGTCCTTTTTTTTCCAATCGCCTTCTATAAATTCGATCCCATGTTTTTTTGCCTCGCCGACACCGATCGGGTTGATAATCGCGGCCTTTTTCTGCGGTCCCAAGGTCAGGGTGGAGGCGAAACATTCAAAAGAATTGAACGTTGCATACCGTGCGGTTTCCGATAGTCTGAGCCGGTAGCATATTACGCACCGAGCGCCGTTTTCCGGTTCCTGCTCATATCCCTCAACAGCATCGTAATAAAGCCGGGGATCGTATTCTCCCTCGATAAGTGCGATATGCTGTTTCTCGGAGACTGTTTGTGCCGCAATGAGACGTTTATAATATTCCTCTTCGGGATATATATTTGGATTATAAAAAAATCCTGTTATCTCGTAGCCGCGGCTGAGCGTCTCGATGACATGTGTCGCGCATGGCCCGCAACAGATATGTAGCAAAAGTTTTTTCATACGTTCTTTTAATGTCACAAAATGAATGCGGATTTCAATATTTCCGTACGCAGACTTTCTATTCTTTGATGGATAGCGAATCCATAATGTTTAATGGAAATGAATGAAATTCTAACGATTTGTTCTCACTATTCCATCTTACGGATACGAACCTCGATATCCTCTGCATTCTTCAGAAGCGATACGATTTCAGAGGTATCAGTATTTCCGTAATGGTACGGATAGAGAATCGACGGCCTGAATGCCAGCGCCGCATCGGCGACCATCTCCGGGGTCATCGTATATGGCTGGTTCATCGGCAGAAACGCGATGTCGATATCTTTGAGCGCTTTCACTTCAGGCGTATTTTCTGTGTCGCCGGCAATATACAGCTTTTTGTTGCCAAGGTTGAGAATATAGCCGTTGCCGACTCCTTTCGGATGATATGGGATGCCGCTCTGGCTCTTGTTCACGATATTATAAGCCGGGACAGCCTCGACAGGAATTCCTGCCAGCGTTGCCGAATCGCCGTTTTTCATTACCACGCCGCCGAATCGTTCGAGTTGGTTGGCACAGCTTTGGGTGTATGCAACAGCGGCGCCGTTTTTCACCACTTCGGCAACAGCATTTGTATCGAGATGATCACCGTGTTCATGAGTTACGAGGATCAGGTCGGCTTTTGGCAGCGTTGAATAATCGGCTGCGCGGGTCCACGGATCGATATGGATGACTTTGCCGTCGAATTCCACCATAAGGGTGCCATGACCGATAAACGTAATGACGATGTTTCCCGAAGACGTTTCGATTGTGTCTTTTTCGAACGGCTGCTGCGCCGAGGAGATTGATACGGAACTGAACATTATCACGCAAAAAAGCAGTATTTTAATCATTTTACACCTCCCGTATAATTATATAATGCTAAATTGGATGCACTGTATAATAATATATATTATGTAATTTATCTATACAATAATAATGCGTTACGCTTCCGGATTGTATTTAAGCGGAATGGATATTGTAAAAAATGAAATTTTCCCGTAACGGCTGTCGTCACATTAAGTATACAATAAAAGCGAGTCATAAATCATACTCATTCCATACAAACGGAGGATACGCTATGCGTATAAGAACTTTTTTGCTGTCCGCG
>CAZCDQ010000020.1:0-624 GCA_964497605.1 uncultured bacterium
ATGCGGCGTACACGGCAAAAATCTCGGATGACCGACTACCATTCTGCCGACATTGACCGGATGAAATCCATCGACATCTTTGTCCGGATCAATCCGCATTAGCACTTTCTGCTCGTCGATCTGGTCGGGAAGCGGAAGCTGAACAATATATCCGTGGATTTTATCGTTATTATTCATATCGTCTATAAGCGCAAGAAGGTGTTCTTCGGTCGTATCCGCGGGAATCCGCCTGATGTCGGAATAGATTCCGACCCGTCCACAGGCTCGCTCCTTATTTTTGACATAAATATGCGAAGCAGGATCGTCTCCGACAAGAATGGCTGCCAAACCGGGAATAATGCCTTCGTTTTTCAGCTTTTCGACCTTGGATTTCAGCTCTTCCTGAAGTTCAAGGGCAATCGCTTTTCCGTCGATGATTTTCGCCATGGCAATCTCCGCTATTTTAATTGTTTACATGAATAATTTCAATCTATAAACAGCGATTTATCAGTTTTTACGGCGTTTTTCAATCGGTTTGAATTCTTTATTTTTGCTTTTTCAATAATACCGGATTCGTCCATGCCCTTTGACCTGCAGCATCTACAACCACTGCCCTAAAATAATTCCAGTGAACCGGAATCTCCA
>CAZCDQ010000020.1:634-31158 GCA_964497605.1 uncultured bacterium
ATATTTCGATGTCGGACGAATCAGCCTGTTATCGTTGTACTGATCGATAATATGGGCGACCCATCCTGATACGCGCGATGCGGCAAAGACAGTAGTATAGAACTCAATCGGTATATTCAACGCATGCATGACAATTGCCGAATAAAAATCGACATTTGGATAAATTCCTTTTTTCTTCATCACAACTTTTTCAACACGGTGGGAAATCGTGAATAATTTCTTATTTCCCCGTAACGAGCAGAGTTCTTCCGAAAGTGCACGCAAGTGCCGAGCTCGCGGATCCTCTTTTTTGAAAATTCGGTGACCGAAACCCATAACTCTTTTACCCTTCGAAAGAAGCGTATCGATATATTCCTCGACTTCGTCCGATTTATCGACACCTGTTATTTTATCTACAGTAAGAATATCTTCAAGCATCCTCATCACGCGCTCGTTCGCACCGCCGTGGAGAGGACCTTTTAATGTGCCAATTGCTGAGGTAACCGCGGAATGTATATCAGAATTTGTCGAGGCGGTCACACGAGCCGCGAATGTCGATGCATTCAATCCATGATCAGCATGTAAAAGAAGCAGAAGATCCATAGCTCGAACGCTTTTTACGTCCGGAATCTTTCCGTGGAACATATACAGCATATTAGCCGCAACACCGAGCGTTGGATCGGGAGAAAGAATCGCTTTATTGTTTCGAATCCTATAGAGAATAGCAACGAGCGCAGGTATCTGCGCAATAAGACGTATTCCTTTATGAAGGGTAGAATCGGGAGAATCGTCGCCAATATCCGGATCGAAACTTGAAATCATCGATACGGCAGTTCTCAATACATTCATCGGCGGGCTGGAATACGGTATCATTTCCATCATATCGATGATTTGCGCCGGAACACGCATTTCGGAAATGATCTTACGTCTGAATACTTTCAGCTCCGAAAGAGTCGGCAATTCGCCATAAAGAAGAAGGTAAGTAATTTCAGAATGCGATGTCGTGTGTTTGGCGATATCGTGGATATTGTAACCTTTGTAATAAATCTGACTGTTTTCACCGTCGACAAATGAGATATCCGTTTCGGCAGCAACGACACCCTCAAGACCTCTGATTACTTCAATATCTTCTTTCTTCTTATTAGAATTCATATATCGTTTCCCCCCCCTTTTAACAAGTGAATAATAATTATACCGCATTTGAGAAAAAAATACAAGAAAATAAACAGTTTTAGGGATATATTACAATTGCCAAATACCGGCAAATACGTATTTTTTTATTCCGCATGATATATAAAGCAACCCTATATGCGCGTGCCATCATTATGGTATTTATAGAAATTCTACACCCGGATATTATTTGAATAACTTGTAATTTTTTCAATAGAATAGTATATTTACACATTATATTCAGTTGTTATATTTTGTCGATGGTATCTTATGAACTCGGAAATCGATACTTATTTTATGTCATTGGCGCTTGATCTCGCGGAAAAAGGGCGCGGGTTGGTAAGCCCCAATCCGATGGTCGGTGCAATTATTGTACGAGATGGCGAAATCGTCGGGCAGGGATATCACCGAAAAGCCGGCAGCAGTCATGCGGAAATCATCGCTCTCGAGGAAGCCGGCAAACGTGCAAAAGGTTCAACCATGTATGTCACGATGGAGCCGTGTGCTCATTTCGGAAAAACACCGCCGTGCACTGACGCGATCATAAAAAGCGGAATCACTCGGGTTGTCTCCTCGATGATCGATGTCAATCCGCTTGTAAACGGACGCGGAATTTCAAAACTAACTTCGAAAAATATCGAAACGGTTGTCGGTATTCTCAAAGATCGTGCAAAAAAGTTGAATGAAATCTATATAAAATATATTCAGACCAAAATACCTTTTCTCACTTTGAAACTCGCCACCACACTTGACAGCAAAATTGCTGCTCCGGACGGTTCAAGCAAATGGATAACCGGTCCGGAAGCTAGGAAACGCGTTCATTTACTCAGGTCGTGGAACGATGCAGTCATGGTGGGAAGCGGCACTATTACCGTGGACGATCCCTATTTGACTGTCCGCGATGTCGAGGGGCGGAATCCTATCAGAATCGTTGTCGACTCGAATGTTCGAATACCGGAAACGGCGAACGTTATGAAAAATGTATCTGCAGATACTGAACGGCCGGGATTAAATGTCATAATTGCAACATTACTGAATGTCGATCCTGAAAAAACCGCGCATCTTGAATCGCTCGGCGCAGAGGTCATGAAGTTCAAACCGGATAATGGACTCGTTCCGCTGAAACAGTTGTTCGAAAAACTGGGAGAACGCTGCATTACAAGTGTTCTTTGTGAGGGCGGAAGCACACTTGCCTCATCCCTTCTGAAAGCGAAACTGGTCGATAAGATAATTTTTAATATAGCGCCCAAATTGCTTGGTTGCGGTTTCAATGCGGTAAATGACTTGAATATCGATAGCCTCGATTCAGCAATCTGCCTACATACAACAAAAGTTGAAACGCTCGGGGAAGATATTATCATAACTGGATACCCCGAATATATTTGACTTTCCTGAAAAAAGGCGGGAACGCTAATGTTTACGGGAATAATCGAAGAAATCGGCTATGTTGAATCGGTGTCATTTCATGGAACGATTATGAATATTTCCATCGAATGTTCAATCATTTCCGATGATATAAAAATTGGCGACAGTATATCCATTGAGGGAGTTTGTCAAACAGTGACAGAATTCAGTGGAAATATATTCAAAGCTATGGCTGTAGAGGAAACCATTCGCCGAACGACATTCGGCAAACTGAAGAAAGGTGATCCTGTCAATCTCGAACGTGCTCTGCGCCTTTCCGATCGTATCGGAGGCCATATCGTTCAGGGTCATGTGGACGGCCAGGGACGGGTGACATCAATAAAAAAATCAGGCAACAACGTCCTTATCAAAATCGCGCCAGAGCACGAACTCGATAAATACATTGTCGAGAAAGGGTCGATCACGGTGAATGGTATCAGTCTCACGGTAACATTTTCTAAAGGTCATGAATTCGGCATTTCAATCATACCGCATACGTTCAAGAATACGACGTTATCAACCATACGAACAGGTTCATCTGTCAACCTTGAAACAGATATCATCGCCAAACATATTGAGAAACTTATTGGCAGTAAAAGCGGTCTTACATTACATAAATTGAAAAAGATGGGATACTGATGCAACATCATGTATAATATTATATAATTATTTTATCTCATTGAATACCAGTATATTAGGATAACAATACAACATCAAAGGTATATACAAATGCCAGATTTCAAGGTATTAGAGGATGCGTTCGAGGATATCAAGAACGGCAAAATGGTCATTGTTGTGGACGATATGTCGGCTGACAACAATGGCGATCTCATCATGGCGGCAGAACTGGTAACACCACAGGGTATTAACTTTATGAACCGTGAATCCGGCGGCATTATCGCGGTTTCCGGGACAGCACAGCGCATCACCGATCTCAATCTCGAGCTTATCGGTTTGAAAGCCAATACTCTGCACGGTACGCAATTCGGTGTAACTATCGACGCAATTGAGGGAACGACCTCTGGGGCATCTGCAAAAGATCGTGCAATCACAATAAAACGGTTCGCCGATCCGGATTCCACATCGCACGATTTTGCAAAACCAGGTCATGTGACAACCCTAAAAGCCCTCGACGGTGGTGTATTATCGCGTGCCGGACATACCGAAGCCTCCATCGACCTTGTGAAACTCGCCGGGCTGAAACCTGCGGCGGTTTTGTGTACAGTTATGACACCGGACGGATGCGTCGCTGAAATGAAATATCTCAGAAATTTTTCAAAAAAATATGATTTAAAAATGATTTCGATCCGTGATCTCATCGAATACCGCAGGAGCCGCGAGAAGCTTGTAGAACGTGTTGTTTCGGTGAATTTCCCGACTAAACACGGCATATTCGACCTTATGCTCTATGAAAGCGAGATAGACGATCATCATCACCTCGCAATTGTTAAAGGAGATGTCACCACCGACGAACCGGTGCTTGTTCGCGTACATTCGGAATGCCTTACCGGCGATGTGCTCGGTTCACTCAGATGCGATTGCGGTGATCAGCTTTCATTTGCCATGAAAGCCATCGAGGAGGAAGGTCGCGGTGTCGTTTTGTATATGCGCCAGGAAGGGCGAGGTATCGGTCTTGCGAATAAAATAAAAGCATACAATCTTCAGGATCGCGGCCACGATACGGTCGAGGCAAATATCATGCTTGGATTCGAGCCGGACCTCCGTGATTATGGTATCGGCGCGCAGATATTGACTGATCTCGGTATTTCAAAGATCAAACTGATGACTAACAATCCAAAAAAAATCATCGGTCTCGAGGGATACGGACTTGAAATCGTCAAGCGAATCCATATCGAGCTTCCGGTTACCACCGAAAACTCATTCTATATGCAGACGAAAAAAGATAAAATGGGTCATATTCTGAAGATGGATATACCTCACCAAAAGGAGTAATATCATGCCGAAACGTATTGAGGGCGAACTTACCGCCAAAAACAAGCGATATGCGATCGTTGTCGCGAGATTTAACGAACTTATTGGAAGCAAACTCCTTGCAGGCGCTATGGATTGTCTGATCCGTCACGATGCAGAAGATGAAAATATTCACGAATACTGGGTACCCGGCGCCTATGAGATACCACTTGTTGCAAAAAAGGCTGCAGAATCCGGTGCCTATGATGCTGTCATCTGTCTTGGCGCGGTTATCAGAGGAGAGACCCCTCATTTCGATTTTGTGGCATCGGAAGCGGCAAAAGGTATTGCGCTTGCGAGCCTCGAAACTGGTGTTCCTATCATTTTCGGTGTTATCACAACAGATTCGGTCGAGCAGGCTGTCGATAGAGCAGGCACAGTCGCGGGGAATCGCGGATTCGACGCTGCAATGGCTGCAATCGAGATGAGCAACCTCATGAACAAAATCGGAGGATAATCGTTGGCGTCGCGAAGACGGGCACGTGAAGTGCTCCTAAAAGCGTTCTATTTAAGCGAAAGCCGCGGATATACTCTCGATGATGCAGTCGGAGAAATGGTGGCAGTAGATGAAGAAATTGTCAGTCTCGGCGACGATCCCGAGAGTGTTGCGTTGAAACCTTTCTCATTCGGACTGGACAATCAGCAGAAGAAATATGTCCTTTCGCTGGGTAGGAAAATCGAACAAAACAGAGATTTATTGAATGGTTATATCAAACCTATTCTAAAAAACTGGAATTTTTCGCGGATTTCACGGATCGACCGTATAATTTTGTGGATATCCATTGCCGAGATGCTGTTCATGCTCGATATACCGAAAAAGGTTTCAATCAACGAGGCTATTGAGCTTTCAAAAGATTATAGCTCTGAAAAAAGTTCATCCTTTATTAACGGTATTCTCGACAGGATAGCAAAAGATATTACTTAACACATTGATAATATATAACTTCATAAATAGACAGGAATTGAAATGGGTGTTTTGGGTGATGTGCTGAACAGCGGCCTGAAAAAAATTTTTGGATCGAAATATGAACGCGATCTCAAGGCCATTCAGCCGCTTGTTGATGAGATAAACGTGCATTTTGCCGGTTTGTCATCTCTTTCGGATGACGAACTGAAAGGCAAGACCGAGGAATTTAAACAGCGTCTTCGGGACGGCGAAACGACCGAGGACATTATGACCGAGGCGTATGCAGTCGTCAAGGAAACATGCCGCCGTTTTCTCGGACAGAAATGGTTGGTCATAGGGCATGAAACCGAATGGGACATGGTACCATACGACTGTCAGCTTTTCGGCGCGATTGTGCTCAATCAGGGAAAAATCGCCGAAATGGCAACCGGCGAGGGTAAAAGTCTTGTGGCGACCATGCCTCTCTATCTCAACTCCCTTACCGGGAAAGGCGCCCATTTTGTAACGGTGAACGACTACCTTGTTCAGCGCGATGTCGAGTGGTATGGCAAAATTTACGAATTTCTCGGTGTTTCGGTCGGCTACATGAAGCACAATTCCTCGACACAGGAGCATAAAGCCGCATATGGATGCGATATCACCTACGGCACAAACAATGAATTCGGATTCGATTACCTGCGTGACAATATGGCGATTCGCGAGGAGGACCTCGTGCAGCGTGAATTCAACTATGCGCTCATCGACGAAGTCGATTCGGTATTGATCGACGAGGCGCGGACACCGCTTATTATCAGCGGTCCGGTCGGCGTTTCCACACACAAATACGATGAAATGAAACCACTTGTCTATGACATCGTACGAAAGCAGACAGTTCTGGTGAACGGGAAGATAGCCGAAGCCGAAAATCTCTTAAAAGAGGGCGCTGAATACGATGCGGGTATTCTGCTGCTTCAGGCCCTGCGCGGTACCCCGAAAAATAAGCGACTTATGAAATTGTTTTCGGAGAATCCCGAACTGAAAAAGCTGACGATGACAGTGGAAAGCGATTTCATGCGGGATAAACGCATGAACGTGATCGACGAGGAACTTCTATTCGTTGTGGACGAGCGCCATCACACTATCGCATTCACCGACAAAGCGCTGAACGGTATGAATCCGGAGAACCGCAAGACGTTTGTGCTCCCCGATATAAACGAGGAAATCAGTGCAATCGAGCACGACGAAACATTATCGGACGAGGAAAAAGTCCTCAAACAGGAAGAGATAACCCGCGATTTCGCCCTGAAAAGCGAGAAAATCCACAATACAAATCAGCTCCTCAGAGCCTATGTACTCTTCGATAAGGACAAGGAATATGTCGTACAAGACGGCAAAGTACTGATTGTCGACGAATTCACCGGACGTCTCATGCAGGGAAGGCGGTTCTCGGATGGTCTTCATCAGGCGCTCGAGGCCAAGGAAGGGGTGAAAATTGAACGTGAAACCCAGACGTTTGCAACGATCACTCTCCAGAACTATTTCCGCATGTACGACAAACTGTCTGGCATGACAGGTACCGCTGAAACGGAGGCCAACGAATTCTGGGATATTTATAAACTCGACGTGGTCGTTATCCCGACCAACAAACCGGTTATTCGAATCGATTATGACGATCAGATTTACCGCACCCGCCGCGAGAAGTTCAACGCCATTATTGAACGTATTAAGTATATGCACGATCTTGGGCGGCCTATCCTTGTTGGCACAGTGAATGTGGACGTTTCCGAAACGCTGTCGCGCATGCTGAAACGCCAGAGTATCAATCACAACGTTCTCAACGCCAAACAGCATATGCGCGAGGCAGAAATCGTCTCCCAAGCCGGACGTGAGGGCGCGGTTACTATTGCGACGAATATGGCAGGCCGCGGTACCGACATCAAACTTGAACAGTCGGTCAGGAAAATGGGCGGTGACAGCAATTCTGTGCCCGGCGGCCTTCAGATTATCGGCACCGAACGTCATGAAGCGCGTCGTATCGACCGTCAGCTCCGCGGACGTTCCGGCAGGCAGGGTGATCCGGGTTCGTCAATGTTCTATCTATCCCTCGAAGACGATCTCATGCGACTGTTCGGTTCTGACAGAATATCCGGCATAATGCAGACACTCGGCATAGAGGAGGGCGAAGTAATCACGCACGGAATGGTTACCAAAGCTATCGACCGCGCACAGAAACGTGTCGAAACACAAAACTTCTCTATTCGGAAACATTTGCTCGAATACGATAATGTGATGAATTCTCAGCGCGAGATCATTTATGGACTGCGAAACACCGCGCTCAAGAGCGGTAATGTCCGCGAACGCCTGTTTGAGATGGTTGAGGAAATTGTGGACGACCTCATTGACCAATATACCGATCCCATCGGTGTACCGGCGGATTGGGATATGGACGGTCTCTCGGCAGATTTTCTCACCGTATTTTATATCCATTTCAAACTGTCCGATGATCTCATAGAGAAACTGAATCAGAACCAACTCCGCGATATGCTTGTGGAATTTGTTAAGAAAAGCTACCTTCAGAAAGCGGAGATTATCGATCAGGAAAGTCTTGCATGGAACGAGCGGGTCATCCTGCTCTCGACTATCGACGAACTCTGGAAAGAGCATTTGTA
Source organism: uncultured bacterium (assembly GCA_964497605.1). GTDB lineage: Bacteria > Latescibacterota > Latescibacteria > Latescibacterales > Latescibacteraceae > Latescibacter. Next base: position 8,714 of record CAZCDQ010000020.1, read on the forward strand.
CGAGATGGATCAGCTCAAGGAGGGTATCGGCCTGCGAGGTTATGGCCAGCGCGATCCGCTTATCGAATATAAACGCGAAGGTTTCACGCTGTTTGAGAATACACTTAATCAAATCAGTACGACGACGCTGAAAACCCTATTTCGCGGTGTAATGGCGGTACAGTTTGAAAAGGCCGAGCGGAAACGGATTCCCGAGGAGCGTACGCAGGCGAAACACGACGATTTCAAAGTTTATGCTACCGACAATATTAAAGAATCCTCAGCCGCTCCCCCACCCCAGAAACAGGAAACGGTGCGCCGCGATGGTAAGAAAATCGGACGAAATGAACCCTGCCCATGTGGCTCGGGAAAAAAATACAAACATTGTCACGGAAAAGCTTAATAATTATTGCAATTATGTAAAAATTTGCTTGAAATGACGTTGACGATTATATATATTTAAGTCTTGAGCGGGAGTAGCTCAGTGGTAGAGCTCCACGTTGCCAACGTGGTTGTCGCGAGTTCAAATCTCGTCTCCCGCTCCATTTTTATATCCTCAGATTTGCGTTCCATATGGACTATTTTTTTTCATACATCTACTATTCTTACATAAGCCGAATATTTAAAAAAACTATACAATTTTCATACTTGACTTTCAGTCCGATATTCCGTAGTTTTTATACTTAACTTTGAATTCCTTATTCAGTTTTTTTTCTGCGATAATGCAATCTCTAATAATATAACCTAAGGAGTTAATTGATGGCTGATGGGATCATTGTTCAGATCGTAGGTCCAGTTATCGATGCGGAATTTCCGCCGGATTCGCTGCCGAATATTCACGACGCCTGCATTATCGAGCGCGAGGACAAAACCAAACTTGTGGTCGAAACGCAGCTTCATCTCGGCGAAAACGTTGTCAGGTGCGTCGCAATGGAATCGACGGACGGTCTCGCCCGCGGTATGAAAGTTCAGAACATCCAAGAGCCGATATCGGTTCCGGTTGGCCCGGAAACCCTCGGACGAATGCTCAATGTGATTGGCGATCCAATAGATGGTCAGGGTGAGGTCAAATCAAAAGAGAAATACCCAATTCACCGTCCGGCACCAGCATATACTGACCAAAACATTGAAACCGAACTCCTTGAAACCGGCATCAAAGTAGTCGACCTGCTTGAACCATACCCGAAAGGCGGTAAAATCGGGCTGTTCGGCGGTGCAGGCGTCGGCAAAACTGTGCTCATCATGGAACTCATCAACAATGTTGCAAAACAGCATTCCGGTATATCAGTATTCGGCGGCGTCGGCGAACGTACCCGCGAGGGTAACGACCTTTGGCTCGATTTTAAGGAATCCGGCGTTATCGACTCAACCGCGCTTGTATTCGGACAGATGAACGAACCGCCGGGAGCCCGTCAGCGAGTCGGTCTTACCGCGCTCACTCTTGCTGAGTATTTTCGTGACGGCGAGGGACGCGATGTGTTGCTCTTTATCGACAACATTTTCCGTTTTGTGCAGGCAGGTTCAGAGGTTTCAGCGCTTCTTGGCCGTATGCCTTCGGCAGTGGGATATCAGCCAACGCTTGCGACTGAAATGGGTGAATTGCAGGAGCGCATCACATCGACCCAAAAAGGCTCAATTACGTCAGTACAGGCGATTTACGTGCCGGCGGACGATCTGACAGACCCTGCCCCGGCTACGACTTTCTCACATCTCGACGCCACCACTGTGCTGAACCGCGCGATCGTGGAGAAAGGTATCTATCCTGCAGTCGACCCGCTTGACTCGACCTCTCGCATTCTCGACCCGAGGATTGTCGGTTTCGATCATTATAACACAACCCGTGAGGTGCAGAATATCCTTCAGCGCTATAAGGACCTTCAGGATATCATCAACATCCTTGGTATGGACGAGTTGTCTGACGAGGACAAGCTGATCGTCCAACGCGCCCGTAAAATCGAGCGTTTCCTCGGTCAGCCGTTCTTTGTCGCCGAGCAGTTTACCGGACTTGCCGGCCAATACATCAAACTCGAGGATACTATCAAAGGATTCAAACAGATCATCGCGGGCGACCACGATGAACTTCCCGAACAGGCATTTGTCAATGTCGGTCCGATAGAGATGGCTGTTGAAAAAGGTAAGAAGTTACTGGAGAAATCATAAACATGGCTGCCGAAACGTTTCATCTTGAAATAACGACACCGGAGAAAGTGCTTTTTTCCGATGAGGTTACTAATCTCGAAGCGCCGGGTTCTGCCGGCGAATTTCAGATACTTCCCGGACATACTCCGTTTCTGACCGGGCTTAAAATCGGTCATCTCATCTTCAGCCATGAGGACCAACTCGTCAGAATAAGCGTATCCGGCGGATTCTGTGAGTTCAAGGAAAATAAAGCGGTTGTCATCGCCCATACTGCCGAAAAACAGAATGATATCGATGTTGCCCGTGCCGAGACAGCGAGAAAGCGTGCGGAGGAACGACTTGAGAACACTGACAATCCCGAGGTCGACCTCGACCGGGCACAGCTCTCACTGCTTCGTGCAATCAACCGTATTAAACTTACGGAAACGAAATAGTATCTATATTCGATAAATAAAAAACCGCACTTTTTTAAGAAAAGTGCGGTTTTTTATTTATTATTCCATCACAGGCTCACAGCATTCCTTTCGACGAATGCTGCCCCTTTATCCGCGGATCGATGCTGCACGCCTCCGATATGGCGCGGGCGGTCGCTTTGAACACCGCCTCAATATCGTGATGCCCGTTAGACGACTTTATCAGATCGATATGAAGATTCAATTTGGCATTGTCTGCAAATGCTTTGAAAAATTCCGGCACAAGCTCAATATCGAAATCGCCGATTTTCTCCACATTCGATTGTACATCGTATGAAAACGCAATCCGCCCAGAAAAATCGACAACAGTCCGCGCGAGAGCATATTCCATAGGAACATACGAAAACCCGTATCGTGCGATACCCGACTTATCACCGAGCGCCTCATCAAATGCCTGCCCCAGGGTAATTCCCACATCCTCGACGGAATGATGATAATCAACCTCTGTATCGCCAGTGCATTTTACTGTCAGATCGAAAAAACCATGCCGAGCAAACAGGACAAGCATATGGTCGAAAAATCCGATGTCGGTATCGATCCCGGATATTCCTGTTCCATCGACGTTAAGCACAATCGAAACATCGGTTTCTTTTGTTGTTCGTTTTTTCTCACTCACTCTCGGCATAACAATACCTCCCGGTAGGTATTTTATATATCGTTCATTATTTTCTTGAGCGCGGCGATGAATTTTGCATTATCCTCAGGGGTTGATACCGATACCCTGAGCGCTTTTTCAAGCATGGGATACGATGAAACATCACGAACAAGAATCCCGTCCGCAAGGAGCCGATCGAATACGTCTTTCGGCGGATAGGACGTTTCAAATAAAATGAAATTCGCTCTGCTCGGATATGCATTGACACCGTCGATGTCATTCATCTCACAGTACATTTTATCGCGAGCGGTGATCAATTCTTCAATTTTTATAAACAGCAATTCTTTGTTTTTTAAAAGCGTTTCTGCCACCGCAAGCGTAAAGAAATTGATATTGTACGGGAGTTTCACTTTATTGACATCGACAGCGAGATCGGGATCCATTTGACCGTATCCGATCCGTAATCCCGCTAAAGAGAACGCTTTTGAGAATGTCCGAAACACAACAAGATTTTCGTGTCCTTCCAACAGGTCTGATACCGTCTCACCGGAAAATTCGCAATAGGCCTCGTCGACAATCACCGGTTTGTCGGTCTGCTCGAGAAGCTGTTCAAGACACTCGAACGGATATACTGCCCCGGTCGGATTATTCGGTGAGCAGAGAATCAGCATGGCGCCACCGGCCAGAAATTCATGTTCAATTCTGTCGCAGTCATATGAATAATCTGTCTTGAGGGGAACCTCAACAACATCCGCACCGAGTATACTGCCAATCAGCTTATACAAGGTAAATGTCGGTGCCGGAATAACCAGTTTATCGCCTCTGTTCAGAAACACTGTCATAATCGCCTGTAAAAGCTCGTTAGAGCCGTTTCCGATAAGGATACCTTCAGCAGACCATCCGGTGAACTCAGCAAGCGCTTGCTGCATATCCTCGGGCACAAACGGCGGATATCGCGACCAACTCCGCTGCGCCGCGAAATCAAGAATCTCCTTTTTCAGTTCGACCGGGACATCGTAGGGATTCTCGTTTTGGTTGATTTTCACTTCATGCTCATATTGTTTGAGCGTATAGGCAGAGATTTCCCTGATTCCCGGTTTGACAAAATCCAATATAGCTTTTTTCGTCATTGTATTCTCATAAGTACTGATGATAACTATCGAGAGAGGCTTAGTCTTTTTTCCTACACCGTATCTCAACCGACCGTGCGTGCGCCTCAAATCCCTCGGACCGAGCAAGAATAATCACCTTACCGCAGCAATCATATACAGCCTTTTCGGAATATGTAACCACATTCGAACATTTCTGAAAATCGTAGACACCCAACGGTGACGCATACCGTGCAGCACCGGAAGTGGGCAGCACATGATTTGTGCCGCCGAAATAATCCGAGATCGGTTCCGGTGAATACTGCCCCACAAAAATGGCTCCGGCGTTTTTAATATTTGCAAGAAGTTTGTCGGGATCACGAACCATCAACTCCAGGTGTTCCGGGGCTATCTGGTTCACCATTTCCGCAGCGTCCTCAAGGTTTTCAAACACAATCAATGCATTTGCATCGAGCACCTTTTTTACGTGTTCGGCGTTAGGAAGCGTTGCCACCTGTGCATGCAGTTCCGCCTGAACCTCATCGGCCACTTTCTCAGAAGTTGTGAGAAGGACCGCAAGTTCCATGCCGCTGCCGTGCTCGGCCTGGCTCAAAAGATCGGCCGCCACAAATGCGGGATTTGCGGAATCGTCCGCCACAACAACGATCTCTGAGGGTCCTGCGATCATATCGATATCGACCTGGCCATATACCATCTTTTTCGCAACCGCAACATACATATTCCCCGGTCCGACAATTTTATCGACTCGCGGAATGCTTTCTGTTCCGTAAGCAAGAGCCGCTACGGCATGCGCACCTCCGACCGTATATACTTCATCGATACCGAGTTCGACACATGCCGCCGCCACATGCGGATTCGATCTAAACTGTCCAGGCGGTGTTACCGCAACAATTTTTTCGACTCCGGCTATCTGCGCTGGAACCGTGTTCATAACGATCGTCGAGGGATATGCCCCCGCCCCTCCCGGTACGTAGATACCAACCGTCTCGAGCGGTGTAAATCTGAGCCCCATACTGACACCGTTCGTTTTTTCAAGCCGGATGTCCTCGCGGTATTGAAGGCGGTGAAATTCACGAATGTTCTCTATGGCTTCACGAAGCGCTCCGATGAACTCGGGACGAACCTGAGCGTGAAGCTCCCGAAGATCGTTCTCGGGTACCGGCGATATCGATTCGAGCGAGATATTATCGAACCGTTTCGTGTATTCGATTAACGCCTCATCGCCGTTCTCCCTGACTGTATACACAATATCACTTACCGACGATTCTATTTCGGGATCGAACGATAGTTCTCGATGGAAAAACGACAGGTATTTCTCGTCGTTTTTCATGTCTCTGTAATTTACAATCGGTATCACGAAATGTCCTTGCGTTAATAAATAACCTTATTCAGCGGATATTCGATAATGCCTTCTGCCCCGGACTTTTTCAGTACCGGAATCAGTTTTCGTACTTCCTTTTCATCGATAATTACCTCAAGGGCAACCCAGCCCTCATCCTTAAGGTGCGAGATTGTCGGATTGTGCAGACTCGGTAGAATCGATGTAATCTTCTCGACTTTTTCTTCGGGAAGATTCATTTTAAGACCGACCTTGAATTCCGCGTTGAGCGCCCCCTGAAGGAGCATTACGATTTTATCAATCTTTTCCTTTTTCCACGGGTCGCTATAGGCATCCTTGTTCATCACCAGCGCTGTCGTCGATTTCATCATTTCGTCGATGACGCGGAGATTATTGGCTCTGAGAGACGATCCGGTGACCGTGACGTCGATAATCGCATCGGCAAGTTTTGGGGGTTTCACCTCAGTCGCGCCCCAGCTGAATTCGAATTTGGCGTTTATGCCTTTTTTCATGAAATACTTTTTCGCGTAATTGACCAGTTCCGTCGCTATACGTTTACCCTCGAGCTGCTTTATATCTGTAATATCCGAATCATCGGGTACAGCTACTACCCATCGTACCGGCACAAATCCGCCCCGTGCATAAAGAAGCGTGGTAATTTCCTCGACATCCGAATCGTTTTCAAGCACCCAGTCCTGTCCGGTGATACCGGCATCGAGAACACCGTCCTCGACATAGTGCGCCATTTCCTGGGCCCGGATGAGGAGGCATTCAATTTCATTGTCGTCAATACTGGGAATATACGACCGGTTACCAAGACGTATACGGTAGCCGGCTTTCTTGAAAATGTCGAACGTCGGTTCTTGCAGGCTTCCTTTCGGTAATCCAAGTTTCAGGATATTCATTTTCTGCCATCTCCTGACATATTTATACTCATTTCAATACCCATTATTTTGCCGCAACACCTTTCTCAATTCTATTCATTGATTCCTCGATCTGCGACATTGATACGGCATACGAGAGACGGACATGGGCATCGGCACCGAATCCCGCACCGGGTACAAGAGCGATATGCTGTTCGTTCAGCATGTATTCGCAGAAAGACACCGAATCGCTTATAAACGCACCGTTGAATGTTTTCCCATAAAACGCCGAAACATCAGGAAAAACATAGAATGCCCCTTTCGGCGTATTACAAGTTACCCCGTCAATAGCGTTTAGACGGTCGATAATATACATACGTCGCTCGGAAAATTCTTTTACCCATCCTTCGAGAAAATCGTGTGTTCCGGTGATCGCCGCAAGTGCTGCTTTTTGTGAGATCGAACAGGGGTTAGAGGTTTCCTGGCTCTGGACAGTACCCATTGCTTTAATGACTGCCTCCGGTCCTGCCGCATAACCTATCCGCCAGCCTGTCATGGCGTATGATTTCGAGACTCCGTTTACCGTTATTGTACGGTTATAAATATCCTCACCGAACGAAGCAATCGACACATGTTTGGTATCGTCGTAAATAAGTTTTTCATAAATCTCGTCTGAAAGCACGTGAATATCTTTCTCGACTATCACATCCGCCAACGCCCGTAATTCTTGCTCGCTGTATACCATCCCCGAGGGATTTGAGGGTGAATTCAGGATGAGCAGCCTGGTTTTATCCGTGATCGTCTCCCGGAGCTGATCCGGCGTGATCTTAAGGTCATTTTCGCGTTTTCCCTCGATAATAATCGGCGTTCCACCAGCTAGTTTGACCATGTCATAATACGATACCCAGTACGGGGATGGTACAATAACCTCGTCGCCGGGCCCGGTCAAAACGAATACTGTTAAAAAAATACTGTGTTTCGCGCCGCAATTTATCATTACCTGTGAATTCGTATAGTCCAGTCCGTTGTCGTTCTTAAACTTATCGCAGACGGCATTCTTTAGCTCCATTGTCCCAGAGGCTGGAGTATAACGTGTGACTCCGCTATTTATAGCTTCGATTCCGGCCGCACAAATATGGTCGGGCGTATTGAAATCAGGTTCACCGGCACTAAGCGCAATGACATCGATTCCCTCGTCTTTCATCGCTTTAGCTTTTGCGCTGACTGCCATGGTTATAGAAGGTTTCACATTCGCGACTTTTTGTGATATTATCATATTTGTATCTCCGATACTTTAAGTTGTGTATTCTGCATTTATTTTAATGTAGTCATATGACATATCGGTCGTATAAATTGTTTTTTCAGCTTTGCCCATGCCGAGATCGACATCGAGAATAAGGTCTCTCGACGACATCTCCTTTCTGAGTTTCTCTTCATTGAAACTGCTTGTTTTTCCGTTTTCAAATATCGCCGCGCCGTTAATCGAGATGGTGATATTCGATTCATCCACAGAAATTCCCGAATATCCCGCAGCGCAGATAATCCGTCCCCAGTTCGGGTCCTCCCCAAAAAACGCGGTTTTAACCAACGGTGAATTAGCAATCGCGAGGCCAACCTGGCGGGCCTCCTCTTTTGCGCCTGCTCCGGTTACTCTTACAGTTATAAATTTTGTCGCCCCTTCACCGTCACGGACAATTGCCTGCGCCATTTGCATGCATATTGCAGTGAGCGCTTCCTTGAAATGTTCGAACGCCTTTGTACGGGAATTGATAACCGAATTCCCCGCCCGTCCGTTGGCAAGTATCAGCACCATATCGTTGGGGGACATATCTCCGTCCACCGTGATACAGTTGAATGTCGAATCGACAGATTCGCGCAGGGATTTTCTCAGCGCCGATTTTTCGATCTCCGCATCGGTTGTAATAAAACTAAGCATGGTTGCCATATTCGGACATATCATTCCCGATCCCTTAGCTATTGCGCCGATTCTAACCGTTCTGCCGTCGAGTTCGAATTCAACTGCTGTTTGTTTCGGTACCGTATCGGTGGTCATGATTGCTTTTGCGGCACGTGCGCTTCCCCGATTGGTAATATCCGAAATAATTTTCGGCAGCTTTCTTTCAACTTTTTCAATGGGGAACCTGTGTCCGATCACTCCGGTTGAGGAAACGAGTACCTCCGAGGGATCGCATTTAATGAGTTTTGCCGTCTGAGCTGCCATCGCGATGGCTGTTTCAATGCCGTTTTCGCCGGTACAGGCGTTTGCGTTTCCGCTGTTGACGATGATTGCTCGCGCATTGCCATCCTTGACATGATCCTGCGTGATCAGTACCGGTGCTGCTTTAATTCGGTTTTGTGTGAACACACCGGCGCATGTTGCAAGTGAATCTGAAACGATAAGAGCAAGATCGTTCCGTTTTTTATATTTAATGCCGCAATTAACCGCACCTGCACTAAATCCGGAAGGCGCGGTAACACCTCCTTTAATAAATGTCAATTATCGCTCCTATCAAAATAAGCATTTTTTAATATTCCGCACAGCCTGATTAATGCGGTGTTCATTTTCAACAAGCGCGATTCTGATATATCCCTCACCGTATTCACCGAATGCGGCTCCCGGGGAAACAACCACTTCGGCTTCTGTGAGCAATTTCATTGAGAATTCAAGCGATCCCATCTTTTTGTATTCATTTGGTAGCGGACACCACAGATACATCGAACCTCGCGGCCGCGGAACTTCCCAGCCGATCTTTGCAAGTCCGTCCACAAATGTGTCGCGCCGTTTTTGATATGTCATGACTGTATCTTTGACCACATTCTGAGGGCCGTTGAGTGCAGTAATAGCCGCGACTTGCACCGGCGTAAAAATGCCGTAATCGAAATATCCTTTGATGCTATAAAGATCATCGATAATCTCGCGTTTCCCGACACAGAAACCGACACGCCATCCCGCCATATTATACACTTTTGACATGGTTGTGAATTCGACTGCAATCTCTTTTGCCCCCGGCACCTGCATAATGCTCGGAGGCTGATAACCGTCAAATCCCATTTGCGCATAGGCGAAATCATGTAAAATAATCGTATTTGTCCTCCGTCCAAATTCGACAACCTCACCGAAAAAATCGAGGTCGACGCATGCGGTTGTTGGGTTATGCGGAAACGACAAAAGGATGATTTTGGGGTTCGGCCAGATTTCTTTGACAATATCCTCCATCGCAGGCACAAATCCCCGTTCTTCGGTGAGTGGGATAGCAACTACATTGCCGCCGGCAATTATTGTACTGTAAATATGAACCGGAAACGAAGGATTCTGCACAAGTACAGAATCGCCCGGATCGAGCAGCGCAAGCATCAGATGCGAAAGCCCTTCTTTTGAGCCAAGAAGCGCCATCGATTCCGTCTGCCAATCCAAATCGACATCGTACAGCCTTTTGTAATGGCCGCAGATTGCTTTTCTGAGATTTGGAATACCGCGGCACGATGAATACCGATGGGTCTTGGGATCCTTAATCACATCGGCCAATTTGTCAACAATATGGTTCGATGTTGGAATATTTGGATTTCCCATACCGAAATCGATGATATCAACCCCCTCCTGCCTCATCTTTAACTTCTGGTCGTTTAGTTTGCCAAACAGATATGGCGGGAGCTTTTCAATCCGTGCGGTCCGTCTATGTTTATTGTCCATCTATTTTTTGCCTTTTCGTTTGTCGAGTACAAGTTTATATGCGAGACTTTCAACAAGTGCGATATAGGAAGCGTCGATTACGTTCTCAGATACTCCAACAGTACCCCATAAATCGACACCGTCCGAGGATTCGATCAGCACACGCACTTTCGCCTCGGTACCGTCCGACGTGTCGAGCACTCTGACTTTATAATCCTCGAGATGCACCTCGGATATCTGCGGATAGAAACGTTCAAGCGCCTTTCTGAGCGCACCGTTCAGTGCATCGACCGGACCGTCGCCCTCAGACGCAGTATGTTCTTCGGTTCTATTAACAATGACCTTGATCGTCGCCTCACTCACCATCGAATTATCCTCACGGCGGTCGGTGATTACCCGGAAAACGCCGAGTTCAAATGGAAGTGTGTAATCCTCAAATATTTTCGCCGCAAGAAGTTCAAACGATCCCTGCGCGGCCTCGTACTGGTAGCCTTCATGCTCCTTTTTTTTCAGTTCAGCAAGCAGTGCCTTGACCCTTGGACCGTTCTTGTCGATATCGTGATAAATATTGTTCAGCTTCGCCATCACCGTTGCGCCTCCCGACTGATCGGACAGAAGAAATCGCCGTTGATTTCCGACCAGTTCCGGTTCGATATGCTCGAACGTCCGCGTATTCTTAAGAACGCCGTCGATATGCGCGCCGCCTTTATGCGCAAATGCGCTTTCGCCCACATATGGTTGGCGGTGATTATGTGACATATTTGCGATCTCTGACACAAAACGCGACAATGCCATAAGGCTTTTGACGTTTTTCTTCGGAATAGTTTTTATACCGAGTTTCAGCGCGATATTCGGGATCGAGGTGCACAGGTTATCGTTGCCGCACCGTTCGCCAATGCCGTTGATCGTACCCTGAACATGCGTTGCGCCGTGGATAACCGCGGTCAGTGTATTCGCGGCGCTAAGTCCGGCATCGTTATGACAGTGAATACCGAGCGGAAGATCGATACGTTCGCGCACCACATCGCAAACCCGCCCGATATCGTCGGGAAGAGTTCCACCATTGGTATCGCAAAGAATGGCTATCTCAGCGCCAGCCGACTGCGCAGCGTCAAGCGTCCTCATCGCATACTCGGAATTTGCGGCATAACCATCGAAAAAGTGCTCGGCATCGAAAAATACTCTCCTGCCTTCCGAAACAAGGAATTTCACCGATTCCTCGATAAGATTCAGATTCGTTTTCAGAGAGACACGCAGCACCTCTTTCACATGAAAATCCCAGCTTTTCCCGAAAATGGTAATAATTTCGGTATCCGCGTCGAGAAGATTCCGTAGCGTTTCATCACTGTCTACAGCGCTGTTTGCTCGTTTTGTACTACCGAACGCGACGATTTTCGCATGTTTCAGTTTGAGTATGCGCGCCTGCTTAAAAAACTCCTGATCTTTGGGGTTGGTCTTATTAGGCCATCCCCCTTCAATGTAATCAATGCTCGATTCATCGAGTTTTTTCGTAATCATAAGCTTGTCGTCAAGGCTGAAACCAACCGATTCCGCCTGAGCGCCGTCCCGGAGCGTCGAATCGTATATCTCGACACGTTTTCCGCGTTTACTTTTCATTGCGCCTGTCATAAAAGTATCCGAATGGAAAGTGTATCATATTGAATACAATGATATGTAAAGTAAGGTTATAAAGAACCGTACCGCCTACGTTTATTCCATTTACATGCATTTCCGCAGTATTTTTAGAGCTTCTCGATCTCTTTGGCGACCGTATCACCGACCTGTGAGGTTGTCATGCCCATCTTACCTGCGGACATACTCTCCATTTTCTGGGAAATGACTGTAATGCATGCCTTTTCCACAATATCTGCCGCCTCCGTTTCATCCATCTGGTCGAGCATCATCTGCACACTAAAGATCGAGGCCATCGGATTTATTTTGCCGGTACCGGTGTATTTCGGCGCACTGCCGCCGATGGGTTCGTACATGGAGACGCCCTCTGGATTCAGGTTGCCGCCGGCGGCGATTCCCATACCGCCCTGGATGACCGCTCCGAGATCGGTGATGATATCGCCGAACATGTTGTCGGTGACTATGACATCGAACCATTCGGGATTTTTAACCATCCACATACAGGTAGCGTCAACATGGGCATAATCACGTTTTATATCGGGATAATCGCTTTCACCGATCTCATGGAACGACCTCTCCCAGAGATCCCACGCAAATGTGAGTACATTGGTCTTTCCGCAGAGTGTGACCGTGTTTGTCTTTTTCCGCTTACGGGCAAGTTCAAACGCAAATCGGAGGCATCTCTCAACACCCTTTCGAGTATTGACCGACTCCTGAACCGCAATCTCGTCGGGTGTCCCCTTCTTCATGAAGCCGCCGGAACCGACATAAAGCCCTTCTGTATTCTCACGTACTACAACAAAATCGATATCCTCCGGCCCTTTGTTCGCAAGCGGCGTCTCAACGCCCTTATACAGTTTCACCGGACGGAGATTGATATACTGATCAAGCGCGAACCGAAGATTCAGCAGGATTCCCTTCTCGAGAATACCGGGTTTGACATCGGGATGACCGATTGCCCCAAGCAGAATGGCATCGAATTTCTGCAGTGTCTCAACCGCATCCTCCGGCAATACCTCGCCGGTGGCGAGATAACGGTCACCGCCCCAGTCAAAATCTTCCGTTTCATATTCAAAACCTACTTTTTTAGCAACGGCCTCCAGACATTTTATGCCCTCTGCCACAACCTCCGGACCGGTGCCGTCACCACCCAAAACCGCAATTCTTTTCAATGATACCTCCATGATTAATAATGCTTAATTTCGTTTTATTGCCTGTAAAAGACCACCTGCTTTGGCAATATTCTCCGCAAACTCGGTAATCGGCATAAACTCGAATGTGTGTCCGGTTGAGAGATTCTTTAAAATCCCATTTCTGGTATTTAGCTCAAGCTTATCGCCGATGGCCACATCCTTAATGAAGTCTTTGCATTCGACCACAATAAAACCGTTATTGATTGCGTTACGGTAAAATATCCGCGCAAAGCTTTCAGCAATGACGCATGCGACTCCGGCGCCTCTCAGAGCCCAGATAGCATGCTCGCGGGACGAACCGCATCCGAAATCGTTTCCTGCAACAATGAAATCGCCGAGTTTGAAATAATGGAGAAAATTCTTGTCGAGGTCCTCCATCGCATGTTTCGCCAGCTCTTCTTCATCGTCGGTGTTGAGATAACGCGCCGGAATGATCTCGTCGGTATTTATATGATCTCTTTCATAAACATACGCTTTACCAATCATTAATTTATCTCCCTTGGATCGGTTATATATCCCTTTATCGCCGTTGCGGCAGCGGTCGCAGGGCTTGCCAGATAAACCTCGCTTTCCGGCGATCCCATCCGTCCGACAAAGTTACGGTTGGTTGTCGAAACACACCGTTCACCGGAGGCCAGAATACCCATCCAGCCGCCGAGGCAAGCTCCACAGGTCGGGGAGGATACAACACAGTGCGCATCGCTGAAAATATCGAACAGTCCTTCCGCATTCGCCTGACGCCAAATTTTTGTCGAGGCCGGAACCACAATACACCGCGTTCCCTCTGCAATTGTTTTGCCTTTCAGTATTTCCGCGGCGATTCTCAAATCCTCGATACGGCCATTGGTGCAGGAACCGATATAGACCTGATCGATCTTCAAATCGCTGACTTCCCGCGCTTTCTTCACATTCGAGGGAAGATGAGGACAGGCGACCACCGGTTCAAGCTCTGAACAGTCGATTTCGATAGTCTGTGCATAACATGCATCCATATCTGATGTATAAACGGTGAACTCCTTATCCGATCTTCTACGAACATATTCGAGTGTTTTTGCATCGGGATTGATGATGCCGCTTTTCCCGCCAGCCTCAATAGCCATGTTCGTGATGGAAAACCGTGCCTCAACAGACAAATTGTCAATCACCGGCCCGGTGAATTCCATCGCCGTGTAAAGCGCACCATCTACACCGATACGGCGGATAATATCGAGTATGATATCTTTTGAATACACGCTGTCGTTCAGTTTACCGTTCAACACAAATTTAATCGATTCAGGCACTTTAAACCATAATTCGCCCGCATAAATTGCCGCAGCAAGGTCGGTTGAGCCGACACCGGTCGAAAAAGCCCCTAAGGCTCCGTGAGTGCATGTATGAGAGTCGCCGCAAACAATCGTTGTTCCGGGCAATACCCAGCCGTCCTCGGGAAGAACGGCGTGACATACGCCGTTCTCTCCCACTTCATAATAATTTTTGATACCGTGTTTTTTCACCCAGTTCCGCAGGCGTTTCGCAAGTTCGGCGCTCTGGATATCCTTGTTCGGGACGAAATGATCCGGGATAACGACAATTTTATCCGTATCGAACACTTCGTCCATGTCATGTTTCTCAAGCATCCTCACCGCCGGAGGGGTGGTTACATCGTGACACATGACTACATCGAGTTTCGAATTGATTAATTCTCCAGGCCTAACACTGGCTTTCCCGCTGTGCGCGGCCAGGATTTTTTCGGTTATTGTCATTCCCATCATAGTTCTCCGTCGTCTGCATTATCTTTTCTATCAAGACGGTGCTTGATTTTATTAAGGCCGTCAACATATGCTTTCGCCGAGGCCTCAAGGATATCTGTTGATGCGCCACGACCGGTAATAGTAAGCTCTTTATCGACTGTCATTTTGATTGTCACCTCGCCCATAGCCTCAGTTCCTGCAGTGACTGCGCGAATAGAATATTCGCCGAGATCGATGTTCATTCCAACAATTGAATTAATAGCCCGATACGTTGCATCGACCGGACCATCACCCCACGCCGATTTTTGTTCGGTTGTACCTCCCTTTTTGATTCGTACCGTGGAAGTCGGAATCGTGCTCGATCCGCTTGAAATATGAAAATATTCAAGTGTATAATATTCAGGAACGCTGTGAAGTTCATCCTCGATAATCGCGGCAATGTCCTCGTCGAAAACTTCTTTCTTCTTGTCGGCGACAATAAGAAAACGCTCGAAAGCAAGTTCAAGCTCCTCTTTCGAGAGTTTGAATCCGAGATTCTCGATCCGTTTCTCGAATCCATGCTTTCCCGAATGGCGGCCTAGCACAATTTTCATATCGGTGAGACCGATCGATTCAGGTGTCATGATTTCATATGTTGATCTATCTTTCAGAAGCCCATCCACATGAATACCTGCCTCATGTGCGAATGCATTCGAGCCGACAATCGCCTTATTCGGCTGTACGCGGATTCCGGCGAGATTCGAGACAAGCTGACTTGTTCGATAGATTTCTTTTGTGTTGATATCCGTCGTAAAGTCCATGTAATTTCTCCGCACATTAAGCGCCATTACAATTTCCTCAAGCGAGGCATTGCCGGCACGTTCACCGAGACCGTTCATCGCGACCTCGACCTGACGGGCGCCGTTCTGAATTGCTGAAAGCGAATTCGCAGTTGCAAGTCCGAGATCGTTGTGACAGTGGACACTGATTATTGTATCGCCGAGATTAGGTACATTTTTAACAATATCAGCGATGAAACTGCCGTATTCGGACGGTATCGCATACCCGACAGTATCCGGAAGATTAACAGTGCTTGCCCCCGCATCGATAACAGCCGCAACAACTTCTTTCAAAAACCCTGGATCGCTTCTGAACGCATCCTCAGCACTGAACTCCACATCCTCGAAATGGCTTTTCGCCATTTTCACCCCCTCAACTGCCATTTTCAGCACTTCAGACGGCTCCATCATGAGTTTATGCTTCATGTGAATAGTCGAGGTGGCGATAAATGTGTGAATCCGCGGATGCGCCGCATTTTTCAACGCATCGTAGGCGCTGGTGATGTCAGCTTCGAGCGTTCTCGCTAAACCGGCAACAATGGATTTTCTGAGTTCGGCGGAGCATGCCGCTACTGCCGCATACTGCACCTTGGAGGATACCGGAAATCCGGCCTCGATAACATTGACACCAAGCCGTTCAAGCTGCACCGCAATTTGTACTTTTTCTTTGATGGTCAAAGATGCCCCGGGAGCCTGTTCACCGTCCCGAAGCGTCGTGTCGAATACGACTATCTTTTTCATTGGATTAAATCCTCGAATAAAATGGTAAGCGTGGAAAATCGCTCCATATTCATTGACGTTAATAGCAGATCACTCTCAAGGTCGGATTCATCGAGGACAAAGGAACTTACGTCCACACCTATCACCTCCTTTAAGGATTTAATATCCATGCGGGACACGTTCGCCGTATCCCTCGTTTCTGAATTTATTTCCGGCCGTCGACCGGATGTGGTTTTCGGAAATTGTTATTTATGAAGCCAACTCATCATGCCTCGGAGCTTCTTGCCGACAACTTCGATGAGATGCTCCTCGCCCTGACGTTTCAGCGCCTTATAGACCGGACGTCCTGCCTGATTTTCAAGAATCCACTCGCGTGCAAATTCTCCGGACTGAATCTCGGCAAGAATGCGTGACATTTCGTCACGGGTTTCTTCGTTGATAAGACGCGGACCGCTGACAAAATCGCCGTATTCAGCCGTGTCGCTAATTGAGCTGCGCATATTTGCGATACCACCCTCGTAAATCAGATCGACAATAAGTTTCACCTCGTGAAGACACTCGAAATATGCGACCTCAGGCTGATATCCCGCGTCAACAAGCGTTTCAAAACCGGCTCTGATAAGCTCGGTCAGGCCGCCGCAAAGAACAACCTGCTCGCCGAACAGATCGGTTTCGGTTTCCTCGGCAAAAGTTGTCTCGATAATGCCGGCACGACCCGCACCGACACCGCATGCATGTGCAAGCGCGATATCAAACGCGTTGCCGGATGGATTCTGAAACACCGCGATAAGAGCTGGTACACCGCCGCCGCCTTCGTAAACACGACGTACGAGATGGCCGGGACCTTTTGGCGCGACCATATATACATCAACATTCTCCGGTGGCGTAATCTGGCCAAAATGAATGTTGAAACCGTGCGAAAACACAAGTGCGTTGCCAGGTTTCAACCCCTTTTCAATTTCATTCTTGTAAATTCGCGGCTGTAGTTCGTCAGGAACAAGAATCTGAATAATATCCGCTTTTTCGGCAGCCTCAGCGGCGCTCATCGGCTGAAAACCTGCTTCGACAGCGAGTTTATGGTTTTCGGTTCCCTCCATTTCGGCAACTATAACAGTATAGCCCGAATCACGCAGATTCTGCCCCTGTGCGTGACCCTGGGAGCCGAAACCGATGATCGCTATCGTCTTGCCCTGAAGGATGGACTTATCCGCATCATTGTCGTAATACATTTTCATGAAATTCCTCCGTCGTTAATTTTTTTATCATATTTCTTTTCTATACATGTTCATCACGTTCATTTTCCATGCTGTTTCTATCCCGTAGCATGGCAACTTTTCCGTTACGAGTAAGCTCGATAATGCCAAACGGCTCCATAAGCTGTTTGAACGCCTTAACCTTTTCCTCAGTCCCTGTTATCAGCAGAATCAACGCTTTATGGCTGATATCGATAGCTTTCGCTCGAAACACATTGGCGATCTCAAGAATTTCAGTTCGCTGGCGTGTCGAGCATTTCACTTTTACCAGCATGAGTTCTCTACTTACATAACTTCCTTTCCTCAAGTCTGTTACATCGATCACATCTATTAGCTTGCTAAGTTGTTTCATGACCTGTTCAAGGATTCTATCATCACCTTTCACCACAATGGTCATACGTGAAACATTTGGGTCTTCGGTTTCGCCGACCGCAAGACTGTCGATATTATAACCTCGCGATGAAAAAAGTCCGCTCACTCTGGCCAGTACACCGAATTTGTTTGCGACTGTTACAGATATCGTGTGTTTCATAATTACATTCCCTCCCTGACATCAGAAATCGCTGCTCCGGGATAAACCATTGGCCAGACATTCTCTTCTCTGTCGCAGACAAAATCGATGATAACAGGCTTTTTAATTGAAACAGCCTCTCTTATTGCATCATCAACATCATTCGGATTATCAATACGAATTCCATGGGCTCCGTATGATTCAGCGAGTTTTACAAAATCGGGTTGTATAGTAATATCAGTTGCTGAATATCGTTTATTGAAAAATAATTCCTGCCACTGACGTACCATACCAAGATATTTATTATTCAGAATTGCAATATTGACCGGTAGTTTCTGCTCAACAGCAGTCGCAAGCTCCTGAATATTCATCTGGATGGAGCCGTCCCCGGCAATATCGAATACAGTTGCATCCGGTCTGCCGATCTGTGCTCCGATCGCTGCCGGAAATCCATATCCCATTGTACCGAGACCACCGGATGAAATAAAGCGACGAGGCTTATTGAACTGATAGAACAATGCTGCAAACATTTGATTTTGACCGACTTCCGTTGTAATAATCGCATCGCCTTTCGTTATCTTACAAATTCGCTCGACAACATATTGCGGTTTGACAACATCTGTTGAATGTTTATAGGTCACCGGATGCTCTTTTTTTATCCTTGCAATATGCTTGTTCCATCCGTTCGGTTTTCTTCGTTTTACATGTTTCTTTAACTGATTCAATACTGTTTTCGCGTCACCGACAAGCGGTATGTCTACATCCACAATCTTGGCAATCGCCGCGGGATCGGTGTCGATATGAATGATTTTCGCATTCGGAGCAAATCCGTTGATATCACCCGTAACACGATCATCGAACCGTGCACCGACTGCAATGATAAGGTCGCATTCAGTGAACGCCATATTAGCCGTATATGTGCCGTGCATGCCCGGCATACCGATCCAGAGCGAATTACTTGCCGGAAAACCGCCAAGCCCCATAAGTGTCGTTGTCACCGGAGCGCTGATTGTTTCCGCAAGCTCCTTAAGCTCTTTATGCGCGCCGCTGATAATAATGCCGCCGCCGGCATAAACAAGCGGTTTTTTCGACTCATTGATGGCTTCAGCAGCCTTTACGACCATTGCGGGATCGGCTTTTTTGCTGTATTTATAGCCCGGCGACATGTTTTTTTTCTCCGGCCATTCGAAATCTATCTGTCCAAAGCTCACATCTTTCGGAAGGTCGACAAGCACCGGTCCCGGCCGTCCTGTGGAGGCTATGTAAAAGGCCTCACTGATGATATCGGCAAGTTTCGTTGTGTCGCTCACCAGGAAATTATGTTTCGTTATCGGCCGTGTAATTCCGGTAATATCGGCTTCCTGAAACGCATCTGTTCCGATAAGCGGCATCGCTACCTGTCCGGTGAATGCAACCATAGGTATTGAATCCATGTGCGCATTTGCAATGCCGGTCACCAGATTTGTCGCCCCGGGGCCGGATGTAGCGATACAGACGCCCGTCTTACCAGTTGCACGTGCATATCCGTCCGCAGCGTGCGCCGCTGCCTGTTCGTGACGGGTCAGCACAAAATGTATATCTTTTGCATCGAAAAGTTTGTCGAAAAGGGGAATTACGACACCGCCGGGATATCCGAACATGGTGTCAACTTTTTCTTTTCGCAAACATTCGATAAATATTTCAGCTCCGCTTAATATCATAATATGTTCCTCTAATTCCAGTATTCTTTCGATTATCAGTCTTCGAATACGGCGCCGGTTGCTGCCGAGGTAACCATTTTTGCATATCGGGCAAGATATCCGGTTTTCACTTTCGGCTCAGGCGGCTGCCACGTATCCATACGCGATTTCATCTCATCATCGGAGATGAGAAGATCAAGCTTACGGTTGGGGATATCGATCAATATCTCATCCCCGTCGCTTACAATACACAAGGGGCCGCCCTCCATCGCTTCTGGCGAAATATGACCGATGCACGGGCCGCGGGTTCCGCCGCTGAACCGTCCGTCTGTAATAAGCGCAACCGATTCGCTAAGTCCCATACCGGTTATCGCTGCGGTGCCCTGAAGCATCTCGCGCATACCTGGGCCACCTTTTGGACCTTCGTACCGGACAACAACAACATCGCCGGGCTGTATTTTCTTATCGAAGATTGCCTCTAGAGATTCTTCCTCGGAATCATACACCCGCGCTGTCCCTTTAAACACCATCATTTTTTCAGAAACCGCGCTCTGTTTGACAACACTTCCCATCGGGGCAAGCGATCCGGTCAAAACAGCGATCCCGCCCTCGGGATGATAGGCTTCGTCGACCGTCTTGATAACATCGCTATCGATCACGGGATTCTCGGCTTGTATTTCGCGGACGCTCTTTCCGGATACGGTCGGATTGTCGCGCATTTTTTCACCGAGTACATGCATTACCGAGGGTATGCCGCCCGCATATTCAAGGTCCTCCATGAAATATTCCCCACCGGGACGGATTGAGGTTATATGCGGCGTATCTTTTGATATCTCATCTATCTGCGGCAGCGTCAGCTCGATTCCCGCCTCATGGGCGACTGCTGGCACATGAAGCATTGTGTTCGTCGACCCGCCAAGCGCCATATCCATTCGAATTGCGTTCTCAAACGCCGCTTCGGTCATAATATCGCGCGGAGTAACTCCTTCTCTTACGAGATCGCATATCCGCAAACCCGAATTGTATGCTATACGGCGTTTTTTCGCAAATCCCGCAAGTCCGGTCGCGCATCCAACTAAGGACATCCCCATCGTTTCAGTCAGACATGCCATCGTATTCGCCGTATACAGTCCCTGGCACGATCCCTGTCCCGGGCACGCCTCAAGTTCAAGGGCAGTTAATTCATCCTCTTCGATGATCCCCTCGCGGTACCGTCCGATTGCCTCGAACGTATCGCGAACCAGCGACAATTTGCGTTTATGCCAGTTCCCTGAATGCATGGGACCGGCGGTTACCACAATCGCAGGAACATTCATACGTGCCGCCGCCATAAGCATGCCGGGGGTAATTTTATCGCAATTGGTGAGAAGTACTACTCCGTCAAGCTTGTGCGCCATGAGCATGCATTCGATTGCATCCGCAATGAGTTCGCGGGTACACAGACTATATTTCATACCGCTGTGCCCCATCGCAATACCGTCACATACCGCTGGAGTGCCAAAAATGAAAGCACTGCCACCGCCCGAATGAACACCCTTTTCGATAAACCGTTCGAGGTCGCGCATACCTATATGCCCGGCGACCAGGTCTGTAAACGAGGATGCAATCCCGATCATAGGTTTACCGATTTGAGAGGGATCGACTCCTGTCGCATACATCAGTGAACGAGATGCTGCTCTTTCGTAACCTTTTGTAACATCATGGCTTCTCATTTTTAAATCCTATCATTTTTATTAACGGTCGTCAATATGGCCAGTGGCGGTTTGCGGACTTCGTTACTATCCACCGTTACAAAATTTGATGCGGGACAGAAAGCATAAGATTACTACTTTCCCCGTCATTGGTTATATTGAGTGTTGTGTTCAGTTTATTTTGTAGTTTACAGAAATTAGCCAATCCCAATGATTAAAGCCGTAATCATCTGAATTAAAGCTACGGGCGCCCAAATTCGTTCTATTTTACTTCGTGTTATTGTATTCATTATTGTTCCAATTAAAAATAATGTAAATACAAACCAAATTCCAATACTGGAAATTGTTTTTAGTTGAGGAAACATTAAATTAGCTTCAGATAATACAATCGTTGTAATAAAACCCAATAAAATCATATTTATGACTGCAACAATTCTCATTTTCAGTGGATACTTCCCTGGATATTTTCCACCCATCGATGCTTCTCCCCAGGGCAATCCTGCTGCCAAGCATCCCTGAAAAATGATAACAATTCCTGTCAATACTGTAAAAATTATAGCGGAAACTGTTTCCATAAAACAATTATTATTAATGATATTTCTTAATGTGAGCATTAGTTACATCTCCGTTATCGATAAATTTTGCATTTAGAGGTTGTCTTAATGCCCATATAACAGACATAAAATCTCCCCCAGCTGCAGCAGCGTTTACAACTGTTGGAATAAAAATCCAAGTCAAGAAACTGTGCGGAACAAAAAACATAAGTACGCAGCCAATTATTGAAATGGTTAAAAATGGGGCCAATGCCGTAATAATGAATTGAGTCTTTGTTAATACACTTTCTGGAGCAGCGGCATAAATAATGAGACCCCGTATACCAATCTTTGGTTTTTGTCTATGAATTATAAAAACAACCAATGCATGTATTATCTCATGTAAATATAAAACAAACCCAACATCTAATAATATCAGAATGATACTAAGGTAATTTGGAAGCGATTTAATTTCAATATTTATTAATTCTTTTAGTCCGATTTCATTGTTATTTGAC
>CAZCDQ010000021.1:0-11984 GCA_964497605.1 uncultured bacterium
TTCGCACCATCGTTTATCTGAAATGGATATCGTTATTTTGGCAAAAATTATCACATAAATACTTAACTGATGAGAGTGGTATGGCAAAAGCAGAAATCACAGAAACAAACGGATGTAAAAAAACTTTAACCGTTGAAATTGGCAAAGAGCGGTATGAGGAAGAAATTAAACTGTCGTTGGCGAAAGTTCGCTCCGAGGTTCAGCTTCCCGGATTCCGCAAGGGTAAAGCGCCTGAATCGATGCTTATGAAGCGGCTCGGTAATCATATCCGCGAAGAGGCGGTTAAAGACATGATTCCGAAAGTGCTTTTTGAAGTGTTTAAAGAGCAGGAGATAAACCCGGTGGGCGAGCCCGCTATTAACGATCTTAAATTTGACGAATCCGGATCGGTTACATTTACAGTCACGGTCGAGGAAGTGCTTAAAATCGATATTTCTGGTTTCAAAGGCCTGAAAGTTACCAAGGAGGTTCAGGCGGTGACCGATAACGATGTAGATGCCTATCTCGAACGTATGAAACACATGAGCGCAGAGCAGAATGAAGTCGACCGACCGGCGAAAGAAAACGACATTTTGGTTGTCAACCTCCAGAAACTCGATTCCTCCGGCGTTCCGATTGTCGGCGAAAAGCTTGAGGGGCACATGATCTCGTTGGACGGGCAGGGAACGCCCTCGCCGGAGTTTGACGAGCAGGTCGTCGGCATGAGCAAAGGAGAGTCGAAAAAGGTGACCTATACCTTTGATGAATCTATCGGAAATCCGGAACTTGTAGGAACGACCGAAATATATGATGTTGAGGTTGTGCAGGTTATTGAAGTTATCTATCCCGAGCTGAACGACGAGTTCGCAAAATCCCTCGGCGGTTATGAGGATTTTAAGGATCTCAAGCAAAAAACCCGTGAGAATATAGCCGCTCAGAACGACATAGATGCGGTAAGAAAGATGCGCAACGATCTCATAAACGAATTTATCAAGGCGAATCCGTTTGAGGTGCCGCAGAGCATGGTCGACCGTATCATCGCGTCGGAATATGCTAATGTAAAGAAAAATTCGCCTGATCAGGCGCCCGATTTCGAGACCTATAAGGAACGTATGCAAGCGGATGCAGTTAACGCGGCACAAGGCTATCTGATTATTGAGGCGGTCAAGGAGGAGAACGGCATCGAGGTGACGAAGGAAGAGCTGAATGAACGGTTCGAACGCATATCCGAGGCCACAGGCCGCCCAGCAAACGAAATCCGCCGCGAGATGATTAAGACAGGCCGTTTCGAGGGTTATCGAAACGAAATCTCCCAGGAGAAAGCGTTTCAGTGGATTGAGGAAATTGCGGATATTACCGAGGTGACGGTCGAGCCGAAGTCCGACGAATCGAAGATTATTACGCCGTAACAGGTTTATTATATATGAAAAAGCAATTAAATGCGATACAGCGATAGATAAAGGAGTACAGCATGAATTATATACCGTATGTCATTGAACAGACCGGACAGGTTGAGCGAAGCTATGACATTTATTCACGGCTTCTGAAAGACCGGATTATTTTTATCGGCACCGATGTAAACGATTCGCTTGCAAACAGCGTATGCGCGCAGCTTTTGTTCCTTGAAGCAGACGATCCTGATAAGGACATATTTATGTACATCAATTCTCCGGGTGGAAGCATCTCTGCTGGGTTGGCCATATTGGATACCATGGAATATGTCAAGCCTGACGTCTGCACTACCTGCATGGGAATTGCCGCGAGTATGGCGGCGGTTCTGCTCAGCGCCGGCGAGAAAGGAAAACGTGCATGCCTTCCGAATTCACGGATTATGATTCATCAGCCCTGGGGCGGGGGCAAAGGTCAGGCGGCCGATATCGAGATTATGGCGAAAGAGATTGTAAAAAGCCGTGACAAACTTGTCGATATCATTGCCTCCAACTGTTCTAAATCACGCGCCCAGGTGATGAAAGATATCGACCGCGACAATTATATGTCGGCGGAGGAGGCGAAGAAATACGGACTTATCGACACGGTAATAAAACAAAAGAAAGACGCGAAAAAATGACACGTAAAGGATCGGACAAAGAAGACATAACCTGTTCATTCTGCGGCAGGGACGCATCGGAGGTCTCGAAGATGGTTTCGGGACCGGACGTGCAGATTTGCGCCGACTGTATAACGACCTGCTATCATATTGTAAAAGACAGCGACAAGGTCGGTGTTCCCGAACTGGAATTCGAAATCCCGAGCCCCGGGGAAATAACAGAGAGGCTGAATCAATATGTTATCGGACAGGAACAGGCAAAAAAGACGCTCAGTGTCGCAGTGTATAATCATTATAAACGGATAAAAAACTTCAGCGGCAATGACAGTGAAGTCGAGCTTGAGAAGGATAATATTCTTCTGCTTGGACCGACCGGAGTTGGAAAAACACTGCTTGCGCGTACACTTGCGAATATCTTGAAAGTGCCGTTCACCATTGCCGATGCCACGGTTCTCACCGAAGCCGGATATGTTGGTGAGGATGTGGAGAACATCCTGGTGCGGCTGCTCCAGGCGGCGGATTACGATGTCGAACGTGCACAGATCGGGATTATCTATATCGACGAGATCGATAAAATTTCCCGTAAATCGGCGAACGCCTCAATTACCCGCGATGTTTCTGGCGAGGGCGTACAGCAGGCGTTGCTCAAAATTCTCGAGGGAACGGTCGCAAGTGTACCTCCCAAAGGCGGACGGAAACATCCCGAGCAGTCGATGATTCAGATTGACACCAAGAATATACTGTTTATCTGCGGAGGTGCTTTCAGCAACATAGATAGCATCATCCGCAGGCGGGTTTATCAGAAAGCTATGGGGTTCGGTGCCGACGTTCATTCCTCCCACGATTTCAAAATCGGTGAGATTCTCGCCCAGGTTGAGCCGGAAGATCTTCAAAAATATGGCCTTATCCCCGAAATCATCGGCCGTTTGCCTCTTGTGTGTGCACTTGGAGAACTTGACGAGTCGGCGTTGATGACGATTCTGACCGAACCGCGAAATGCGCTGGTGAAACAGTACACAAAGCTTTTTGAAATGGACGGTATCGAGCTTGAATTCGATAAGGAGGCGCTTGATAAAGTCGTGAGTATAAGTTTTGAAAAGGGAACCGGCGCACGCGGTTTGAGGAGTGTGCTCGGCAAAGCGATGCTCGATGTTATGTTCAAAATACCGTCCATTCAAGATGTTACCAAAGTGACCATTACACCGAACACGATCGAAAACGGAACAATGCCGATTCTTGAAAGTATGGACGGTGCGGTGCTCAAAACCGCCTGAACGGAAGTCCGAAAGGAGATATTTAGTCTCTATGGCTGAAGAAAATAACGTAAAAAAACTGTTAAAAGAAGCACCCGGATCTCCGGATGAGGAAATGATCGATATTCCAAAAACCCTGCCGCTGCTTCCGTTACGAGATATTGTAGTATTCCCCAATATGGTAGTTCCGATTATGGTTGCTCGTGAGGCGTCGGTTGAGGCGCTACAGGCAGCATTGGTCCAAGACCGTTTCATCTTTTTAGTGCTCCAGAAAGATCCGGAAACGGAATATCCCGAAAAGCGCGATCTCCATAAAATTGGTATTGTCGGCCGGGCGCTTCAGATATTAAAACTTCCTAACGGAACGGCGAAAGTGCTTATTGAGGGAGTGGAGCCCGCGACATTCGGAATGCCGGTAAAAACAGACAAATATTTCCAGGTCGATATTACACCCATCGAAAAATTGGATGATATTTCGCCGCACACGAAAGCGCTGACCCGCAATGTTGTCGACAGTTTCACCAGTTATGTGAAGATGTCTAAGATGATTCCGGATGAGGTGCTGATGAATCTGCCGAACGTGGATGATCAGCAGCGGCTTGTCGATGCGATTTCGGCACATTTGATAATAAAACAGCAGGTAAAGCAGAAACTTCTCGAATCGAAAACGGTTCGTGAACAGCTTGAACTGCTTTCGAGCACTCTTGCCGAGGAACTCGAGATTATGAAAATCGAGCATTCAATCGACAAAGAGGTGAAAGAGCGCCTTCAGAAATCTCAAAAGGATTATTATCTTCACGAACAGATGCGTGTGATTAAGGAGGAACTCGGGGAGGAGGACGACCCAGACAGCGAAATCGCAGACCTGAAAAAGAAAATCAAACGCGCGGGGATGCACTCAGAAGCAACAAAAAAAGCGCTCGAGGAACTGAAAAAGCTGGGCAAGATGCATATGATGTCGCCCGAGTCCACGGTTGTACGCAATTACCTCGACTGGCTGATATCCCTGCCCTGGAAGAAACGGACCCGCGACAATCTCGATATAAAGAAAGCGAAGAAAATACTGGACGAGGATCATTACGGTCTCGACAAACCGAAAGAGCGTATTCTTGAGCATCTTGCGGTGCTTAAACTGACCAAATCGAACCGCGGCCCGATCCTCTGTTTCAGCGGCCCTCCGGGAACCGGAAAAACCTCTCTCGGGAAGAGTGTCGCCCGCGCGCTGAATCGGAAATTCGTCAGGATGTCTCTCGGCGGTATCCGCGACGAGGCAGAAATCCGAGGTCACCGGCGGACATACATCGGGTCGCTTCCGGGCCGTATCATTCAAAATCTGAAAAAAATCGGGAGTAAGAATCCCGTGTTCCTTTTGGACGAGATCGACAAGATCGGCCAGGATTTCCGCGGTGATCCCTCATCGGCGCTTCTCGAGGTACTCGATCCGGAGCAGAACAGCACATTTAACGATAACTATCTTGAGACCGAATTCGATCTTTCGGAGGTCATTTTCATCACCACCTCTAATTTCGAGGGTAATATCCCGCTCCCGCTGATCGACCGTATGGAGATTATCAGACTGTCGGGATATCTCGAACATGAAAAAGTTGGTATTGCCGAGCGCCATCTTATACCGAAAATGATGGAAGCTTCGGGGCTGACCAGCAAACATATCGAGTTTCAGAGAAGTGCGGTCGAAAAGATTATCCGTAATTATACCTCAGAGGCAGGCGTCCGAAATCTCGAGCGCAATATTGCCACTGTGTGTAGGAAAGTCGCCCGCGAAATCGTATCGGGCAGATCCGATAAAATAGTCACAAAGAAAAAAATCACAGCACGGAATATTCAACGCTATCTCGGAATCAAAAAGATTCACGACAAGCGTATTGAGAAAACCAATCAGGTCGGCATGGCGGTCGGTCTCGCATGGACACCGGTCGGCGGCGATATTCTCAATGTGGAGACTACGGTGCTGCAAGGAAAAGGCGAGCTGATTTTAACCGGTCATCTCGGCGATGTGATGAAAGAAAGCGCTCGCGCCGCACTTTCGTATACCAAGGCGAATATGAAAAAACTCTGTATTAAACCGCGGGCTTTCGACAAGAAAGATATTCATATACATGTACCTGAGGGTGCTATCAAAAAAGACGGTCCCTCGGCGGGCGTGTCGATCATTACGTCGCTGGTTTCGGCGGTTTCAGGAAAACCGGTCTCCCGCGATGTCGCGATGACAGGCGAGATCACCCTCCGCGGAAACGTACTTGCTATCGGCGGGCTCAAAGAAAAGACACTTGCGGCGAAACGAAGCGGTATAAAACGGGTCATTGTCCCGCGGAAAAACGAAGCCGATATCAAAGAACTGCCGAAAGAGATAAGGGAAAGTCTCGATTTTATACTTGCGGATCATGTTGACGATGTGATTAACCATGCGATTGTCCGATGACGGACATCCGCTTTCACAGCTCGGTTTTCAGTTTGAAAGATGCACCCCGGGACGGCCTCCCGGAAATCTGCATTTCGGGACGGTCGAATGTTGGTAAGTCATCTATGTTAAACTGCCTTTCCGGGCGGAAACATGGTGTCGCTAAAACGTCTCAGACACCCGGCAAAACCCGTTCGCTCAATTACTATTGTGTCGACGGAGCATTCTATTTGGTCGACCTGCCGGGGTATGGTTATGCGAAAGCATCTAAAACAGAGAAAGTGTCATTGAGATGTTTGACCAATTCCTATTTGAACGGCCACGACAGAATTGAAGGTATTATCCAGCTCATCGATTCCCGTCACGGGCCGATAAGCGGTGATCATATCATGCGCGACTGGATCGGGCAATGGGGCGGCAGCGCATTATTTGTTTTCACCAAAACGGATAAACTGACCGCCCGGAATAAAGCATTATTAGAAAGAACGTATAACAAGGAGTTTGGCTTGGAGAACATGGTGATGTTTTCCGCACATACTGGTATGGGCGCGGAAAAAATATGGTCGTGGATTCACAAGACTGTGAATAAATAAAAGTAATAATAGTTATAAGAATAAGAAAGGTATGCATACATGAAAACTCGTTTGTTTACACCCGGACCAGTGTCAGTTCCTCCAAACGCGCTTCTCAGGATGGCGGAACCCATTTTTCACCATAGAACCCCCCGTTACGAAAACCTTTTCGCAGAAGTAAGCGAAAAACTGAAGAAACTGTTTCTTACCGATGGTGATGTATTCACAATCGCGTCCTCAGGTTCTGGCGCTATGGAAAGCGCAGTGGTTAATACACTTTCACGCGGTGACAAAGCGATTGCGGTCCGCGGCGGAAAGTTCGGAGAACGATGGTATGAACTGTGTGTCGCATACGGGATTGAAACTATTCCTATCGATGTGGAATGGGGTTATGCGGTCAAACCTGAAGCCATCAAAGATGCCCTTGATAAGAATCCCGGTGTGAAAGCGGTGTTTACCACACAATCTGAAACTTCCACCGGTGTTTTGACCGACCTCAAGGCTATCGGCGCGATGATGAAAGACTATGACGCGGCGTTAGTCACCGATGCTGTCTCAGGCCTTGGTATTCACGAACTCAGGCCCGATGACTGGGGTATCGACATCGTCGTATCCGGTTCTCAGAAGACGATTATGCTGCCGCCGGGACTCGGATTTGTGGCAGTTGCCAAAGGTTCCTGGGATAAGATTGAGCGGTCAGATCTTCCGAAATATTACTGGGACCTGAAGAAATACAAAAAATCCCTTGAAAAGAATCAGAATCCGTTCACTCCGCCGGTATCGCTCATTGTCGGGCTCAAGGAGACACTCGACATGATCCTTGATGAGGGGCTTGAAAACATCTGGGCACGAAACGCTGTTGTCGCAAAAGCGATGAGAGCAGGTGTCGAGGCAATCGGGCTTACGATATTTACCAAGGACCCCTCGAACGTACTGACCGCTGTCGAACTGACACCGGATATCGACGGTGGTGCGTTGGTTAAAGCGCTGAAAAAGAATGGGATATTTCCCGCAGGTGGTCAGGCGGCGTTGAAAGGCAGGATCATTCGAATCGCGCATATTGGTGATATGGACGAATACGACGTACTGACCGCGCTGTCCGGTCTTGAAATGTCGCTGAAAGAAATCGGTTATAATTTCCCGCATGGCGAATCTCTGAAAGCGGCCCAGCAGGTGCTGATAGGATCGTAGGCTGGCATTTATGAAATTCTAAAAAATAAGTTACGAAGGGAAATAATATGTATAAAGTATTAATAAGCGACAATGTCTCGCCGGAATGTGTCAATATCCTCGAGGCTAGCAACGGTATCGAGGTAACGTTCAATACGAATCTCTCACCGGAGGAGCTTAACGAGGTCATCGGGGAATACGACGCACTTATTGTACGGAGCGCCACCAAAGTCCGCGAGGATACTATCGCCAGCGCCAAAAAGCTTAAAATCATCGGACGCGCCGGCGCCGGTGTCGATAATATCGATGTGGGAAAAGCAACGGATGCCGGTATTATTGTCTCAAACACCCCCGGCGGAAACACTGTATCTACCGCCGAGCATGCGTTCAGTCTGATGATGGCGCTCTCGCGGAATATTGCGCAGGGTAACCGCTCGATCAGAGAGGGCAGATGGGACCGGAAAAAATATATGGGAGTCGAGCTTCGCGGCAAAACCATCGGTATTATCGGCCTCGGAAACATCGGGCAGGTTCTTGCGAAACGTGCGATGGCGTTCGGTATGCGTGCGATCGGCTATGATCCGTTTCTTTCAGCCGAACTTGCCGAATCGCTCGGTATCGAATCGGTGGCGCTGGACGAGATATGGAAACAGGCCGATTATATTTCAGTTCATACACCGCTCAACGAATCAACCCGTCACCTGCTGAACGCAGAGACCATTGCGAAATGTAAGGACACAGTCCGAATAATAAACTGTGCGCGGGGAGGTATTGTGGACGAAAAGGCCGCTTACGACGCGCTTGAATCAGGGAAAATCGCCGGTGTGGCGCTTGATGTATTCGAAACGGAGCCTCCGGTCGACAACCCGCTTATCATGCACGAAAAGGTCGTATGTACACCCCATCTCGGCGCCTCGACCTCTGAGGCACAGGATATTGTTGCAGTCATGGTTGCCGAACAGGTACGCGATTTTCTTCTTACAGGGGAGGTGAAGCATGCGGTTAATATGCCCTCTATTCCGCCGGACGTCTATGAGCATGTCAAGCCGTTCATGGAACTCGGCTATAAAATGGGTTCGTTCCTTGGTCAGATCGGCACGGGACAGCTCAAAGAGATCGATATTACGTTCTACGGCGATATTCATAATTACGACACCTGGGGGATAACCTCCTCGATTCTCGAGGGGTTGTTCACCCGTGGGCTGGCCGATGGAGTGAATCTCATCAACGCCAAGAAAACCGCCGAGAATCTGGGAATCAAGGTTCGTGAGATCAAATCCTCCGACGAGAAAGATTACAAGAACTGCATCGAAACCTGCCTGTTCACCTCCAAAGACGAGATATCTCTATTAGGAACGAATTTCGGCAAGAACGATGCGCGGATTGTGGCGTTCAACAACTACAAGATCGATTTTGTGCCTGAGGGCTACATGCTTATCTGCGGTAACAGGGACCGTCCGGGTATCATCGGCGATCTTGGAACCGCTGTCGGCGCCAAAGGTATTAACATCGGACATATGACCTGGGCCCGGCAAAGGACTGACGGTGATGCAATCGTCGTGCTGAATACTGATGAGAAAATCGGTGAGGATGTAATCGATGACGTCGTGAGTATTAAAGATATAAAATGGGCAAAATCCATTGATATGTAGGATGATTCATCAGATGAAAAAAGAAGCCTTCCGGGAAATATACCGGAAGGTTTCTTTTTATAAAATATTAAATTTGCAGCATACCATAGTTTCAGGGAAGTTTTCACAGATTCCATTAAACTTTATTTAAATGCAGGGCGTCTAAATTTCATTATCATTTGAAATTTTTTGAGCTTCAATACAGGATCAGCCGCTCATGTTTTGGAATAACGTTCAGAAATCGTAAGAACCGTTACTCATAACCAATCTAACAAAGGAGTCTTGCTCATGCATAACCATGCCGGAATGAAAAACATCGGAAGGCGCGATTTCATGCTTACACTTGCCGCAACAGCGGCTGCTGCGGGCATCACCAGCTCGTTCGAAAACGCCAGGGCGGCCATTTCGCCGGGCATTGAAATCACGAATATTTACCGGACGCGGTTGCAAGTTGAAGGCCGGCGGGGTCTCCGCCCCTGGGCCGGTATTATTGTCCGTATCGAAACGAATAAGGGGATTACGGGCTACGGCGAGTGCCGCGATCTCGATTGGGGCGCACAGGAATGGCTGGAAAAATTATGTCCGCACCTTGTCGGAAAAAATCCAACGGATATTGAGGGCATTTTCAACATTATTATGCAAAACTATGTACCTCCGCCTCCTGAAAAAATCAGGGATCAGGAAAATATGGGAACCGGCGCAATCAGCGGTCTCGAAACAGCATGTTGGGACATTACCGGAAAGGCGCAGAATGTACCGGTATATAAGCTTCTCGGCGAACGGCTTTATGACAGAATTACCATGTATGCTGACACAGACAGTAACAGAGAGGAAGATGTGGTCTCCCGTGTGGAGAAAGGATTTAAGCATTATAAATGCGACATGTATCTTTCGCAGATAGCCCGTGGTAATTTCACTGTATCCGAGAAACCGAATAACTATGGGTACCGCGAGATTACTATTGACCAGGAAGGTCTGGACAAGATGCATGATTATATGGAGCAGTATCGCGAAACGCTTCAATCGTTCGGCGAACCGTATGCCAGCGCTCCCATCGGATCAGATCATTATCAGGGATACAACGCTACAAACCAGCTCAGTGTAGAGTCGGCAATCGCATTAGCCGAAACGTTGCATGATCACAATCCGAACGGATATGTGGAAGATATCATCGATTGGTGGATCGATGACTGCAGCGGTCTCCCCAGCAAGGAAGTTGCGGATGCCACCGAAATGCGGGTTCAGACCGGTGAAGACATGTTCGGTGTCGAACAGTGCAAGGTATTCGCCGATATTGGCGCATTCGATAATTTCCATCCGGAACCGAATACGTTCGGCGGCCTTAACCAGACCCTGCTTGCTTCAAAATATGCGGATTCGAAAGGTATTGTCACGTATCACCACAACTCCTCGGGGCCGATCGCAATGACATCCTATGCTCACCTTGCGGCGGTAACCCCGGGGTTCATCGCCATGGAGTATCATCAGATGGATGTGCCGTGGCATGACGATGTTGTCGATGGTATCGAAAAGCCGATGATCAATGACGGCACGATGGCTGTTCCGGAGAGTCCCGGACTTGGCATAACGCTGAATGAAGAGCAGTTTGCTGCGCATGGCGCCAAAGAATGGACCAAGATTGTCTAATAACGGCGTGCATGCAAAAAAAGAGATACAGCCCCGACAGCCCAACGCTGCCGGGGCTTTTTTTTACTACGTTAGACGTATAACATCTCAGGAAACGTAATAGAATATTTCTCCTGTAATCTTTATTTCGATTTCATTATACTATTGTTTGAAACTTTATTAAAAGGAGCAAGCCAATGGAAAATGAAATTTTCGATTATCCTGTAGACGGTACCCTCGACCTTCACATGTTCATGCCCGCCGATGTAAAATCGGCATTGTCGGAGTATCTCATGCAGTGCCGGATGCGTGGCGTACTCAGAGTACGCATCATCCACGGTAAGGGGCGGGGAGTACTGAGGCAGATCGTGCGTTCGTTTCTCGAAAAATGCGGCTATGTCCGAGAATTCGAAACGCCTCCGGATTCCTCGGGCTGGGGCGCGACCATCGCAATTCTCGAACCGCTGGAAGGCGATAAGGATTGAAAATTCTGGAAAACGATAAGCACTCTTTCCGTGTATTCAGAGGGAATGTAACATAGTAGGAGAGAATAATGAGAAAAACATATGTTAAGATTATATTGCTCGCAGCACTTTGGATCACCGCAATTTCGGCAGAGGCCGATATCCGACTTCCTGCGGTTTTCGGCTCCAACATGGTGCTCCAGCGTGAGATCGAGGTCCCGGTCTGGGGATGGGCCGATCCGGGAGTGATAGTTTCGGTAGAATTTCAGAAACAGTGTGTTCGCGCCGAGGCCGATTCGGGCGGAAAATGGATGCTGCGCCTAAATCCCCTTGAAACCGGCGGCCCCTTTGAGATGAAAGTATCCGACGGTACGGACATAGTGAAAATGGCCAATGTTATGGTGGGGGAGGTTTGGGTCTGCTCGGGACAGTCGAATATGGAAATGCGGGTGAAACACTGTCTCGACGCCGACCGCGAGGTTGCATTGGCGCTTCATCCGAACCTTCGCCTATTCGGTATAAAGAACGATCTTGCGGTTGAGCCAAAGGAAAACTGCGAGGGAGAGTGGGATGTCTGCCGTCCCAGTACTGTCGGCGATTTTACCGCCGCGGGTTATTATTTCGGGCGGAAAATCATGAACGATCTCGATATTCCGGTTGGGCTGATTCACGCCTCCTGGGGCGGGACCACTGCGGAGGCCTGGATGAGCATGGGCGCACGCAAATTTTCGCCTGAATTCGACTCTATAGTCAAACATACCAAAACGGCATACAGCAAAAATAAAGATGAAATCCTGTCGTTTTACTACTCAATGGCAGAGTG
>CAZCDQ010000021.1:11994-30824 GCA_964497605.1 uncultured bacterium
GAGGATGTGCATTATGCCGAGTATGCCGGTATTTCCTATCCGCGTTATTATGTCGAACCGCCTGAACGCGACGGCAGAAAGCTTCCGATCTGTCCACAGATGCCCTCCTGGGTAAGGAATGCCATGATTGCGCCGCTGCAACCGTATTCCATCCGAGGTGCGATCTGGTATCAGGGCGAATCGAATGCGGGACGTGCGTACGAATATCGAACCCTGTTCCCGGCAATGATCGAGGATTGGCGGCGGAGTTGGGGACAGGGCGATTTTCCGTTTTTGTTTGTCCAGCTCGCAAATTTCAGAGAGCAGGACGAACAACCGTCTGAAAGCGCCTGGGCGGAGCTTCGTGAAGCGCAATTCATGACACTATCGTTACCGAATACAGCGATGGCGACTGCAGTGGATATCGGGATGGCCGACAATATTCATCCATTGAACAAACAGGAGGTTGGACGACGTCTCGCACTCGCCGCTCTGAAAAACGTATACAACAGTGATAATGTAGCTTCCGGCCCGGTGTATGATTCGATGACAATTCAGGACGATACGGTGCGGATACGATTCAATTCGGTAGGCGGAGGGCTTAGGATAAAAGACGGACTCGACGCGCTCACCGGATTTGCCATTGCCGGTAGTGACAGTCAGTTTGTTCGGGCGGATGCGATGATTGACGGCGATGAAGTCGTTGTCAGGAGCGATGCGGTTTCGAAACCCATCGCAGTGCGGTATGCATGGGCGAACAATCCCGCATGCAGCCTGTATAACGCAAAGGGACTACCTGCGATTCCGTTCCGAACTGATGACTGGCCGGGAATCACTCAGCGCTGATTTTGGATACTATCAAATGAGTGAAATATTCTTGAAAATATACCATAAAAATATTATCTTTATTACACTTATATTAAGTTATCTGCGCCCTCTGCGCATTCTGCCTTGAAAGTATTTTAAGAGGAAAAATGAAACTACGTGAAAAATGGGGATCGCGGACCGGTGTTATTCTCGCCGTAGCGGGATCGGCGGTCGGATTAGGTAACTTTCTGAGGTTTCCCGTGCAGGCGGCTCAGAACGGCGGTGGGGCGTTCATTATTCCGTATTTCATTTCACTTGTGCTTCTCGGTATACCGCTCATGGTGACCGAGTGGACGCTCGGCAGGTACGGCGGTATGCACGGTTATGGTACAGCGCCCTCCATTTTCGCCATTTCCACCCGAAATCATTTCCTGAAATACTTCGGCGTTATCGGGATTTTCGGACCGACTGTCATATTTATATGGTACACGTTTATTGAATCGTGGCTGCTCGGATTTGCGGTAAGCGCGCTTGCCGGAGATCTTATGGTGGCTGCACGGGACGGTTCCGCCATGAAAGCCTTTTTGGAGGTGTATCAGGGCGCCGGAAACGAGACGTTTCTTGGCGTGCCGGCCAAAACCTACTTTTTCTTCCTGATAACCTTTTTCATCAATTTCTTCATCATTTTCAGAGGTGTCAAAGGCGGTATCGAGAAATTCTCAAAAATCACCATGCCGTCACTGTTCATTATGGGAATCATTATCATGGTCCGTGTAATGACCCTTGGAGCGCCGACCGAAAGCCAGCCGACCTGGAATGTCGCGAACGGATTCGGCTTTTTGTGGAATCCAAATCTCTCGAGCCTTCTTGACGCTAAGGTATGGATGGCGGCGGCTGGGCAGGTCTTTTTCACGCTCTCTGTCGGGATCGGTATGATCCTGACCTATGCGAGCTACATCGACCGCAAAGACGATGTCCTTTTGTCCGGCCTGACCTCGGTCAGCATCAACGAACTAACTGAGGTTATCATCGCCGGATCGATAGTTATTCCTGCAGCCTATATTTTTATGGGCCCTGTCGGGATGACTGAAATCGCTCAGGGCGGATCGTTCGATCTCGGATTTGTTACAATGCCGCAGATATTCGCGCAGATGCAGTCGGGATGGTTTTTCGCGTTTCTGTGGTTTTTTATGCTGTTCATCGCCGGCGCGACAAGCACTGTATCGATGCTGCAGCCGGCGGTTGCATTTGTAGACGATGAATTCAAGGTGGGGCGGTCTCGTGCTGTATTGTATATTCTCATAATCACTTTCCTTGCATGCCATGGGGTCATTATCGGGCTTTCGCACGGTGTTCTTGAAGATCTCGATTTTTGGAGCGGTACGTTCAGTCTGGTTATATTTGGTACTATCGAGGCGATAATTTTTGGCTGGGTGTTCGGCATTGACCGGGCCTGGGCCGAGCTTCACCGCGGAGCGGATATAACACTCCCGCCGCTTTTCAGATTTGTTATTAAATATATCACCCCCACGTTCCTTTTAATAATTCTTGCCACATGGACCGTACAGCAAGCGGTGCCGGTACTCCTTATGAAAGATGTACCACCGGAGAACATAAAATGGGTTATCGGCACACGGTTGTTTCTTGTGACAGTTATCCTTGTTCTTGTCAAACTAGTATTTGCTGCGTGGAAAGGTCGTCCTCTTCCCGAGATAGATCAGGATATTTTCGAGGAGGACATTCAATGACAACTGCAGGCTGGATATTTCTTCTGTTTGCATGGGGATCGATTATCAGTCTCGCCATGTTTTGTTTCACACGCATGATAAAAAGCGGTAAAATGTAATATTATTCTCGTGAATTCCGCTTTTTCTATGTGCTGACTCCCAAAGAATTTCTTTCATTCCGTCTTGTTTTATATTACATTTAATTTGTTGTGAACACGGTGTCTTATATGTCGTCACACCGCTTTATGGAGTGTATATCGTAAGTAAATAATTAATATATTTTCGGGAGTTCGTAATGAAAAAAAACATATCGACAGATTGCATCCATGGGGGAGAGGAAAGAACAAAACCATACGACTCGATAACTACGCCAATCATTCAGTCGTCAACGTTTGTATTTAAAAATACCGAAGATATTCGTAAATTCACGAAAGAAAAGCATTTCCGCTATGAATACGGCCGGTACGGCAATCCTACACAGCGTGCGGCTGAAAAGAAACTTGCCCGGCTTGAGGGCGCGGAATCGGCGGTGCTTTTCGCATCGGGTATGAGCGCGATCATCAATACGCTTCTTGCACTGCTTCGCGCAGGCGACCATATGATTATCACCGACGATGCGTATGGTAAGACGCTATCGTTCGTGAAAGAGTGGCTTCCGCATTGGGGAATCGAATCGACCGTGGTGAAAATGGGCGATTATGAGGCCATCGAAAAAGCAATGAAATCGAATACCCGACTCTTTTTCAGCGAATCTCCCACAAATCCGTATCTAAATATTATGGATTTCTCCAAATTGCAGGAGATTCGAAAAAAATTTCCCGATATGCTGGTGGTGTCAGATTCGACATTTGCAACGCCGTATAATCAGCGGCCGCTCGATCTCGGCGCAGACATTGTTATACACAGCGCGACAAAATACCTTGCCGGCCATAACGACATTCTTGCCGGCGTTGTACTCGGGGCCGAAAAACTGGTGAAAGAGATCGTAACCTTCCAGAAAATCATGGGTGGTGTGATCGATCCGCACTGCGCGTATCTGCTCATCCGCGGACTTAAAACATTTAGCCTCCGCATGGAACATCTCAATAAAGCGGGTGAGGAGGTTGCTCAGTGGCTCGACTCGCATCCGAAAATCAAACGCTGTTATTATCCGTCCCTCAAAAGCCATCCTCATTACGATGTCGCGAAACGTGAAATGACCGGTTTCGGCGCAGTCGTCACTTTTGAGGCCGATACCGATCTTGCGGGATCGAACCGGCTGCTCAACAACCTGAAACTGTGCTTTATCGGGCCATCCCTCGGCGGATGTGAAACGCTTATCACTCATCCGGCGACCGTTACTTATTACAACAACACCCGCGAAGAACGCTATGAACTGGGCATTATCGATAATCTGTTCAGGCTTTCGGTTGGGCTCGAGGATACGAAAGATAT
The DNA here is from genome assembly GCA_964497605.1 of uncultured bacterium. Taxonomy (GTDB): domain Bacteria; phylum Latescibacterota; class Latescibacteria; order Latescibacterales; family Latescibacteraceae; genus Latescibacter. Next base: position 15,942 of record CAZCDQ010000021.1, read on the forward strand.
TATCGCAGATATCGAGCAGGCGTTGGAGGCGATTTAAAGAATGGCACAACGTTGACGATATAGGGCAGCTTTCAGTGGCGGCCCTTTTTTTGTGAATTCTTTTGTGAATTCCCTTAATCAGGAAGCTTCGGGATGTGCGGCTATGACCATTTTCAAAGCAGAGTACGAAGAATGGGCGAGGAAAAGATATTGTGTAATAAAAGCAGATAGGTGATTCGCTAAAAAGTATTCTTTCGAAGATTATGTGTGAAATTATAAAAAACCGCCAAAGTGAAAAGGCGGTTTTTTTATTGGACCTCTGCTCCGTCCTTACCAACCGAGCTGGAACTGCACGACATACCGGTCTTCGCCGTTACCTCCGGGGCCCTTACTCAGCTCCTGCGTGTAATACGCAGCGTCCAGATCGAGAATGCCGAGATCGATGCCGCAACCGAGTGAGGGGTACCCCGATCTCATTCCCGCTCTGAAAGCAATAATGGAGAGATCGTAAATCGCTCCGACACGGATTTTGTTAAAAATATTTTCTTTGTTGTTGTCGGTAAAATCGATATAATCGGCGAGAAGAATGACCCGTTCGTTCATAAATGTTTTTGAAACACCGAGATCGACCGACGACCCGCGGCCGTCACCAAGAGATTTGAAAACGCCGGCCACATCCAGATCAATAAATGGAAACGTATACATTGCGCCGAGATCAACCATAAATGTCCGCTGAGAATTATCTTTCAGTTCATCCTGAACCGGTTTGATGGTTTCCTCGATGTCGCCGAGCTTGCTAGCGCTTATTGTAAAAAGCGATGCCTTGTTCCGCTGGACATATTTGAAATTAGCGCCGACAATAAGGCCGGGCACAAAGATCGAAAACGGTTTCGCCACACCGAGAGCGACCACGGTATTGGCACGGCCCTGACCCCAGACGCGAGGGTCATAGATACCCTTATCGGCTTTGAGGTTGATTTCGGTGATATTGTAAGCGGCGAGACCGATGCCGAATCCTTTGATATTGAGCGCAAGACCTGCCATCGGTGATAGTTGCACATTCGACCATTGACCGTCGAATTCCTCGAGATCATAAAGAAATGCCTCTTTTTCAGCCTCGGTCATTCTATTTTCTGCATTCGGCTGCCCCGAGAGCGGTTCGCCGGTGATAGGATCGACTTCTAACGATTCGTTTCCGAACTGCTCGAAATTTTCTACGTTGTCGTCGATAAAATTACCCAGATCGAGAAGGTCTTTATTGATACCTATAGGGAGCCTTCCAATTGAAAATCTGATGCCTCTTACGCGTGATAGAAGGGCAGGATTATGGATAAATCCGTTGTAGTTGTATCCGTTGGCGATATGTGTTCCGCCGGCGCCGAGCATTTTGGCGTTGTTGTAGTTAATTGTCTTATCGGCCGAAACCGAGCCCGGATCCGCAATTAGTATAAAACAGAAGAGAATTGAAATCGTAATGTTTTTCATGGATGCATCTCCAAAATATCTAAGTTGACCTTATATCGCAGGTAAAACTAATTTGGTATCTTCATCGATGAGACCGTCGTTGTCGTTATCAATACCATCCAATTCCTCTTCATCAATATCCCCGTCGCCATCGTTATCGATGCCGTCATTATATTTGTAATTTTCGAGAAATTCTTTTGCAGTATCGATGTTTTTGTTGATCTCATCGACATATTCCGCTTGATCTTCGCCGACCAAAAGTAATATGCCCTCAGAACTGTCTTCGGCAGATTGATCGATGAAATCTACAAACTCGTTGATGGATTCCGGGTCCTCGATAAACGCTTCATAGATACCTTCGAGAGCATATGCATCCATATCTTGTACGCTTGTAAGCAGAAATTGAAGATCGAAATCGTCGTCATTGATGTATCCGTCCTGGTTGGTGTCGCGGATACCAAGCATAAACGACATCATGCTCGAAATTGAAAAGTCGAGCGCGATATCGTCTTGTTCGAATTCGCCGATTGTCTCGCCGTCAGCGATAAGCTGAAGCACCTGTGCAATCTGCCGATTTTGCTGATACCATTTATTGACCGCCTCAGGATCCTCAGCTAATTTCTTGTCGATTTTGTCGAGAATCGGATTGCTCGGTTTGGGATTATTGGGATCGAACACATTATCATCTTCCATCTGGGCAATATCGAGAATTTCCATGAGTGTGATGCCTGATTCAAGAAGCGCGGCTTTTGCGTAAGTATAGAGAACCATCGATTCGTTTGTTTCGATCACGAGCTTTATCGGATTATTCGGGTCTTCGAGATAAATAACATCGCTGAACTGCTCTTTTGCCGTGACATAATCATGATCCCGGATCGCTTCTTCAGCTTTTTCGACAGGTGTTGGTTCGGAATCGCTGGCGAAATCGAAAATATTGCATCCTGCGACAGACACCATCAGTCCCGTAATCAGTAAAAGAATGTTGATAGGTTTGAAATGAACATTCATCAACGGTTCTCCTTAATTTGAATGATTGCATATTTTTTCACAATAGGAATGAATCAGGTGCCTTCCTGCCATGAATTCAGATACTTAATCTGTTCCGGTGTGAGTACGTCGATCGATACACCCATCGCTTCGAGCTGTAGTTCCGCGACTTTGATATCGATATCCTCTGGGAGTTGATGAACGCCGGGAGCGAGTTTTCCGTAGTTTTTGATGCCATACTCGACTCCAAGCGCCTGATCGCAGAACGACAGCGACATAACCGTTGAAGGATGTCCCTCGGCGCATGCAAGATTCACCAACCGTCCTTCGCCGCAGAGGAATACCGGTTTGCCGTCGACCGTATATTCGTCGAACAGCTGCCTGATCTCCCGTTTCGAGGACGCGATCTTCTCAAGTCCGACTACATCGATTTCGTTATCGAAATGCCCGGAATTTGCAAGAATCGCACCCGGTTTCATGAGTTTGATATGTTCGGTGGAAATGACATGAAGATTGCCGGTCACTGTGACAAAAATATCGCCGAGTTTCGCGGCCTCCTCGATTTTCATCACTCTGAAACCATCCATCGCCGCTTGAAGGCCTCTGAACGGTTTGACTTCGGTCACAATGACATTTGCGCCAAGACCTTTAGCCCGCATCGCGACACCCTTGCCGCAGTTTCCGTAGCCGACAATCACAAGGGTTTTTCCCGCGACGAGCACATTGGAAGCCCTGAGGATACCATCCATTGTGGATTGGCCGGTGCCGTAATAGTTATCCATGAGATGTTTTGTATCGCAGTCGTTCACTGCGATCATCGGGTATTTCAGCGCGCCTTCGGCTTCCATAGACTGGAGGCGGATGATACCGGTCGTTGTTTCCTCACAGCCGCAAATCATATTTTCAATAAGGTCTGTGCGGTCGGTATGAACAGCAGACACAAGATCGCAGCCGTCGTCGATGGTGATATTCGGATTGAAATCAAGCACGGCTTTGATGAAACGGTAATAATCCTCGACCGACTCGCCTTTTACGCCATAGGTCGCGACACCCTCAGATGCCAACGCGGCAGCGACATCGTCCTGTGTCGACAGGGGATTGCACGAGGTAATGGCAACCTCGGCACCGCCTGCGATCAGCGTTCGTACCAAAACCGCGGTTTCTTTGGTAATATGGAGCGCAAGCCCAATTCGGTAGCCCTCAAGCGGTTTCTCCTTTTTGAAACGTTCTCTGATTTTCATCAGTGCGCCCATTTGGCTTTCCGCAAGCTCGATGTTTTTCAGGCCCTGATCGGCAAATGAAATATCCTTGACTTCGTATGACATATCGTTCCTTTCTATTATAGAAATTTAATACATTTTCTGGAAAAATGTGTGACTGATGTCACAATTGCCGCATTATATGTTCAACGCTTTTTTTAGTTCGTCGATTTTGTCAGTGCGTTCCCAGGTGAAATCGTCGTCCTCACGTCCGAAATGGCCGTAGGAGGATGTTTTTGTGTATAGTGGCCGTCTGAGATCGAGAGTCTCGATAATCCCTTTTGGGGTGAAATCAAAGGCGTCACGGACGGCTTTGCTGAGTTTGTCCTCATCGATTTTCGCCGTGTTGAATGTGTCGATATTGATGCTGATAGGCTCCGGGTATCCGATAGCATAAGACAGCGCAACTTCGCATTTCCATGCCAAGTCGGCCGCAACGACGTTTTTCGCAGCATACCGTGCGGCATACGCTGCCGAACGGTCGACTTTGGTGCAGTCCTTACCGGAAAATGCGCCGCCGCCGTGACGGCCCATACCGCCGTAGGTATCGCAGATGATCTTACGGCCGGTCAGCCCGGTATCGCCGTGCGGACCGCCGACGACGAAGCGTCCGGTAGGATTCACGAAAATCTTTGTATCGTCATCCATGAATTTCGACAGTATAACTTCACGGATAACCATCTTCTCAATATCGGCGCGGATCTGTTCGATGGATACATCGGGTGAGTGTTGTGTTGATATCACAACCGTATCAACACGTTTCGGCCGCCATTCGTCGTATTCAACTGTCACCTGGGATTTTGCGTCCGGTCGCACATACGCCAAATCGCCGGATTTTCTGAGCTGTGCGAGTTTAAAAACAAGCTGATGCGCAAGCTGTATCGGCATAGGCATGAATTCTGGGGTATCGTCGCAGGCATAGCCAAACATCATACCCTGATCCCCGGCGCCCTGGCCGCAAAACAGGCCTTCGCCCTCGGTTACTCCCTGTGAAATATCGGGCGACTGCGGGTGGATAGATGTCACAACGCCGCAGTTATCTGCATTGAAACCTATATCGCTGTCAGTATAACCGATATCGCGGCATGCCTGGCGGGCAAGTTCGGCATAATTGAGATGCCCGTTAGTTGTTATTTCTCCCGAGATAACAATAAGGCCGGTCGTGCAGAGAGTCTCGCATGCGACCCGGCTCATGGGATCTTCAATCATGGCGGCATCGACAACGCTGTCGGATATACGGTCGCTGACCTTGTCGGGATGTCCCTCGGAAACAGATTCCGACGTAAAATAAAATTGCCCTTTCATGTACTTCCTTTCAATAGTTAATGAATTATATTTTAAGTATTTATAACATTCTGTAGGATAATGACTAACCGATGATATCTTGTATAAATACAGCGGTGTGTTTCAGATATTCATTTTGTTCATTTCATCTTTAATAATCTGTTTGATCTGCTCTGCAGAAGCAAGTTTCAGCATTTCCTCAACGTTTTTTTTAGCATTCTCGAGCCGTATCGATCTGACAATCCGTTTAATCGATGGAATAAATGTCGGCGGCATCGACAGTTCGTCGATTCCCAGACCGAGCAGCATTAGCGTTGCCGCATCCTCGCTCGAAAGCTCGCCGCATACCGCGACAGGAATGTCGTTCGCATGTCCGGCGTCGATCGTCATTTTCATCAGTTTGAGTACACCGGGATGGAATGGCTCGAACAGCTCGGAAATACGGTCGTTCGAACGGTCAACCGCAACGGCGTATTGGATAAGATCGTTTGTGCCGATGGAGAAGAAATCGACCTTTTTTGCAAGATGATCGGCAATGAGTACGGCAGAGGGTATTTCGATCATGATGCCTACTTTGATATCGGTATCGAACGTTTTACCCTCGTTTCGGAGCTCATCTTTTGCTTCTTCGAGGCATGCAAGCGCACCGTCAAGCTCGTGCATGGAGGATATCATGGGAAACATAACTCTGACATTCTTCAGGGTTGAGGCTCTGAGAATAGCTCTCAGATGAGCTTTAAAAAGGTCTTTCAGGGCCAGGCTTACCCGAATTGCACGCCATCCGAGAAACGGGTTATCCTCAGGTTCACTCTGGATTGTATGGGAAATCTTATCGCCTCCCAGATCGAAGGTCCTGATGACAAGGATTTTCGGTGAAAGTCGTTCGGCGACTGCTAAATAATCCTTATATAGTTCCTCCTCGCTGGGAATATGGTCGTCCTTGAGAAAATGATATTCGCTTCGATACAGTCCTACTCCTTCCGCGCCGTTTGCAAGAACCGAATCGACCTCGTCCGGAAATTCAATATTTGCGTACATCCCAATGGTCGCACCGTCCAGCGTGACTGCGGGAAGGTCTTTGTATTCCAGGAGCGATTCGCGGAATATCTCGTAGTTTATTTTGTCCTGACGGTATTTCTCGATGGTTTCTTCATCAGGATTTATATGAACGATTCCTCGTCCGCCATCAACAATCAGAAGATCGCCGGGATTGATTTCTGAGGAAGCTGTTTTGACGCCGAGTACTGCGGGAATACCCAGTGACCTCGCAAGAATCGTTGCATGGGAGGTAATACCGCCGAAATCAGTCACAAACGCCATCACATTACCCGAATGCATGTTCACTGTATCGGAGGGGGAAAGACTCGGTGCGACAACGATGACTTTATGTTTAATATTCGCAAATGTAGAAACTTCCTTGCCCTGTAGTTTCGTATAAACCTGCCGGAGAATGTCAGAGATATCGTCTACGCGCTGACGAAGATATTTATCTTCAACCCGTTTATATGCTTTTGTTATTTTCCGCGTCGTTCTGAAAAACGCGAATTCGGCACTTTTCCCTTTTTCAATAAGCGAGTAAGTATCCTCGATCACTGCCGGATCCTGCAAAAGCATGATATGCGGTTCGAAAATGTTCGCTTCATCTTTGCCGACTTTTTGTTCAACCTTATATTTTAGTAGCTTCATATCTTCGATGACCGCATCGACAGCATTGTTCAGGCGCTGTTTTTCGATTTCCACCTGATCGGGGGAAATATCGCTTTCCTCGACCCAGAAATTCGCCTCATCGTATATGAATGCATGACCGATGGCATATCCGGGCGATCCCGCAATACCTTTCATGTCTTTCGGTTCACTTCTATTTATTGGCTGAGAATTCAAATTTACAGCTCCATATAAAGTTTATCACTAATCTTCGTCAAACTTACGATTAATCAGTTTCTCGATTTCGTCCAAAAGTTCATCGGCATCGTCGCCGTCCGCAATAAGTGTAAGTTCGCACCCGTTCGGCGCCGCAAGCATCATCACACCCATAATCGATTTTCCATTGACTTCGAGATTATTTGCTTTGATTTTGAAGTCTGATGAAAATTTCGAAGATACTTGGACAAGCATCGCCGCGGGCCGGGCGTGAAGGCCTAGTTTGTTAATGAGTTTTATGGTTTTTTCGACATGTGCCAATAAGAAAATCCCGAAAAATTTAAAATATTTATATAAAATCTACATAAAAAATCTGTCCATAACAAGACAAAGTGCCACTGATATCAAAATTAAAGCAGGAAACAATAGATGGAGTGGAAAATTTCTTTTCAACATGGCAAATCCGGCGAGAAAAAAACCAAGCACTCCCGCTGTAATCCATCTGAACGAATAGTCCGAACCATTTAAATCTATGAGAACCGGAACAGCAATAAACGCGACGAGAACGCTTCCGGCAATCTCCATGGCGCGTTCTGCACTCGCGAATGCAGGCAACTTGACCTTCGCGGCAACGTTCGAGCCGAGACGGTACCCCGCGATGAGCCAGCTCCATTTCAGCGCGATCATCGGGATGTTGAAAGCTGCAAGAAAAACGGCAGCCCCCCATATTCCGGTGAAATAAGCCGTAATAATGCCGAGAACAAGCATAAATGGACGCAGATTGCTCCAGAAAAACCGGTCGCCGATTGAACCAGTTGCCGGTCCCGCAATCTTTTTAAAACGCCGGATATCCTGTTCGGTCACATCCACACCGAATCTGAGTCGTTCCTCCATATTGGCAACGGCGCCGAGGATGAGGGTTACCATGAACGGATTTCCATTGAAATATTCCGTGTGTCGTGCAAGAAACCGCCGTTTATCCACCGGATCAGTCCAGAATATGTTCCCTGCCGGTTCGATGCAAAATGCAAATCCCACATTCTGCCGAAACCCTGTAGAAAACGAACCCTGGATAAAGAAGCTTCTCAAAAAAATACGGATAAGCGTCCAAATGCTCAGCCTGTTGTCAAAACCAGAAGTATCCATATGCATCCGCAGAGTGCTCCGAATATAAGAGAAACGTTTTTGTCTTTAAGGCGATAAAACAGAATTGCCGATGCCGCAGCCAAACCGGTTATCACAGCCGATGCATGTGAAATTCCCTCGAAACCCCATGACGGCAGAGCTGTAACAGCGCCGCAGAATAGCATGCCCGGTGGCACCGTGACCGCCGTAACCAATGCACCTTTTGCATAAGCTGTCGCAATCCCGGCACCGTGAAGACGACCGACCGACAAAGTGCCGCCATCCTCGAACCGTTTCAAACACATGTCGTTCCGTTTCCCGTTTATACGCTGTTCGTAAACATGAAGTCTGAGACCGAGGTATCCGACCGCGGCAGCGATAAGCATCATGGGGATCAGTGCCGCGCGTTCAGCTGCTCCGGATAGATTGAAAACGTTCCGTGCGGTAAAGTACGACGCGGTCGATACAAATGCTGCCAGATTGTTATCGGTGAACGCTGTGCCGCCAAGCGGCAGATAACCGAGCCAGAGAAGCTGGTACAAGATGCCGATCAGAACACCGGTACCGGGATAACTGAACAGTATACCAAGCAGCGTACACGATACGATCGGCTCGGATATCAGTATTTGCGGACCTGCAGTCGTGTCGAGTGCGACAATACCGCCGAGCAGGATCAGTAAAAGATATATACACACGATTATACTCCCAGTGCGTCCAGGTTTACCGTGAGTTTCTCAATTTCCCGGCTGGCGTCCTCAAGTTTCCGGCGTTCAAGTTTGATGACGTTTTCGGGCGCTTTCGAGAGGAATCCCTCGTTTTCAAGTTTTTTCTGAACGCCGTTAATAAATTTCTTTCTGCGCTCGATTTCTTTTTCTAGCCGTGCTTTTTCATGATCGAAATCGACAAGACCTTCCAGAAGCACAAACACCTCGTTGCGGTCCGATATACCAACTGCAGATTTTGGAGGCCTTGAAGCGTCGCTATCGAGCGTGAGATTTTTGACTTTTGCAAGATCAAGGATATATGCACGATTATCAAACAGAAGGTTATAACTTGCATCGTCAGTGGGTGCAACGACCACATCCGCTTTTTTCGTCAGCGGCACATTCATCTCGTTTCTGATATTCCTGATGACTCCGATCAATGACTGCACTGATGCCATGTCTGTTTCGAGTGCCTCGTCGACGAGCGAATTGTCAGCAGAAGGCCATGCCGATATCATAATGCTTGGCCCAATATCTTCACCGATAACCTCGTTCAGGCGCTGCCATATTTCTTCAGTGATGAACGGCATAATGGGATGGAGGAGCATCATCGAATCCCGGAGAATACGCGCGGCATTACCAAGTGCGAGGCCTTTCTCTTTTCCGCCCATATCCACGCGGGGTTTTATGATTTCGAGATACCAATCGCAGAAATCGTGCCAGATGAAGTCGTAAACCGCATGTGCTGCATCATTGAACCGGAATGATTCGAGAGATTCGGTGATCTGGCGGGCAGTACGGTTGAATCGCGAAACAATCCACCGATCGGCAAGGTCGAACCTTTTTGATCCGGGTTCATAACCCTCGTCTATTTTCTCACCGGCAAGATTGAGAATGAATCTGGTGGCATTCCATATCTTGTTTGCGAAATTACGGCCGATATCGAACGTATTTGCCGCATGGTCTTTCGAGTTGTTCTCGGTATTCGAAGAATTATAGGATATGAAAACGTCCTGTCCCTGCGACGTGATCGTTATCATACTGAACCTGAGCGCATCGGCGCCGTGAGATTCGATAACCTCGAGAGGATCGACACCGTTTCCGAGGGATTTAGACATTTTACGGCCTTTGTCGTCACGAACGGTTCCATGCAGATACACCTGCGAAAAGGGGATATCGCCCATGAACTCGATGCCGGCCATAATCATACGGGCAACCCAAAAGAAAATGATCTCCGGTGCGGTCGAGAGCGTATTGGTCGGATAGAACGCTTTCAATTCCGGTGTTTCCTCTGGCCATCCGAATGTCGAAAACGGCCACAGCCATGAACTGAACCATGTATCGAGGACATCCGGGTCCTGGGATATGTTGCCGCTTCCGCATTTCTCGCACGACGAGACCGGCGTTTTGGAGACCATGGGATGATCGCATTCTCCGCAATAATAAACGGGTATGCGGTGACCCCACCAGAGCTGACGCGAGATGCACCAGTCGCGGATATTATGCATCCAGTTAAAATAGACTTTTGACCACCGCTCGGGGTGAAAAGTTATCCGTCCCTGTTCTGCGGCTTCGATAGCCGGTTTTGCGAGCGGCGTCATTTTAACAAACCACTGATTGGAGAGATACGGCTCGGTAATGGTGTGACAGCGATAACAGTGTCCGACCGCATGGGTATGATCCTCTGTTTTAATAAGCAGCCCCTGAGCCTCGAGCATCTTAATGACTTTTGTCCGGCCGTCCTCACGTGAAAGACCTTCGAATTGGGCTCCGGCATTTCGATTGAGTGTACCGTCTCCGTTCAAGATGTTGATCGGTTCGAGGTTGTGGCGGACACCCATCTCGAAATCATTGGGATCATGCGCCGGGGTAACTTTCACCGCGCCGGTACCGAATTTCGGATCGACGAAATCGTCCGCAATGACCGGTATTTCACGGTTTATAAGTGGCAGGACAAGTGTTTTGCCAAGCATCTTCTTATACCGTTTGTCTTTCGGATTGACCGCGACTGCAACATCGCCGAGCATGGTCTCTGGACGGGTAGTTGCCACAGTGACTGAACCTTCACCGTTCATTTCAGGATAAACAATATGCCATAAATGTCCGGAGACTTTCTCGTGCTCGGCTTCTTCATCCGAAAGCGCAGTATGACAACGTGGGCACCAGTTTATAATATATTTCCCGCGGTAGATTAGTCCCTTTTTATACAGGCGGATAAACACCTCGGTGACCGCATCGGAGAGACCGTCATCCATGGTAAACCTCTCACGGTCCCAGTCACAGGAACAGCCAATCCGTTTAAGCTGTTCAATAATCGTACCGCCTTTTTCAGTTTTGTATCTCCAGACCTCCTCAATAAACGACTCGCGTCCAAGGTCCTGGCGTGTTTTCTGCTGCTCTTCGGCGACCTTCCGTTCGACAACATTCTGGGTGGCGATACCGGCGTGATCGGTCCCCGGCATCCATTCGGAGATACAGCCCTGCATGCGTTTGAATCGGATGAGAATGTCCTGAATTGTGTTGTTCAGCGCATGGCCGAGATGGAGCTTATCGGTCACATTAGGAGGCGGGATAACGATGGAATATGATTCTTTGCCGTCCTCCGGAACCGCATGATTGAAATGGTTATCAAGCCAGTAAGTCAACCATTTCTGCTCGACAGCTTTCGGATTATAGACCTTTTCCATCTCGGTTATTTCTTCCAAACCCACATTCTCCTCCGGTTTATTAGTATTAAAATCATAATTTACCAAGAATTATTATAAAAAAAATAATGTAAAATATAACCAAACATTCGTGCAAAGTCAACGATATTGCCAATAATCATGATAATTTAAATGGTGATTTAACTGTTGTTTATATGAAAGATATAACGAGTGTTGTCATATTTTTACGTATTTATCCAAAAACGGTATTATTTTTCATAACCGATTTAGTATATTACATAAGATCTGAAAACGTTCTATAAATTAAGTTTTGCATTTATACAGGTTTTATCCTTAAAAAACTCAATTCCGCAATGAAAGGCGTTGTCCATTTTATGGCAAAAAGATTACTGCCGGTCCTTATTATGCTCAGTTCGTTTAGCCCATTGTCAGTAGCTGCGCAGGACGATTTTCCCGGCAATTCTGATATGTCCAGCACCCGTGTAGATACTTCCCTTAATGCAGTTCCATATCCGATACTAACACCCCTCAAACAAGGACCGCTGAAAACGCTATTTATTGGCAGATACGACCGTATCGCGCCGGTAAGCCTCGAAATCGCCGCACGGCTTGACTGTACAATAGAGACGGTGCTGACCCCTTCGAGATCCCAGCTTGCCGATACCGAACGGCTAAGCCGGCTTCTTGATTATAACTGGGATGTCGTCTGGCTCGATTTCGATATCCGGTCGCTTCCGGAGAAGGTGTTAACGCCGATTCTGTCGCATGTCAGCCTCGGCGGTGGGTTGGTGTATGTCGGCGATATGGACGATCTCGACCGGTACGATACCCGCGGGAGAGTCGATGAGAATCCGCTTGAACTGATTTCATACGATACAAAGAGACAGATCGACGCGGTGCGACGTGAAAAAGGTATAATGGTCTCCGTACCGCAGGTCGATAGTTCCGCAGACCGGCGTACGCGCGGCGATTATTTAAACGGTGCGGCATTTTCAGTGTTTTACGCCGGTGGTATTCAAACGGAAACGTCGATCACTGAGATTCAGATGCCCCAGAAAGAAATCGAGCATGAGGTCATGGGAATCATGAAATACCGCGTCCACCTCGAACGCGGTAACGAGCCGGATACATTGCGTATCATATCCCGGATAAGGTCGAATCACGGAATGGTCTTACATGAATCGGTCGATACATTCGTCGTTCAGAGCGGAAACAGCTTTGTTCTACTCGATTTCGTGCAACTTCCGGTGGGCACCTATTCCCTTGATATATCGGTTGCGGATAAGGACGGAATACAGAACTTTGCCGGAACATCATTCCAGGTCGGCATTGCCGACAAACTGGCGGATGTGAGTTTGCGAAAAAGCTCGGCCCGGGATGGCAACTTCGTTCTTGGCACTATCAATACGACGGCAACGATCAAAGAGGGATTATATGTAAATACCGAACTGACCAACGGCCGGGGCGTAATGCTCGAGCGGTTCAATATCGATCTTGTTGCCGGAAGAATGACCGCCGATTTTTCGTTTAAGGTCAAACAGCCGAATTCACCGGTTTTGTTCGTGCGTCCGCATTATTACAAAAACAACGAACTTGTGCAAACGCTTGAAACACCGCTTTTTATCGAACGCCCATACAATCCGTATTCATTCTCGTTTATCGTGCGCGACCGGTCCCGCGACAATTTTATGCGCAGTGAAAAATATGCTAATCTTGTCCGGGAGGGCGTCACCACAATTGCGTTCGATATGAATAGGTCCGATACACCGGAAACCTTGTTTAAGCGCGCCATCCAGATAGCGCGTTCAGGATCCTCCGTCATTCCGGTTATCAAATCCGCATTTATCGAAAACAATTCGGGATGGGAGAAATTGTTGACGTCGGCAACCGAATCACTGGAGCCTGCTCAGCCGCTCGTTTATGCGATCGTGCAGGAAAACGGTTCTCCGACCGGTTCGATATATGAACGTGCCGCTGAGCTGATTGTAGCGAATGACGGGAATGCCCGCATAGGGATTGCTGGCATCCATTCCGGAACATCATCTTTTCCGGGCGGCAGCGAGGCAGGTGCGCATGCGCCCGGTATGGTACTGCGCAATCTGACCGGCGATATGTTAGGGACAAACGAAGGTATTGGAGAGTTTCAGAATACAGCAGTATTCGACAGTTCGATGACAGGATTTATGGTTTCAGGTGAAACGCTTGGAGGAGATGCTACTGTATTCGGCTATATCCCGTGGTATATGCTTCTTAATGGCATGAACACATTGTGGTGGGATGCGATGTACGGCCTCGACGGCGCTGCGCTGACACCGCAGATATCCGTAGATCGGTTCTTTGCGTTCACCGCGGCGGCTGTACGCGAGATAACGGACGGTATTGATGAACTGATATTGAAAAGCGAGCGACTTGCTGAGGGTTTACCTGTGCTGACAGGCGAAAACGGTGCGCCGGTATCGGATGTGGACGTGTCGCTGTTCAGGGACGGCGATACTGAATATATCGGTTTGATACAGAAACCATATGGCCATCCTGCGCGGAATGCGGAGACAGCGCCGGTCACTGTGACATTCAGCGAAAAAGGTATGACGAAATTTGTGTACGACATCCGCTCCGGAACATTTTTAGGTGCTAAAAAGAATATTCCAGTAGAGATTAAGTTTGGCGACGTATACATGTTCGCGCTTCTGCCGTACCGGGTGCAGCTTCTGAATCTTTCGCTTGAAAATACTATTGTGCAGCCCGGCGGGAATCTCGATTTTGCGGTGAGTATACTTCCGCATGATCCCGATGCAGTGACGGGTCGTCACGTTTTCAAAATCCGTGTTATTGACAGCGGCGGCATTGAAAACAGATATTATTCCCGAACGGCTGAAACAGAAAACGGTGTTTGTACCGTCTCGATGAATGTGCTCGCGGACGATAATGCAGGGCAAAAATTTCTTGAAATCACAGACGTTATCAGCGGGAAAACGGTAAAAAAAGGTTTTATTGTATCGAAATAATAAACCGAGAATCATGAATATCAAAGGGCACATCAAGCATGTATGCTGAAAATAATAATCGTATGAACGCAGAAAATATTTGCAAAATAATTTAACCCGGATAATATTTAGTATTTAAAGAATGTTATATGGTAATGTTTTATCAACATAGTTTTGATATGGGGATATCACTTACACTCATTACATAAGGATTGTCAAATGAACGAGCAAAGAGATGAATATGTTAAAAAACTGAAAGCAAAAATGGACAAATGGAATGCTGAAATCGATAAGTTAAAGGCAAAAGTCAATCAGGCTGAAACTGAAACGAAAATCGAATATTCCGAATTGTTAACGCAACTTAAGAAAAAACAAAAAGAACTTGAGATAAAAATAACGGATATCCAAAAAGCGGGAGCAGATTCATGGAAAGATTTGAAAACAGGAGTTGATAAAGCTCGGGATTCGATGAAAGAAGCTGTGAATTCGGTTGTTGCTAGTGTCATGTCATATGTATAATGTCGGATATAGACGCCGTAGTTTAATACGAGCATCGTCAGTTGTAAATTGC
>CAZCDQ010000022.1:0-30194 GCA_964497605.1 uncultured bacterium
TTGAATCCTGTATGTGGGTCGCTCCGACGGTAAACGTATGATCGTCAATAGCAAATAGGTCGAACTGGAGATCGAGAGGTATTCGAGAATACTTAGAGTTCGAATGCATTGTTATTGTCGGATCATAGACGTAGCTGTTGTCAGCATCGATAGCGGTGTAGACATACCTCCCGTTGATATCTGTATTGGCAACCTTGCTCAATCCTTTTGTTCTCTGGCTGTCACCGTCACGATCCTGATATCCGAACCTCAGAGTCGCCATTCCCAGATCGTAAGCCGGGGCATACAATTTTCCGGTGCTTATGATGCGGGTGCCGTCATTCTCCGCGTTTGCTTTTCCGCCGTATACATCCTCGGTAAATACATGCGCACCCGCACTGAACCCGATGCCGTTTTCAGGATTGTGATAACCGACCCGACCATACATGTAATTATTGGTGTATTCCTCATCCTCAATTGACACATAATTTAAGAAAGAGGCTTTGCCGTTTTCCATCATATACAGACCGGTTTCGAGATCAGTGTTCTTGTAACCGTCCGAAATGTCTGAGTTGAACGACCCATACACATCCCATTTACCGATGACTTTACCGACCGACACGCTTGGACGTATCGTGTTGAAAGCGCCATACCCGATGCCAACATTGACACCCGGATTATCGCGGCCGGAGATTGAACGCATATTTAGCGCGCCTCCGCTCGCGTTGGGACCGTACAAGGACGATGATGGGCCGAGCAGTACTTCCACGGCCGAGAGGTTTTTCGGGTGGGCGGCAATACTCACCATCGGTTCGGCCAGCGGGATTTCATCAGCCATATAGAGCGTCCGGCCGATAAAATAGCCGGTACCCCGAAGATGTACCCAAGGTGGGATGTTCCGGTCGCCGTGACCAACCGATACACCGGGAAGATCGCGGACAATTTCGCCGACGTTGGGATTGCTGTACTGCTTGGATTCAATTTCCTCACGGGTCACTGTCTCCACATTGACCGGAAGATTGAGGGCGTTTGTTTCTGTTTTTGTTCCGGTGACGACAACTTCGTCAGTTTCGTACGTTTTCAATTCCCGTTCCTGAGCCAGGACGTTTCCCGCGAAGCAAAACAACACGGTGATACAGGCGATCGCTGTGTGGCGCATTCGAACTCCTCATGTTTGGATTGTTGCTATGAATTATAAATATATGCATCTTTAGTAGCATTAAATATTAATTCGTAATACTATAACTTATTTTTAATTCCCCGTCAAGTGTTTTTTTGTTGAAATGGATTTTACAGTTTAATTTGCATTATTGTAAATTTGAATGATGTAACAGGAAGCATGCAATTAGGTGTGTCAGTTTGTGCCAGCAATTGCGTGAAAGCTGGTGAAACGGAGTGAACTACGAGGAATTCTTTCGATTAATACTGAGATAGGTTTTCTCCCAAAGAGCCTTGTTTTAGACTACATGCACAAGAGAATGAAAAACGATGGTGTAAAACCTGCTACAGTAAACAGAGAAGCTGCATTATTAAAGTGCATGTCATCAAGAGCAGTTGACTGGGGGTATAATAGACATAAACCCACCTCAAGGCTTAAAATGTTTACCAGAATCTGAAAAACGAGAGATTTATCTTTCTATTGAAAAAGCACACAAATTGCTCGATTCATTGCCAGAATCAATTGCTAATATTGTTGAGTTTGCTATCTATACTGGATTTAGAAAAGAAAATATCCTTAGCTTACGTATTGAATCTATTCGATTTTATGAGCTTACATCTACCGGTGAAGTTATGCTGAATATCAAAGGCGGAAGAACTGAGTTGTATCCTCTTGGTCCAGCATCAATTGATTTATTAAAACGTGTGATAAGTGACAAAAAAGAAGGTTTTGTATTTGTCAATCCATAAACATTTATGGGGGTATTCACTTCGCTAAGGTTACCACTACAGATTGTGCTTTAGCGGCTTTCGCCCCCTGATGTTATTAACCATTCTTTTTTAGATATTTTTGGGGTATTCTTCCATGACTGTATGTACTACATATAGTATGTACCTGAGTCAAGTGAATATCCCCAAACATTTAATAGCACAGTAAGAAAACTTGGATTGAATGTTAATGGAACAAAACTTAGATTTCATGATCTACGACAAGTGTTTGCAACATGGTTACATCGGCAGGGTGTGAGTCTTGATGCACTCAGACCTTTAATGGGTTATAAGAATCGAGCCACTACAGATCGCTACACTACAATCGACAGACTGGCAGTTGGCAAATTGCTTTCATATATGCCACAAATACGAAATAAAAACAAAAAAAAGTTTTGACAGATATAACGTCAAGACAAGAACTGACACAATCTGACACAAATTTAGCAATGAGCAACTGACTTTTGTGCCAGTAATTTGTGTAACATATTGTTTTTTAATGGTGGAGCTATGGGGGATCGAACCCCAGACCTCCTGACTGCCAGTCAAGTATGAGGAAGCCACTAAGAGAATACATAACATTATTATAATCAAACATATAACATTATGGCTGTCGCATAACATACACTACAAAACATCCTCATATTACGCATATTTCACATGAATTTGTACAATTTGTGGCAAGAATTGGCAAGGTCATATTATCCAATATGCAATAATGTGATAATGCATTTAGAAAGCAAATATGCAATGACATTCTATCTGAGAGACAACATGTCTTTTTATCATAGAACTCATCTCTGCATTTCTCGCCTCATTCAGTAATGAACTCGACATCTATCTCATACGTAGGAGAATGCAATGTTGTTTTCCATAAATAGTTAATGTTGTCCACAATGTCCTGAATACATACAGGAGTGCCGACTCGAAGAGCGAATACGCTGCCCTTAATCTGGTTTATAAATGGGGATTCTTCGGGTCTCCATATAGAGATGTAAATTTGTAGAAAAACAAGACTCGACTGAAAACTAGTCACAAAAAGAGAGAATATCTTACATTTTAGAGGAATTGTATTTGAAGCAACATCTAAACATTAATCCATATAAATGTTTATTTGCACAGCTCTAATTCATATCGAAAAAAAGGAATAGTCAGAAAGAGTCCCTAACACATTCAAATCTTTACTAGAATATCTACAGTAATATATAACTTCTCTATTCTGCATGGATTGTATCCTTTTAATGTCTACAATTGTCATTCTCGGACTATCGGTTTTTAATTTTACAATATCACAATTTTTAATGGTTTCATATTTTTTCTTAACATATGGCCTCTTCATAAAAAACATTTCTAATACACTCAGTAATTTCTTGTAGATTTGACAAGCCGAGATTGTAAAAAGTTTATGGAAGTCCAATTTCCATTAAACGTTTTTGAAACGAAAATTGTCAAAACATCACAACATACATTTGAAACAATCAGATACTTGAGGGTATTTTAAGTATTTAATATTACTGAAAATGACATATTTTAATTGCCCGGCGTTATATACAGAATTATGGCTTTCGGAAGGCCGGAAAAACGGGTTAAATCGTCTGCAAACGCCATAACATGATGATTTAATATTTAATAGAAAGGATCATACGTGAAAAAGAAGCTTGTAAGTGCAGCAATTGGACTCATCTTACTGACCGGATTCTCGTTATCGGGTTTCGCACAGTGGAACAAAGCAACATGGTCGATTACAAACAGTTATAACGACCTTTATGTCAAGGGGGACAACCTCATAGCCCGTACATGGGACACGCTCAACGGCGGTCGCGCCTATCTTACCGTCGATAACGGAGTGAGCTGGACCGAGATAGCTACCGACAGCAGTGAATACATTTTATCTTTGGTAATATTGGATAATGAAATTCTTGCTGGAACGTGGAACGGATTAATCCGTACCGATGTCGGCAGTGCTGACTGGACTGAATTAACATCGGAGGGAATCCCTGCGGACACCACGATATGGTCTCTTGCTGAGTTGAATGAAGTTGTTTATGCCGGCGGTGTGGGTACAATTTATAAATCTTCCGACAGCGGGGATACATGGACCGAAATAAATTCCGGTATACCGGGAAACGCCCGCGTCACTGCGTTTGAGACGACCGGTGACACTGTTTTCGCTGGTACCGATACCGATGGCGTTTTCATGTCGACCGACAGTGGATCGAACTGGACTGCGGTCAATACTGGCCTTACCGACCTGAATGTTTCTCAGCTCGTGAATCTGGGTTCCTCATTATACGTTTTGACCGTAACGGACGGTGCATTTATTTCAAACGATAACGGCGAAAGCTGGGCGAAAATCGGTTTGCCGAACATAAATTGCATGATTGCCGCAGATAACAAGCTGTATGTCGGGACAGACTACAGCGGGATATACGTGACATCCGGCTTTGACGAGGGCTGGAGCAGTGTTAACACTGGGATGGCGGATAATACCCGAATATTTTCTTTGGGCGCAGGCCGCCAATTTCTCATTGCTGGAACAAGCGACGGGATATGGGGCGCTCTGTACACCTCTGTGAAAACTCCGGTCGAGGGAAATCAAACTCCCGAGGAGTATGTGCTCGGGCGGAATTACCCGAATCCGTTCAATCCGACAACGACGATCGGCTTCTCGATCCCGGTCACGGAACATGTGAAGATATCAATTTACAATATTAACGGACAAAAGATCCGTACCCTGCTCGATACTTCGATGACAAAAGGAACGCACAATGTTGTCTGGGACGGTCTCAGCGATGACGGGATTCGCCCTCCGAGCGGTGTCTATCTGTATGAACTTCGCACCGGATCGTTCCGTGAGGCTAAAAAGTTGATGTTGATGAAATAATCCATATTGAGAATAATTCAAAAGTCAGCCAGTCAAAAAAGGATAAAATATATGCACAGCAAAGCCGGATTGAAACACATCTCAAGACGCGAATTTCTCGAAAGAATTACCGCAACAGGAGCAATTGCCGGTGTCGTCAGCCCGTTCGAATATGCAAGCGCGGCAATTACACCGGGAGAAAAAGGTATATACATTACCAATATCTACCGGACCCACATAACAACACCCGGCTGGGGAGGACGGTCGTTTCCCTGGGCAGGCGTTATACTTCGTATCGAAACGAATAAGGGAATTGTTGGGTACGGCGAATGCCGTGATCTCGATGACGCCGCAGAGCAGTGGCTTGACGTATTCGCGCCGCACCTTGTCGGCATGAATCCCACACAGGTCGAAAAAATATACAATACGATGATGGAACATTATACCGCAATAACACCCGAAACGATATACAACCAGGAGCGTATGGGAACCGGAGCAGTCAGCGGTGTCGAAATGGCTTGCTGGGACATTGTCGGGAAAGTATATAACGTGCCGTTATATCAACTGCTCGGCCCGAGGATCAACGACAAAATCACGATGTATGCGGACACGGACTCCAACAGTTATGCGGATGTCGTCTCGCGCGTAGAGAAAGGATTCAGGCATTATAAGTGCGACATGTATCTTTCTCGAATTGCCAGGGGAAATTACACGCGGTCATCGACAATGAATAATTACGGATACTATGACAATACGATCAATCAAGCCGGTTTGGATCAGATGCACGTATACATGGAGCAGTACCGTGAAACGCTGAAATCGTTTGGCGAGCCGTATGCCAGCGCCCCCATCGGTTCAGATCATTATCAGGGGTATAATGCGCCCATCGAGAATCAGCTCAGTGTCGAATCTGCCATCGCGCTTGCCGAAACGTTGAATGTTGAACACAATCCGGACGGTTATGTCGAAGATATCATTGACTGGTGGATCGACGACTGCAGCGGCCTTCCCAGCAAGGAGGTTGCTAACGCCACAGATGTGCGGATTCAGACCGGGGAAGACATGTTCAGTTTCGAGCAGTTCAAGCCGTGGGCAGATATACATGCGCTTGATAATTTCCATCCGGAGCCGAACACGTTCGGAGGGATCAACCAGACTATCATTGCCGCAAAGTACGGGGCGGACAAAGGTATCAGGATATATTACCATAACTCGTCTGGCCCCATTGCAATGGCATGCTATGCTCACCTTGCGGTTGCAACACCGAATTTCGTCGCGCTGGAATACCATCAAATGGATATTCCGTGGCATGACGACCTTGTCGACGGTCCGGAAAAGCCTATGATTCAAGACGGTTATACATTCGTTCCGGAAGGTCCCGGACTGGGCGTAACGCCGAACTCAGAGCAGTTTGCAGCTCATGGCGCCGGAACATGGACCAAAATAATATAAATATGAGGGTGGCAGGTCACGATGTCAAATCTTGTCCTGCCACCCCAATGAGTATTCAATTTTTTGTTTCATAGATATTTAAGCTTATTGCTTGAATTCATTCAAAAGCGAGACTAATAACACCCAGGAGATGAGCGCATATATGTAAGGGTGACGCTCCCAATAAAAAACGAATTTTTCCATTGCAATAATAATACTATTCGCGCATTGCCTCCGTTTTTACAATTAAACCGCTCAATGTCCAATTATTAATAATAATATCCTATTATCGTACCATTGCCGAAATATATTTACAACTTCAATGGACTCGTTACCGGCTGCAAAGTCGGTTGCCAATTGGTGGTGATTTTTAAATGATCCATGAAAGTATCACGAAACAATCGACGCTATGGCGGGAAATAACCTTGTTTCAATTGTACGAATATTATAAATTGAATTTATTAAACGAATCGAAATGTTATCAGCCTGCAATATCGAGGGAATTCCCATTAATAACTTTATTATCATTCTAATATTCACAAATGTATGAGGTGAAAATGAACAGAATAATAAAAAAACTCGTTTTGTCTTTTCTTATCGCTGTTGTAACGCTCTCGATGGTCACCGTATTTATCAATAATGCCAGGGCAGCTGAACCTGCACGAATAAAAATCGACGTCGAACGAACGATCGGCAAAATCGACGAGAAAATATACGGCAATTTCACCGAACATCTCGGACGGTGCATATACGGTGGAATTTACGATCCATCATCACAGATGGCCGATGCTGAGGGTTATCGTACCGACGTGTTTGAGGCAGCGAAGCGGCTGAATGTTACCCAGCTAAGATGGCCGGGAGGAAATTTTGTTTCGGGTTATCACTGGGAGGACGGTATTGGGCCGGTCGATGAACGACCGAAACGGATCGATCTTGCCTGGGGAGCGGTGGAGACGAACAGGATCGGTACCGATGAGTTTGTAACCTATTGCCGGAGACTCGGAGCCGAACCGTATTTCTGTGTAAACCTCGGCACAGGGACCTGGGACGAGGCACGGAACTGGGTCGAATACTGCAATATTGAATTGGGCACCTACTATTCCGATCTTCGCCGTGCCAATGGGTATGAAAAACCGCATAAGATTATCTATTGGGGACTTGGAAATGAGATGGATGGCCACTGGCAGATGGGGCAGCGGAACAGGGCGGAATATGCGAAATACGCTCTCGAAGCCGCTAAAATGATGAAATGGATCGATCCGGAAATTAAACTTGTGGCGAGCGGCTCGAGTTATTTCAGCGGGGAGCGGAACGGCTGGATCGAATGGAACCGTACGGTACTTGAGGAACTGAGGAATCACGCCGATTACATATCCCTGCACACATACATTGCAAATAAAGTGGTTGATTATTATGATTTTGTCGCAGAACCAATGATGGTTGACAAGAACATTAACATAACCGCGGCGCTTATCCGTGAGGCCATGAACGGAACGGACCGAGAGGAACCGATCTACATTGCATTCGACGAGTACAACACGTGGGACCCATCGCGGTCCGCACCGCAGCTCGAAGAGCTTTATAACCTTCAGGACGCTCTCGTTGTTGCGGGCTTTCTCAATTGTTTTGTCAGGAACGCGGATGTGGTGAAAATCGCTAATATGGCGCAGCTCGTAAATGTCATCGCACCGATGTTTATCACCGATGGGAAACTATGGTATCAAACAACCTTTTATCCGCTGGAACTCTTTGCGAACAATTGCTTCGGCCGTTCTGTCGATGTGTTTGTTGATTGCGGAACTTACGAATCGGGTGAGTTCAAGGAGGTACCGTATCTCGACGTTTCAGTCGCACATAATGAAGAGACAGGTGAGCTTGTTATCAATGTCGTGAACCGTCATCTCACCGATTCGATCACGACCGATATTATAAGTCAGTTCGGTGATTTTGCCCGTAGCGGTAACGCTTACGAGGTAAACGGTAGTGATGTTAAAGTTCAGAATACGAAAGATGTGCAGAATGTCAAAACAGTCGAAAAATCGTTCAGCGCAGGAGGAGAACGATTTACGTATAATTTCCCGGCGCATTCTTACACGATGCTGAAAGTGAAGCTCGACAAATAACTTGAACACGGTAGGGATCGAATAAAAGACGAATCATGCTCCTCGACGGTCATTTAATAATTTCAATGCACTCATATCGGGATGAGGCGAAACACCGCGAGGTGAAAGTCAATTTTCGTTTTAGTTTCTCCGATGTATGGCCCATTATTAGTAAATATTGGCGACGATATGAGACGGCCGATCCCTTGAATTCAATCCGGTTTTATACATGTTGAAACAGAATAAAACCGGACCGGTTTATTGCATTATTTATTATTGATCTGATAGTACATTTCGTTCCATCTGAGTTCATTTCTGAAATCCGAGAGTCTGGTATTGGAGTCGATCTGAACATATTCAATCCCTGCCATTGATGTGAAATCCTCGATATATTCGGGTGAAAGCGCCTGACTGAATGCCGTATGATGTGCACCGCCCGCATATATCCATGCCGCCGCTCCGGTCTTCAAATCCGGCTGCGGTGTCCAGAGCGCGCAGGCCACCGGGAGTTTGGGAAGCGGTTCGGGTTCAACACAATCGACTGCGTTCAGGATCATACGGAATCGATTTCCCATATCAATCAGACTGACATTGACCGCTGGCACGGCAGGTGTACTGAAAACCAGGCGTGCCGGATCGTCCTTGCCGCCGATTCCTAGGGGATGGACTTCCAGTTTCGGTTTGCCGCTCGCAATGGTCGGACAAATCTCCAACATATGCGCGCCGAGCACTTTCTGGCCGGATGGATCAAGGTGATATGTATAATCCTCCATGAACGAGCACCCGCCCGCAAGACCGTTACCCATTACTTTCAGCGCCCTGACCATCGCCGCATGTTTCCAGTCACCCTCCGCGCCGAATCCAAATCCCTGGCTCATGAGCCGCTGTGTCGCAAGTCCCGGAAGCTGTTCCAAACCATGTAGATCCTCGAAAGTGTCAGTATAGGCACCGAATCCGCCCTCTGCCAGAAATTGCTTTAGGCCAAGCTCGATCCGTGCCTGATAACGCACATTGTGATGTTTAGACCTGCCTTTGCTGCCGTCAGCGGCGAAATCATAAAGGTCGGCATACTCCTCCACCAACCGGTCGATATCCGCATCGGGCACGTCGTCGATAATCTTGACAATATCGCCGACACCGTAGCCGTTGACCGACATCCCGAACTGAATCTGCGCTTCGACTACATCGCCCTCGGTCACTGCAACCTCACGCATATTGTCGCCGAAACGGGCAATTTTCAGATTCCGGAAATCATACCACGCCGCAGCAGCACGTGTCCAGACTGCAATCCGCTGCTGAACGTCCTCATCCTCCCAGTGTCCCACAACGACTTTACGTTCGATACGCATCCGGGTCATGATGAATCCGTGCTCACGGTCGCCATGGGCCGACTGGTTGAGGTTCATGAAATCCATGTCGATCTCCTGCCAGGGAAGGTCGCGGTTGAACTGGGTGTGCAGGTGCAGGAGCGGCTTATTCAGGAGTTTCAGCCCGTTTATCCACATCTTTGACGGGGAAAACGTATGGCACCAGGTGATGAGGCCGATGCAGTCTGAGTCGGAGTTGGCCTCGATGCAGAGATTCGTAATTTCTTCAGGCGATTTCATCACGGATTTATAAACAATGTTCACCGGGATGCCTGATAAGCTGTTGAAATAACCGACAATCTCTCGTGAGTGCTCGGCGACTTTATTCAGTGTTTCAGGTCCGTATAAATGTTGGCTTCCTGTCACAAACCAGACGTTTAATTTTGCAAAATCCATGTTTGCTCCTATTCAATAAAGTTTTAATCATTTTACTTTTTACTAGTGTTATGTACACTGAAATTATTTGTTGTATCGATTGGCAGCACCGGGTGTGGGAACATTCCCGACGAGCTGTGCACCGCTGTTATGCACCTTGGACAAGGCACCGGCAAGGGTGATCCCGGAACCTGAGACCTGTGCATCTACTCTATGCGCATTGATAAGCGGTGCAGTAATAGTGATGGTCGCAGGCCGGCCGGGTCTGCCGCCGAAACTTCGACGTCCCATGGTAACCGAGGCGACAACAGCCGTCTCACGGTTCGCACCGCTGCCTATGTTAATCGTCTGTCCGGCACTGAAACCGGCAGCGTCCGCGACAGTCACTACGGTCGCGCCTTTGTCTGCGGCAGTTTCCACTGTTGTGGCGCCCGGTGTACCGACCGTTGCGATGACAGCGGTCTCCCGGTTCTTCCCCATATCGATGATGATCGTTTGACCGGAGGTGAAACCGTCCACACTGGCGACTTTGATGTTTACCGCACCGGCGGATGATGCAGCCGCCAATGTTGTTGAGGACTGCAGAAGGAAATCGTTGCAGTTGCTGTCGGTATCGCGGCCATCCGGAAAACGCCCGATGCTTCTATCCGGTAAAGCGGTTGGTGTTGTCGGCATGCCGAATCTTCTTCTGCCCGTGCTCGGTACGACTGCAATACATCCTCCCTGGCTTTGTTCACCCTCGAGGATTGCGATCTCGGGGCTGGCGATCGTTCCGTTCCCGCTCGAGTTGCTTTGCTGGGAACCGTAGACCATGGCATCGACAACCGCTTTGCCGCTTTCATCCATAAGGGCGACAGAGCCGGCCCTGGGGGAGAGCATGTCCCCGAACCACTGGTCGGGAGACGTCGATCCCTGATATCCCTCTGTTATAACAACGCTATTGACAACGGAGGCACCGTATTCGTGGGATCTGTCCAGCGGCCGGTCGAGCGTTATACCGCTGCCGAGCGCCTGTACCGCATCGCCGCTTTTATGCGGGAACTGGGTAGCAGGGGAGAAGCTGATCCCCGTTCCAGGGTCTGAAACATCAACGGCCAAAATATGGTCGTTTTTGAGCGGAGCCGCCAGTACGACACCCGTGCCGTCTTCGCCGGGTGTGCCGATGTTTGTGATCACCGCACGCTCCAAGCGATTCCCGGTATCGATTGTCAATGTATCGCCGACCGTCATGTCGGCGTTTTCATTGACTTTTATGTTGGTATCGCCTGCCCGTGCCGGGGCGGATAGATTTGTCAGTGTAGAGGCTTTCCCGACTGCGGTGACTGTCGCTTCCTCATAATTTCCGCCCTTATCGATGCCAATTTTCTGTCCGACCTCGAATCCGTCCGCATTCGTGACCGGTAGATTTTCCGTGCCTGCAGGAAATGTGAGCCACGGCCCGGTGGATGCGGGAACGAATATCAACGTCATCGCTGAAGCGGCAGTTCCGACACGTGCAATGGTGCGGGACTCTCCATCGACGGCGATCTGTTGTCCTGCCTTGAAACCGGTCGTGCTCCGAACATTGATGACAACTGCACCGGATGCCGCAGGCGCTGCAAGTCCAGAGCTTGACAGGCCGAGCAAATAGTAGTCGCCGCTTGCGACTGTTGTGCCTGAGGGGATCGTTGCAAGCGTTATCGGCGCCCATTCGCTCCGTGTATTGATCAGCGTCCAGTTTGAAATATCAACAGCGGTATCGGAAGTGTTGTAAAGCTCGATGAACTGGTCGGTCGTGTTGAAACCGGCACCGAATCGTATCTCGTTGATCTTGACTGGATGGACGTTCCGAATCTGCTGTGAGGATGTATCGGAATGTTTCAGGCCGGTCGACCTGTTTGTCCATTCGGATTTGACTGTCAGGTAGCCGGCGCCTGTCGCCGAGGGTGCTGTGACCGAGAACATTGCGGTTACGCTGGCGCCCGGTGCGACCGGATCGGTAAATATTTTCGACGGTTCGGAGGTTCCAATAACCGCTGACGTCCATCCTTCGGGAACGATGACGCTCAATGAGACATCCGCTACGGGTGCGCCGGTGGTGTTGGTGAACATCGCGGTGACTTCCTGCGACGATCCAGGTGTGAATGTGGTAATCCTCGTCTGGATCATCCGCGGTACGTCGTATCGAGCGGCCACAATGTTTGCCTGTACCGCATCGGATACATCTTCCGGAGGATAACCGGTCGTAACCACACCTTCATAGAATGTTCCGGCCGAGCCGTTACCGTTATCCCCGCCGTTGCCGAGTTGAATTGCGCCCTTCCTGTGCATCGGGAAATAGTTGCTGTTTTCATTTGAACCGGGACGAGGCCCTCTGTAGAACGTTGTAAGGCCGCCTTCCTGTGCATTGCCGCCGCGAATCTCCCACTGATTCCCGCCGCCGCCGTTGACCGTTCCGGTCACGAACCGCCAGGAATCGATAGTCGGGCTGCCTTCGTTGAGTCCGGCATCGTACCCGGAAAACAGGCCGGCTTCCATGTCGGACATGATCCACGGGCCGCTGCCGCTTCCTCTTCCCCAGGCGGTGGCGGTGCCGAAATAGACGGTATCCATGGTGCCTCTGCCAACCGCATAACTGTTTGTCGAGGTATTGCCGTAGTTGAAACAGCATCCGCTGTCATAATGAGTACCATCGCATACCATGTAGATACCCTGCGGTTCGTCGTTTATCGCAAGCCCGGCGGCATTGTTGTTGCGGTAACCCATACCCGGAATGATATAGACGCCGTATGCTTTCTGTCCGCCGATCGTAATCGGCGCCATGTCGGCAATTGCCAATGTGTTGAATCCGCCCTTTGCCGGGCCCTTGAATAATCCCGGGGGTGCCTGATAGAGATGATTACCGTTGCCGGACTGGTCGTAGATGATGCTGATGACGCAGGTCGCGTCCTTGCAGAATGCATCCTGTGCAGCCGCATCTGCATATCCGCCCGGATCAGGAACCGGTGAGACAGACGGTTGAACAACGCCGATATCAAGGGTTTGGCCGTCCGACAAACGGGTGATTTGATAAAGTGGGCCGTTGTACGAGGCGGAGAGCGCACGTGTGGTGCTGTGGGCGGTCACACATGGGTATCCGGCAGCGGTGTATATATCGACAGGACCTTCCGGCCGTGCCGGCACTTGACCGGATTGGCATGAGGCCATCATCAATACAAACGGAATCGTACAAGTAATGAGAAAGAGCGATAGTAGACCTTTTTTCAGTTTCATGGACAGGGTCCTTTCATTTCAAATTCAATTCTCGAAACCATAGTATATGAAAATATTATGGAAATGTAAACGTTTACATGGCGACAGTTACAATTAGCACGTATAATATTACATTGTCAACCAATATTTCCTAAAAAATGATATATAGGTAAAGCAGAGGGATATTCCAATCAATTTGTGATTTATAATAAAACTATGATTTAAAACTTGACAACGACCTAAAATCACTCTTAATTGTAAACGTTTACATAAATCGCTGATGGCTTATTTACAGTCCTATTATTCGTTGAATTATGCACATAACATAAACAGAAATATTTTTCAGGAGGTATAATGAAACCGATACAGACTTTCATTTTTATGGTATGTTTCTTACTTGCATTCACAATAATTGTCAATTCGGAAAGCGGTTATAACTATACTTCCCGGGTATATCTTGGTATCGACGGTACACTCGTATACGCACCTGACTCGCTGGACAACGTGATCCCCGATTTTTCCAACGCAGGCTACATGGGCGGCGGTATCATGCTTCCAATCATGCCGAATAAGGTTGCGCTCTGGGGCGTCGAGGGTGATGCGTCCCCGGTTATCCAGGCGGCTATTGATTCAGTCAGCGCTATGCCGCCGGACGTGAACGGCTTCCGCGGTGCAGTGCTGCTCCGGGCGGGATACTACGAACTGAACAGCCCGGTTACGATCAGCACCAGCGGTGTCGTGCTTCGCGGATCTGGTCAGGACGATCTCGGAACCATCCTCATCGGCAAGGTCGTACCGCCGGAGGAAGGTGAACAGTCCGCCAGGGGTCGGGGACGGAGGCGTAATAACAGTCTCATCAATATCACCGGTTCCGGCGGTGCGGAACCCGACAGCTCGACGATTGAAAAGATAACCGACGATTATGTTCCGGTCGGCGCCCGCACGTTCACCGTTGAAAACGCACGGGGCTATCGTGTCGGTGATACGATTTTAGTGAACCGTCACGGTAACGAGGACTGGATTAGGGAGTTGGGGCAGGATGCGGAAACGCTCGAACGGTATTCATGGCGTCCCTTCACGATTTCTTCTGACCGCGTTATAACTGCCATTGAGGGAAATATGATTACCGTGGATGCTCCGATCATGTGTGCCATCGAGACACCGTGGGGCGGCGGCGATGTCATGAAATACAACGCTCCCGGCCGGATTGAAAACTGCGGTATCGAGAATCTCCGCGGTATGTCTGATTTCGACCAGAATGTCCGGCAGCGAGAATACGGCAACATCGACCGTGAAGGCTATATGGGCGAAGAATACTATTCTGACGAAAACCACTGGCGGACATTTATCAGCATCGACAATGCTCAGAACTGCTGGGTCCGCGATGTAACCGCTCTGCATTTTGTTTTCAGCCTTTTGAATGTGGGAATTAGCGGTAAATGGGTAACCGTTCAGGATTGTACGAGCCTCGCGCCGGTATCAATGCGATGGGGCGCACGGCGCTTCACATACCTGCTCAACGGTCAGCATACGCTTGTCCAGCGCTGCAATTCGGATCAGGGCCGCCACAATTTTGTCCTCGGGGGCTCTCAGGCTGCGGGCCCGAATGTTTTCCTGGACTGCGTAGCGACTCGTCCCTATGCCACAAGCGAACCGCACAGCCGGTGGTCGACCGGTCAGCTTTACGATAACGTGATTGCACCTCTGTCGGCCCGGTACTGGAAAGATATCAGCATCGGATGGGCAGGTGCGAATACGGTTTTCTGGAATTGCGAGGGCGAATTTAGAATACAGCAGCCGCCGACCGCCAATAATTTTACATTCGGTCATATCGGGATAAACGCCACTCCAATAAATCTTATATTTCAGGACAATTCCAAACCGGACGGCTACATGGAGTCTCTTGACCGTCATGTGACACCGAGAAGTCTCTACCTGAAACAGCTGGAGGACCGTCTGGGACCGCATGCTGTAATGAATATTTCCAAATAAACCGTTCACTATTTCATCAATATGAGGTACATATGGGGCGTTTCGTTCTTTTCACTGCAATCATAAGCGTTTCTATACTATCTGCATGTACGAATACAGACGAGACGCCGTCAACGCTTCAGGGTACACCGCTCGGCTCAAATGCACCGGAGGGTTCATACATGATGAACTGGACCGCTGACAACGGTAACGGTACCTATTCCAATCCACTGTTCTATGAAGAATTTGAGGATCCCGATATTATTCGTGTCGGTGAGGACTATTTTCTTGCGGGAACAACCATGCACATGAATCCTGCGGTGCAGCTTATGCATTCAAGGGACCTGGTGAACTGGGAACTGGCCGGCTATTGTACCGATGTCCTCGATTTCGGTCCGGCGTTTCGGCTCGAGAATGGTGAGCAAAATTATGGCCGGGGAATCTGGGCGCCCTGCCTGCGCTATCATAACGGTATGTTTTACGTTTTCACCAATGTTAACGGTGTCGGATTGCAGGTCTTCCGCTCGAAATCAATTTACGGCCCATGGGAACAAAACCAGATTCCGGGACGGCATGATCTGTCGGTACTGTTTGACGATAACGGCAAGATATACCTTGTATACGGTAATAGAAATCCCTATACCATCGAAGAACTCGCACCCGACCTCATGTCTATTGTACCCGACGTCAAATACGAAATGGATGCCCCGGGCATGGGTGAAGGCCACCATCTGTATAAAATTAACGGTATGTATTACGACGTTTCGGCTATCCCGGGCGCAACAACCGATCAGATGGTTGCACGAGCGGAATCTATCGAGGGGCCATGGACAGTTGAACGTATGGTACAGGGGGAGTCTCTCGGTATTACGACCGTCGCATTCGCAAACGCTGAAGCCAATGACCGCGGCCTGACGCTGCATCAGGGAGGCATTGTCGATACACCCTCGGGTGAATGGTGGAGCGTCATCATGTCCGACCATGGCAGCGCAGGTCGCATGGTTGCCCTTGTTCCGGTCACCTGGGATGCAGGTTTCCCGATCATCGGCCTGCCCGGAAATCTGCGAAAAGCACCCAATACATGGATAAAACCGGATACCGGTCACATTCAGGAACCGAAACCGTCGTTTGTCCACGATGACAATTTCGACAGCGGCCGGCTGAATCCCCACTGGCAATGGAATCATGTTCCTGTTGTCAGCAAGTGGTCGCTCACCGAAAATCCCGGCGTGCTTCGCCTTCATTCCCTCCCGGCAAATGAATTTTACTATGCACGAAACACCCTGTGTCAGCGCCCGCCGGCACCCGAATCGATCATGACAGTAAAACTGGACGCTTCAGGTATGCTCGATGGAGATACTGCCGGCTTGGCGCTGCTCAGCAATCCCTATGCGTGGATAGGTGTTGTGAAGTCAAACAATCGTCTATCGCTGGTTATGCATGACAACACCGGCATAGGCGGAGGACGACGCCGTGGTGGCCGCGGTGCTTCTCAGGATACGACTCCTGCACCGGAACGGAATCCGGTCACGACCAGCACGGACAGCCCTCCCGTGAATATCTGGCTCCGTGTCTCATGTGATTTCGACACCGATATCGCTATTTTCAGCTGGAGTGCAGACGGCATGGAATTTAATCCGCTTGGTGATCCATTCACCATGACCTTCCAACTGAGAACGTTTCAGGGTGTCCGTCCCGGGTTGTTCCATTTCAACGCATCGGGCAAAGAAGGCGGATTTGCGGATTTCGATGATTATACTGTCGAGGAACCGCGCTCCCGCGGCATTGAACGTGAAATCCCTGCCGGTAAAACGATTGTCCTGACCAGCGGTGCCGACAACACTGTCCTGGCTGCCGATCCGGGATACACGAGGCTGATCAACATCCGGGTCAGGGGCGAAATTCCTGATAATGCAAAGTTCGAGATTGTCGAACTCGAATTGGGCCGTGTCATGCTCAGGGCTCATAACGGCAGCGTCGTTTCAGTTGAGGGTGAACGCGCTATCCTGAAAGATATCGGAAATACGAATGCGGGAGTCGGCGAAACGTTCCAGTGGGTGAACCTCATGCAGAACGATTCCATGCTCATGTCTATTACCAATCACCGCTATCTGGCGACAAAACCCGGTTCGCCCGGCCCGGTCATGGTGACCTCGACCGGACCCAGTCCGGCACGTAAAGGCGGCGCATGTTTCAAATGGAGAGAGGTTTATTGATATTAGCGGCATAATATTATGCGATCATGATTGGGATGTTTTAAGAATCAGTCAGCATGCAAGGGAGTTGACATATTAAATATTCTTGATCGATCCATTGAAGGGAAAACTCATATGATAATTCTGAATATCATTATTTGCAGCTTGATGCTATCTTTTGGAACGCCTTCGGTTCCTGCGGCGGAATACCCGGAAGCAGAAATTACAAATGGGATGGTTACCGCTAAAATGTATTTGCCGGACGCAGAGAACGGTTTTTACCGGTCGACCCGTTTCGACTGGTCAGGCCCCGTTTACAGTCTGAAATACAAAGGACACGAGTTTTACGGCCCCTGGATCGATCGGGTCGATCCGGACATTATCAATTGGAAATACCAGGGTGACGAGGTTGTGTCCGGACTCTGCAGCGCGCTCTGCGGTCCGGTCAACGAGTTCGTGACACCGCTGGGATGGGATACTGCCGGACCGGATGGAACGTTCATCAAGATCGGCGTCGGAGTGCTGCGCAAGAGTCCGGGGCGATATAACCAATACAAGCATTACGAGGTAGTGAATCCCGGCACGTGGACAGTGAATAAAGCTGCCGATTCGGTCGAATTTACACAGGAACTGACCGATCCCTCTTCTGGATATGCATATCTCTATCAAAAAACGGTGCGGCTCGTCGAAGGAAAGCCGGAACTCGAGATCGCTCAAAGTCTGAAAAATACCGGACGGCTCCCGATCCAAACGTTAGTCTACAATCACAATTTCACCATTATCGACAATCAGCTCGTCGGCCCTGCATATTCCATCCGTACGCCGTTCCGGATACGGAAGGGAAAGGGTGACAACCGCGGTCCTGCCGAGATCGACGGAAACAGGATTGTCTTTCCCAGACCGCTCGAAGGTGAGGATGAGATCGTACTCTTTATTGAGGGGTATGGACCCAGCGCTGAGGACAACGAACTTGTCATCGAGAATACGGATACGGGCGCAGGTTTACGGATCACCGGAGACCGTCCGCTGGCTATGGAACTGTTATGGTCGATCCGGACCGTAGTGACTGTCGAAACGTTTGTCGAGATCGACATCGAGTCCGGCGAAGAATTTACGTGGAAAAATAATTTTGAATACTATACGCTGCCAACAAATAAATTGACGTTAGTACGTGAGGCATTCACTGGTTGTTTTTGAGGTACTAATTCTAAACATTACATTACGGAGACCGACATAAAAATTCGTGTTTGTATCGCAATTTTATGCATGCTTTTGCCGGCAATTGTCCACGCACAGCAGGCAAATGTCAACCTTGACTTCAATCCGCAAAAGAACACTGAAAACCTAATTCCGTTCAGCGCACGGCTCAATTCGCCGGATGTCCGCGATGATAGAACAGTCACTTTCCGTGTACGGGCGCCGGAGGCCGAAGAAGTGCGTCTCTCGGGTGTCGCATTACTCACCGCACTTGGACAATCCGGGCAGCGCGATCGCGTTCAATTCGACAAGGGTGACGACGGCATCTGGGAGCTGACTGTCGGGCCTCTCAATCCGGATATGTATATCTATTACTTTGTGATCGACGGCGTTCAGGTTGCCGATCCGAACAATACTGTCGCCGGATTTACCGCCATGCCTCCGTACAGCC
Organism: uncultured bacterium; assembly: GCA_964497605.1. Classification (GTDB taxonomy): domain Bacteria; phylum Latescibacterota; class Latescibacteria; order Latescibacterales; family Latescibacteraceae; genus Latescibacter. The sequence continues at coordinate 19,089 of CAZCDQ010000022.1, forward strand.
AGCTTGTCATTCACGGCGACGGCCCCAATTACTTTGACGCAAAAAACGTCCCGCACGGAAATGTAACCCGTCATGTCTATCATTCAGATGTCACAAAGGGAGAGCGTGAACTCTATGTCTATACGCCTCCAGTCTATGATCCCTCCAAACGCTATCCTACGCTTTATCTGGTGGGCGGCAGCGGTGATCTTCCCTCGAACTGGATATACGACGGGCGCGCAAACTTTATGCTGGATAACCTCCTCGCTGAGGGCAAGGCGGTCCCGATGATCATTGCCATTCCCAATAATCAGGTCCTTCACCGGAATCATCCCCGTCACGTTGAACTGACATTCGACCTGTTCGAGGCCGAACTCCGTCAGCATGTCATCCCGCTGGTCGATGCGGAATACAGCACCATCGAAAACCCGAAAGGCCGGGCGATCTCGGGGCTTTCCATGGGCGGCCGTCACACGGCATTTATAGGGTTCCGGTCGCTCGACCTTTTCGCGAATTTCGGCGTACTCAGTGCCGGCGATGTCAACAGCGAGGAAACGTTCAAGGATTTCCTCAATACCCCAAATGTCAACGATAAGGTCGGTTACCTTTTCGTCGGCCAGGGAACCGAGGAAGCTAACGGGCGCATGGGCGGCCGATGCCTGGCCCTTCACGAGGCGCTGGATAACCACAATATCGATCACGACTATTATGTCGGCGGATGGGGCGGCCATGACTGGTCAACCTGGCGACATCTGCTCTATTACCGTTTTATGCCGAACCTGTGGCGTTAATGAAAAAACATTAAATATGTTATGCGATGGCCTGTGCGCTGCCCGGGCCTTGGAACAGCGTTATAAGGAAAACAATTGAAAAACCTAAAAATGTATTTATTCTGTTCGGTGGTTTGTCTGTTACTTGTAACACTAAGCGGATGTCTGGCGACGATTTCCGGTAAAACACCATTCGTCGAGGCCGTATCAACCGAAACGGCGTCGAGAACTGTTGAGGACGGCGGCACCGGCCCATATCCGGCGTTGATGGTCACCGACGGTACACTGGTGACCCATACGGTTTTCCGCCCGAAGAATCTTTCGGTATTCGTTGGAAGTAACAAACTTCCGGTACTTGCATGGGGCAACGGTGCCTGCGCTAATTCGCCCTGGGAACATGTAAACTTTTTATCCGAGGTGGCGTCACACGGATTTCTTGTCATTGCCATCGGTCCGATGCCCCAAGAGGGAGAACGGGGTAGAGGCAGATCGGCATCTTCCCAGTTGACCGATGCAATCGATTGGGCAATTGCGCAGAACAGCAACCGATCGAGTCAGTATTTCAATAAGATTGATGTAACGAATATTGCAGTGAGCGGCATGTCCTGCGGCGGTCTGCAGGCGTTGGAGTGCGCCCCCGATCCGCGTGTCACGACAGTGATGATCTGCAACAGCGGTATCCTTCCCGATCCTGGAAGCGGCATGGCCGGTATGCCCGCACTTGCCAAGGACCATCTCGAGAAGATTCATACGCCGACCATTTATATTTTGGGCGGAGAGTCTGATATTGCCTATAACAATGGTATGGACGACTACCGGCGGTTGAATCATATACCGGTTTTTGCGGCGAATATGGATGTCGGCCACGGCGGAACTTACGGACAGCCGCACGGGGGTGAATTCGCCCGTGTTGCAGCAGGGTGGCTGAAATGGCAGTTGAAAGATGACAGTGTTGCCGCTAAACTGTTTACCGGGAGTCCCTGTGGACTTTCACAATCTCCCGGCTGGACTGTCGAAAAGAAGAATATTCCCTGAAGAAGCAAAAGTCATTTTCACAACTGGAGGACTCAATAATATGAAAATTAAAACACTGGGTGTGATCGTAATGACCGCAAGTCTCTCACTGGCTGTACATGTCGAAGCGCAGGGGCCCCGGGGTCCTCAAATTGACTCACCGATTGTACATCCGGATCGCACGGTCACTTTCAATTTCAGGGCACCTGATGCCGATCAAGTTCAATTGAGCGGTCAGTTTATGCAGGGCAGAACGCCCCTTGCGAAGAATGACGCCGGAGTTTGGAGCGTTACTGTCGGACCGGTCGAGCCCGATTTATATCCCTATTCATTCATTGTGGACGGGATTTCCGTCGCCGATCCGCTCAATCAGAATATATTCCCGAACGAAAATTTTAAAAACAGTCTGGTGGACATACCGGGAGACTATCCGTCGTTTTATTCGGTACAGGACGTTCCGCACGGTACCATGACCTATTGTTATTACGAATCTGAAACCATGAGTGAGACCCGTCCGCTGGTCGTTTACACACCGCCGGGATATGACAAGAGCCGGGACCGTTATCCGGTCTTTTATCTTGTCAGCGGAACAACCGATACGGAGGAAACCTGGTACAGGGTCGGCCGTGTCAATTTCGTCCTCGACAATCTCATTGCGCAAAATCGTGCTGAACCCATGATCGTGGTTTTACCCTACGGTAATATGGGCGTGGGAGCGCCGAGACCGACATCGGTTGAGGCCGCAAAAATGTATAAGGCTTTCAATGATGATCTGGTTGGCAGTATTATGCCATACGTCGAAGCACATTACCGCACCGTCAACGACAGGGAACACCGCGCGATTGCCGGATTCTCCCGCGGCGGCGGACAGTCGCTATTCACCGGATTCAACAACTTCGACAAATTCGCATATATCTGTTCTTACAGCGCTTTCCTGACCGAGGAGGTCTTCGATATGTATTTCAAAGATCTCACCAACAATCCCGATGTAACAAATCGCCGAATGAAACTTCTCTGGATGGGCGTCGGTAAGGCGGACTTCTTATACAAGGACGCTTCAGCATTCGATCAGCTTATGACAGACCGGAAAATAGTCCATGAATCACTGTATACCGAGGGCGGTCATACCTGGATGAATGCGCGGCACTATCTCCACGAAACGCTGCAATTGTTTTTCAAATAGCTGCCGATCGAAGAATGAAATAAATAAAGCCTTCATAGAAAATATTATAGACTCTATGAAGGCTTTTCGCACGTATCTTAAACGAAGAGTATTTTATATACTGCGTATTTTCCAATATATATTGTAATGTTGATGCGCCAATTTATAATAGGGAATCAACGTCACATCTACGGGCTTGCCGATACCGTCGGTTCGGAATGTCAGCGGCTCCCCGACCGGTTTGATTTTTGACGGAATTTCTTCAAGGGTACCGACGAATTCAGGTACCTCGATCGGTTCGTTGAAAACCGTGCCGATGGTGCGTTCGTTTATGTGAAGGTCTTCGCCGGGCTTGAGCGTGTGTCCCAGCGCACCAACCAGTACAATCGGCCCGTAGACAAAAGCCGCCGTATCGGCTGTTCCCGGCAGCAATTCCATACGCATCGTCATGGGCATGGTCACCTCGATCGAATCTCCGTTTTTCCAGGTGCGTTTCACCTCGATGAAAGAGCCGGGATTACGATAAATCTGGGCGGCGCTGCCGTTAATGCTGACTGAAGCTGTTGACGCCCAACCAGGGTGGCGGATAAAAAGCGTGAATTCCTGTGGCGTGGAAGCAGTTATCTCTAGACGGGTGGAGTCGGATTCCGGGAAAGATGTGATTTGCTTGATTGTGACGCCTTTATCTTTCCAATTCAATGTGGAGGCGATGAAAAGGTTCACATAGAGTGAATCGGCCGACGTGCCGTCGGGATTCCCCTGAAAATAGATCGAATCGCCGTACTTGGCATGATTCTCGATACCGCTTCCGGTGCAGCACCAGAATGAGTCGAAGGGAGTGCAATAGAGTTTTAAATAGCCGGGCCGTGTGGACTGGAAATATGTTACCATACCGGTATCGGGATCCTGCGAACCCAGGATGGCGTTGAAGAGGGCCCGTTCATAATAGTCGCCATATGTTGCAGAAGGTTCATTTATAAAAAGCAGCCTTGTAAGCCGGAGCATATTGTGACTGCAGCAGGACTCCATTGTCTTGGCGGAGGAAAGCCGTTTTGCGAATTCATCGATGGGGAAGAAGTGCTCCCGGTCACCGTTGCCGCCGGTCGCGAATGTCCGCGTTGTGGTGACGGTTTCCCAGAAATAATCGGCCGCATCGTGATATATCTGTTTGCCGGTCAAATGGTATATTCGCTCGAAACCGACGAACTTCGGTATCTGCGTATTGGAATGAAGGCCGTTTAACGTGTCCTGCCTCTCTGACAACGGCTCGAGAACAGCATGGTGACAGAATTTTTCAGCAAGCTCAAGGTATTTATTATCGTTGGTGATTGTATAAATATTCGCGAAAACTTCATTGATGCCGCCGTGTTCAATGCGAAGCATACGCTGGAACTCTTCCTCGGACATGTCTTTGGTGATATCCACCGCCCAGTCTGCAAACCTGACCATGACATCTCGTGCCTGTTCGTTGCCGCAGAGCAGGTAGGCATCGCGCAGGCCGGCATATATTTTGTGGAGGGTGTACCAAACCACGCCGATTGATCGACGGCCGGCTATCATATTATCGATCTGTTCGGTATTATCCGGGAATGCATTGATCAGACCGGTTCCCGCCGCATTCTGACATTCAGCGAGTTCGCCGACAATATAGCTGACCCGTTTTCTCAATTCCTCGTGACCGGTCGAGGCGTACATAAGCGACGACGCTGTCAGGAAGTGTCCCAATGTATGACCATGCGCGCGAATGCCGACCCATTCCTCAACCGATTCCCAGCCGCCGTAAACCGCCGCTTTGGGTTCGAGACCGGCGTTGACACGAAAATTATGGAGCATTCGGTCTGCTTCCAGCCTGAGGAGATAGGCCTCGTCCCGTTTCTGTGCCTTGAGAAACGGTCCGTCCAGTAGCCGAACATCCGTCAGCGGGAACGTTTGAAGCGCTGTGGAGTGATCCTCGAGCGATTGAGCTTCCAAAGATTCGGCCCCGAAGCCTCCCGTAATATGTTCAGATGCAGTGAATACTGCGCCTGCACCGAATATTTTCAGTGCCTGACGGCGTTTGAGCAGAGAAAAAGTTTTTAATAAATCGGGTTTATCATGTGACACATCGACCTCCGAAAAAGACAGGTGAATATATAAGAATATTTATTGCAATTCTATAACGACTCTCCGGTAATATTAATTGAGCTTCCTGCCATGATATCGTACGTTTTCGTTTTTTCACCATAGCGAACAACACATGGATTTCCCAGCAGCGAAGTAATCTCACATGATGTGAGCTCTCCGTTATTCCAGCTTATATTTACTTCAAAGCCCCCTCGTGCTTTCAGGCCGGTAACCGATCCGTCTTTCCAGCTTGCCGGTAACGCCGGCAGCAACGATATCTCGCCGTCATGACTCTGCAGCAGGCATTCGGCGATACCGGCGGTGAATCCGTAATTGGCGTCTGATTGGTTACTGCTTGTATTCTGAAAATTATTTCCAATACCCGAGCGCATTATTCTCATTTGCTCGGTTTGTGCCGAATCAGCTCCGGGAGCCGCATTGCCTCTTCTCAGTCCCGATGCTTGAACGCGGAAGAAATCCCGTATAACGTTGTCGATCGATTCGCCGTCTTCAAGCCGTGCCCAATCGCATATATCCCAGGCGCTTGTCCAGCTTGTTCTTAATTGACGGGGTTCCAGCCATTTTCTGATTGCTTCTGCAATTTCAGGAGTGCCCCGCAATGTAATCGAGTTTCCCGGGAAGAATCCGAAATTCGCCGACATGTTATGCCCCTCGTTGCCCCTTCGCCAGTCTTCAATCCATACTTGCAGAAGGCCGTCCTTCCCGATCTGATAGGGTGGTATCTTTTCCAATGCTTCGGAGAGTTTTTCGCCAAATTCCCGATCGATATTTAATATTTTCCCCGCTTCGATACAATGCGGAAACAAATCTTTGATAATACCGATATTCATTGTCGTCATGGAAGATAAAAACATTTCCTCCCCGCTGTCATCGACAAAATATCCCTGTTCGGGTGACATTGAAAACGGTACGGCGAGATAATTATACTTTGGCTCATAATCCATAATATCCACGAGGAATTGTGCAGAGCCTTTCATTATCGGATAGTATTCTCTCAGGAAATCTTCATCGCCGGTATAGAGATAATGTTCCCAGATGTGCTGACATAACCAGCTTCCGCCCATCGGCCACATACCGTAACGGGCCGCATCGACAGGTGCGGTACCCCGCCATACGTCGGTATTGTGATGCAATACCCAGCCGTCCGCATTGTAGTATAACTTAGCGGTTTCTGCGCCATTCTCCGATAAATCCTCGAGCATTTGAAATAAGGGCATGTGACATTCAGATAAGTTTGTCACTTCGGCAGGCCAATAATTCATTTCCGTGTTGATATTTACCGTATATTTACTTCCCCAGTTCGGCAGCAGATCCTCATTCCACCGACCCTGGAGGTTTGCCGGTTCGCTGCCCTCGCGGCTGCTCGTTGCAAGAATATAACGGCCGAACTGAAAAATCTTTGACAAAAGTTCCGGATCAGGGCGGCCATTCTTAAGATCTAAAATCCGTTCATCCGTCGGTTTTGCATTCATTGAAGGATCGCCGACTTTAAGATGAACCCTCCCCATGAGACTGCTGAAATCCCCGAGGTGGGTGTTCTTCAGTTCGTTATAGTCCTTATTGCTGACTGCCGCCATTATTTGTTCACATCGGGCTACAGGATTGCCGCTGATATCTTTATAATTAACATAGCTTGTTGCAACGGTTAAAATGACTGTCACAGAATTGGCATCGCTGATGACAATACTCGAATCTGTCGTCTCCAAACTTCCATTATCTGGAACAGCCATAAGAGAGGTCTGAAAATTCATTCCCGTGCCGTCAACCTTGGCAATAAGCCAGCTTTCGGTTTCGGGAATGTATTTCCATGTTCCATTCAACATAAGTTTGTTATCTTGAGTTGTTATTTCCTCAGTAAACGGACTGTCAAGTTTGATTTCAACGGATACGCCGCCCGGTTTGTCCTTAGATATCCTCATAGCCATCACATGATCGGGATAAGACATGAATACCTCACGGGTCATCCTCACATCGCCGTCAAGGTAACTGACCGTGACCACACCTGTTTCCATATCCAGCTCTCGATAATATTCACGTATCGAATCTCCGGTATCTTTGAAACTGAGGAGAAGATCTCCAATTGGCTGGTAGGCTTGCTGAGCTGCAGGTTTCCCATAGAAATGTTCATTCGCCAGATTTTCCGCCTCTTTGAATTTTCCATCAAAGACGAGCTTCTTAATTTGATCGAAATAATTGAATGCATCAGGATCGTTATAATCATGCGGCCTGCCAGACCAGAAGGTGGATTCATTCAACGCGATCCGTTCATCATGGACCCGTCCGAAAACATTACCTCCCATATAGCCGTTGCCTATGAATAAACCATCAAGCCACACATCGCCGGCAGGTTGATTGTACCAGACAACCATTTCCTTTTCTTCGGGCGATTTCTGAACGAAATTCTGCTTTGTAACATTTCCCTGACAACCAACGGATAATAAGACAAAAGCCAAGATTAGCTTTTTCATGAGTTACTCCTTCCCAGGCTATAAATGAAGCTCATTGAGAACGGTTTCAAACGGTTCGATATCGAAATTTCTGAGCCCGCCCATACGGACCTCGTTGGTCATGCCATAGGTCATCACATAAGGAACGGCTCGATCTTATCCTCTGCGATCAGATTGTCCATAATAAGGTTGGCATGACCCTGCACGCTCCATGCGGTTTCATCCTCGCCCCAGCCGTGCTGAAGGTACAGCACCGGATAGCGTTTAGACGGATTCTTATAGTAATCCGGCGGAGTATAGACAAATGCCCTGCGCGAGGTATTCGTGCTTGGGGAGGGAAACAGAATCTGCTCGACACGGCCGTGGGGGACATCTTTCAGCGCATAGAAATCCTGATCGTGCGCGGGGACCTCGATGCCGTTTTCCCAGCGGATAGAGCCGTAATAGTTGCATGCGCCAGGGTCGTTAAACCGTCCGCCGTCCACTGTGAGGCGATAGTAATGAAAGCCCTCGTCCAGAGGATTCGCCGTCGTTCCTGTCCAGACACCCTCAGCGTCTTTTGTGAGCGGCGTACCGACCCGTCCGCCGAGGCTGACAACGACGCTCTCGGCCTCGGGAGCCTCGATACGGAACCGCGCATAGCGCTGTGAGTTCACCTGCGGATATTCACTGCCGGGCTGATTCTTGGTCGAGGGTTTGAAATCGTCGATAATGTTTCGAGCGAAACAGACGGCGCCTGCGAAAAACATTGCCGTAAGGACAAATACAAGAGTTTTTTTCATTGTAGAACCTTTTTACTTAAGAGGTTATACTATGATTGAAGTTACCCATTAATCCCGAAACAAGAGCGGTGAGAATTCGTGAATGCTACGCCGCCATGCCTGCCACTCGTGAGCGGACTGCGGCGAAATATAATAGTGGCTATTGACGCCGGAATTTTTCAGCGCTTCGGCGTTTTCCTGAAGCGTTGCGGCGCCGCGTTCGAGGCTCCCGTAGCTGGCAAAAACGACTTTGACTTTCTCTTTGAAATCGGGTTTGTCGGCGATATCTTCGAGGGAAATGCTGCCGCCGCTGAAAATGCCGATATGAGAAAACGTGTCAAGATTATTCAATGTTATTTGACGGGTCTGCATGCCGCCCATGGAAAGACCGGCCATTGCACGGTGCGGCTGATCGGAAAGGGTGCGGTAATTGCTGTCAATATAGGGAATCAGCTCATCGATAAGCAGACGCTCAAATGCGTCGAATGTAAAGCGCATGCGGGGGCGGGCAGCCTCTCCGCCGCGTGCCTGACCTTCGACTCGAGCTGCAGGAGGGGTAGTTCTGCGTACGGGCGGCGGTCCGACAGCGCTGCTTTCCATAACAACGATAAAGGGCATTGCTCTCCCCGCGGCAATCAGATTATCCATAATCACATTGGTGCGGCCCATTTCGATCCAAACCCGCTCGTCTTCTCCGCCTCCATGCTGGAGATAGAGCACAGGATAGCGGGCAGACGTGTTCGTCTCATAATCAGGGGGGGTATAAACGAATATGCGTCGCCAGGAATTGGATGCTTTGGCATAATAATAATCGATCAGCACATTGCCGTGCGGGATATTGGTGTCGATTTCGTAGAACTTGCTGTCTGCCGCGGGAACCTCGAAACCGTTACACATGTGACCGTAGCCGATGAAGGCCTCGGTCCGTGGATCGAGCACCAGAGCACCGTCAACAAGCATCCAGTAGTTGTGATATCCTGGGTCCTGCGGTTCGCTGGTGTATGTCCACCAACCGTCCTCGCCTTTGACCATGTCGAACGGTACGTTGACGATCGAGACCTGTACTTTCTCGGCATCGGGGGCGTTGAACCGGAACGTGACCCGTGAATCGCTTTCGATTCGCGGATATTCAACCCCAGGGAAATTATAGGGCGAGGGATGCGCTTCGAATGTCTGCGCAAAACAAGAGCTGCTTGCATCAATTAACAGCAGAATCACAAACAAGAACGCTTTTTTCATCAGTGGTTCCTCCTCTCGATATAGTTGCCTGATTGAATTGTAATGCTGTAAAATTTATTTTCAATTTTTTCTTTCTGCAAGCCATTGATTTAAACCATTATTTAGATTCAAACACTATATCGCAACTTTTTCAATCGTGTTTTAAAAGGGCATATTCAGAAATTAAGACATCGCTAAATATAACGCAAATGTTTTTTGTAAACGTTTACATAAATATTTTTTAAAAAACCTTTTATTGTCATTTATGCATGAAAATGATTAGAATTTATTTCATGTGATTTATAATTGATAGGGGAAAAATTTGTGTTTCCATATATAAAGTTTAGTATGATTCAAGTCTATAGGCTTTATTTAAGAGGGGCTTTGATGCGGACACGCGACATAAAGTATACGTTTTCAAAGAAGGCACGAAATTGCACAATAAAACAACAATATTTCAATATTGAATTATTTGTCTATTCCTTGCATGGACCACTTCCCCTAATCGAATAAAAAGGCAAAATGGTGGAGGGTGTGAGTGCCTGTTTTCCTGAGTGAATGTGTTGCCGAAGCGGAGGGAATCAGGGGGATAAAATCGCCCATGGGAGTAATAATCTTTAAGTGTATTCGTCGGGAGAAATGAACAACGATGATAAGAAGAGTGATCCTGAATCAATCGTCCGTGAAATCAAACGTAAAATTTGGAAAAAATACAAAGATGAGACACAATATAGATTCAAGAAAAGTGTATTTCTTGAATATAAATAACAAGAATTGGGAATAAAAATAGGCAAGAAAATGGCCTCAAATAGCATATTATTAAGACCATAAGTTAATTTTGGCAAGAATTGGCAAGGTTGATGAGCGCCTGTCTAGTTATCTCGCCAGTATTTTTCTGTAAGTCATTGTTTATATTGGTGGAGCTAGTCGGGATCGAACCGACGACCTCCTGACTGCCAGTCAGGCGCTCATCCCATCTGAGCTATAGCCCCACACACATGTAAAAAAACGATTTTTCGGATAAAAGTCAAGCTGTTTTACATTGCGATTTATTCAATATGCGTGACAATGCAAGAATATGATATTGACACCGGATATAAATTCCGTTACTATGAGTATATATTACCTAAATTGAGCGATTCTTTTTTATTAATAAGATTTGAGTTTACCAATTAGCTCCCAATCATTTGAATGTTCAAGAGTTACTGATATATATATAATCTATCATTTTTATAATACTTTTCTGCATTTTGTCTCCTTAATTCTGCCATCACCTGTTCAGGAGTAAGTTTATATATTCCACCAGAAATTGCGTCAACGGCAAGTCCGATCAAACCTCCGAAAACAATATTACCCCATACCCATCCACTTATTTTTTTTGTAATCGTCATTTCATAAGGTTGATAACCATCAAGTTCTATTTTAACAATATGATTATCGCCTCTTTTTAAATCGGTAAATAATGGGGTTGATCCTAATTGATTTCCATTTATTGTAACTCGAGCTCCAGAAGGATTGCTGGATATGCCGATTTTCTGTGTTGTGCCTTGCATTATTGTTGCACAGCTATTAAATACCTCGACAGTCAAAAGTTTAATTTAAGCAACCAATTGTGAATGTCCAGTATTATT
>CAZCDQ010000023.1:0-29090 GCA_964497605.1 uncultured bacterium
CAACAACTTACGTCAATTTTGTCCCAAATTTTAAAAATAACTGTTAAAGATCAGCTATGGGCTTTCAAGGACGAAAAAACTTGATTTTTTCTCTCGTATGGGTATATTTACAAGTGCGAAAATAATGGACTATACATATCGTTGCGGGGAATAATATGACGAAAACGAGACGTGGCTTTATAAAAGATGCAGCGTGCACAGGCGCAGTCGTTTCCGCGGGATCGGTTGCAGGTATCAGCATTTCCGAGGCATCGGAATATTCTTCACAGGTGGATATTCCCAGATGTCCGTATTTCGATCAACCGCTGACATGCGGTGGTCCCGACAGTAACGGCAACTATGCATGCGATGCATAATATTCAGCAATAACAATATATTGAGATTTGAAATAAAGGACACCGAGAAAATATGAAAAAATATATTCTTCTTTTCACAATTATCATTCTGTCGGTTTCGTTCGCGGACAATCCGGCAATTGGCGCGGGAAAGCGTGTTGCTGTTTTACCGTTTTACGATGACTCGGGTTATCGGGGACCCTGGGATCTCCGAACCGAAGTGCCCGAAATGCTTGGCGACATGATTATGGACGACTATTTCTATGTCGTTCCCATGGACAGCGTATTGGAGGCGATGCCGAAACCGCCGAAAAAAAACATTTTCCAAAAATTTCTCGCGCTGTTCAGCAACCGACGGACAAACCAGCGGGTCATGTCAGATCTCGAGGTTATCGCTATCGCCCGTAAAGTGAACGCCGACTACGCTATAACCGGTATTCTTGACGATTTCAAGTTCAGACGTCAGGGCGGCGGCGACGTGCTTATCGGCGGGTACAAACAGTACACCACTAATGTCGAAATGAGCCATGTTAGAATTCTGCGGGTTGCGGACGGTACTCCTCTCGGTACGGTAAGCGGCCAGGCGGACAGCAAGGAAGGCGGCCTCGGACTCGAACTTCTGGGAAAACCCCGCGAGCTCGATTATGAGTTTTACAGCCTCGACAGTCTCGATTTCGGATCGAAACGGTTTCTGGGCACTCTCATGGGAGTAACCGCAGTCGATGCGATCAACAAAGTTCACCGTGAAATCCGGGCGGTTCTAACATTACCCGACACAAGTTTCTATGCGGAAAAGCAATTCAAGGTCACCACCGCAGGCGGCGGGAGAGTCATGATCGACGCCGGCATGGCGGACGGTGTTAATCCCGGCGACCGGTTCAGAGTGTTTGCTTCAGAATCAGGCATTCTGGTCGGCAAGATTAATGTCACCGAGGTTCTCGCAGATCATATTTCCAACGCTGAAATCATCGAGGGCCAAGATGAAATCAGAAAAGGCGATATGATTATGCCGGAATAATCTCTGTGTTATTGTGTTATAATGATAATGCAAAAGGGCAGCCGAACCGGCTGTCCTTTTGCTGTTGAGGTTAGCAACGGCATAATATGTTCAGTTTTCCGCCATCGCGTCGTCGTATTCGATCTCAAACCTCAGTTTGTGTTTCGCCTCCTCGGCGGCAAGTCCGAGAAACAAGGCTTTCATCGCGGCATTGTCCGCGGATTCGGCAAGGTCGTTGTACAGAAGGTATGCCGCTTTTTCTTTTTTCATCGCGAGGATAATCGCCTCAAGATAGGTCATGTTCGGATGGGGTTCGATATCCACAACATAGTCGGCGATTTTCAGGTTCTGCACCTCCTGCGCAGCGGGTTCGAGGGTTTTGCCCAACTTGACATTCAGAAGTTTCTGACGATGCACTTCTTCCTCGTGCGCGAAATCCTTGAATGCCTCGCGCATCGAACGGGTCGATACTTTTTCCGCCAACTCGTTGTAAAACTTTATAGCCGCTTCTTCCTCTCCTATCGCAAATGCAAGCACCTCGTCCACCGATTTCCATGTTTTCATACGCTGTCCTTTGATAATATTATTGTATGTTCGATTTTATCACATGATATAACATAACCGCTGATCAGACAAATCCCAACCCTTATTCGGATTTCTTACGGGTAGAAATTTTGAACGGCACATACATCGGGCAAAAACTCACCGCACTGGTTAATATGAAAATGACGGCAATAATCCCGAGTATGATCGCCGCCATTCCCGTTATTGCGTCGGCAAAATACAGAAGAGCAATAACAATTGCCAGAAGCGTCCGGATGGCGCGGTCGATTGTTCCCATGTTCTTTTTCATCGCGATACTCCTTTTTTGAAACGGTTATGGCTCCAATTCTCCGATAACCGGCATGTGCGGTATATCAAGAATTGCGCCTGTATTTTTCATCGCAGCAGCCCCCAAGCGAGCACCGATACGAGGGGATTCGACCGGCGATTTTCCAATCATATCTGCGAGCACAAATCCTCCAACGAATGCATCGCCGGTCCCAGCATCGTTTGCTTCCTCCTTTTTCTTCACATGAAACGGTTTCACCCACTCCTGATGCAGTTCGCCCTTTTCAAACCACGAAACGAAGATATTACCCGGCCCGTTGGTCATGGCTATCGTTTTAACGCCGAAATCATGCATTCGTTCCGCGTGACGGTATTGTGGAAACTCGTCGTCGAAATATTCAAGCTCCTGCTCGTGCGCGATGCACGATAGCACAATATCGGCATGTCCAAGCATCCGGTCAAGAATACGGTTTGCCTCGCGTTTACAGGGATGAGACAGTTCGTCACCTTTTCTGAATCCCCAAAGACCCGAACGGAGATTTGTGCTAAGCACGGTGGTTGTACCGTTACGGCGCTCCTCAGCGAACAGACCGATCATTCTCTCCTGATCGTGCGGTCCAGCGCCCTGCGTTCAGGGACGGTGACGGAGCACAGCCACGCTAATTTGCGATATGTACATGTAATCGAAATCGTTCGCAAGCGACTGCACAATACGCTCGTCAGTATCCGGCGAAATCATTTGTGTCGCCGCCAATGTCAGACGGTCAAATATGTAGCGCTCGCCGGTCACCGGATCGGGAACCATTTCCTCGTGCTCGTTATAATTAATGACAAAGATCCCGATGGTCCTGCCCAGAATCCGTTTCACTAATCCGTTGCCCACACCCTGCGCATTCATGAATGCTATCGCCGCGTCGCTCCCGGTATCGCCCTTGAGGCCGAGCGCGGTATAATAGTCCGCGGTTACACCAAGTCCGTACTTTCTTGAGATAAGGGCAGCGGCCGACGCAACCGCAAGCGTGTCGCCGCCGAATCCGATGTTTTCAGATTCCGCGCCGGGCCTGACGATATACTGTGCAAGCATTTCGCCGATCGATACGACACGCTTATTCATAATAGCTCATTTTTTGTACGTTATCGGTCTGTCGTTTATACTTCTCAAAATTGCTGTTTCAATAGTATATGATATTTTTTTTTAATATCAACATATTATCGTACTAAATTATGTATTCTTCTGTATAAAAAAAAGACCGCCGGAATAATAACGGCAGTCTTTTCATCGATGTAGCGCATATCATTCACGCACGTTTCATTAACGGGAGGGTCGGCTTGGTCAATTTTTCAGGACTCTGAAAAAATGACGGCCGCCGCGATATACATAGAGCAAGACATTGCCGTTTGAATTCTTATATTCACGGATAAACTGGTCTGCAGACTCCACTTCCTTATTATTTATTTCGCGGATGACGTCGCCCTCCCGAATATCGATATTAGCCGCAACACTTTCTTCGCTTACCCCGATCACAACTATCCCGTAATCGATATCGGCAGGAATTTCATATTGCGCACGATTCGTCCGATCGAGTTCGGCGATTCTGAGCCCGTCAATCGATTCTTCTCCCTCGCCGGTAACCGCTGCCATATCCATATCGTCAGTACGCTCTGTAAGTTTCACACGAACATCCATCTGTTTGCCGTCACGGAGCACAGTCAGTGTTGTATTTTCGTTGGCGCCAATTAATGCAATTATATTCCGAAGCTGATTTATCGATTCAATTTCTTTATTGTCAACCCCTAAAATAATATCACCGGCTTTGAGCCCTGCATTTTCTGCGGGCGTATCTTTGAATACCTCTGCTATCATAGCACCTTTCGGTGTATCCATTCCAAGTGTTTCTGCGATATCATATGAAACATCCTGAAGTCCGACACCCAACCATCCGCGGACAATCTTGCCCTCTTCGACAAGTCCTGTCATGATAAGCTGCGCCATATTGGCGGGAATCGCGAAACCGATGCCCTGGTATCCGCCTGTTCGGCTTGCAATAGCGGTATTGATTCCAATTAATTCGCCTTTAAGATTAATGAGCGCACCGCCGGAATTCCCCGGATTGATTGCTGCATCGGTCTGTATGAAATCCTCGTATTCGGCGATTCTGCCCGCAGCCGCAAAACTGCGTCCTTTTGCCGAAACGATCCCCATGGTCACCGTATGGTTCAGCCCGAACGGGTTCCCGATTGCCAGCACAACGTCCCCGAGTCGCAGGACATCGGAATCGCCGAATGCCATAGGCTTCAGCCCTTCGACATTATCTTCTTTGAGCCGTATGACTGCAAGGTCGCTCTGCGGATCGGCGCCGACAACCTCAGCTTCGAATTCACGGTTATCGTGGAGAATGACTCTCAGTTCTGACGCCTCGGCGATTACATGATTATTTGTCAGTATAAGTCCGTCTTCAGATACGATCACACCGGAACCGAGACTCTGCTCCCTGCGCTCAGACCGGGGTGTGCGGTTTTGAAATTCATCACCGAAAAAGTGACGGAAGAACGGATCGTTGAGGAACGGTGATCCCTCGTACCTGACAACTCTTACTGATGAAACATTGACAACACTGTCAATGTTTTTCTCGACGATATCCGCAATTGACATATCGCCGCCTGTTTGTGCAAATGCGGGCGCGGGCAGGAATCGCGCAGCGCCAGTGTCTCCGATTGTGCCGACCGGGGACTCTGCTCGCTGCGACATATCGGTATTGCAGGATTGAACGCCTGCAAAAAGTACAACCAAAATCAGCAATGCTCCGGTGAATCTCTTGAAATTTTCCATTATTTTCCCCTCCCGTTTATATTTAAGAAATTCTTGGAAATTGACTATCCCCGCAGCAAGCTACGGGGTATTTCGCCAATTTCCTGGCACTTCGTGCCACCAGAATTTCTAACGGCACAAAGACTATACAGAAATCCCGGAGTGAACTCCGAGGAATTCTTTCGATTAAAATATTCATTTTTTATAAAAAAACCGGGCGCTTTATCATGCCCGGCATCCTCGTTTTCTTTATTTTAAAATTGGCAATCAAAAGTTTTATTGATTACATATTATTCTGATTATCCTTTTTTTAAAAAACTACTGCACTGCGTTTATTTTAAAGTTCTATTTCACATCCTTATAATATCAAATGTAAATACTTCCAAAAATCATTACTCCCCAGGAATATGAAAAATATTCCCGATACAAACCATATTACCGTTATTATAGCGTATAATAAAGCAAGTGTGTCAAAAACAAATCTTTTTGCGAACATATCAATCAACTCCTTTCAAAAGAAACGGAGCCGGCCGGGCCGCAGTCTTCAGCCCGGCCGTTCGCATGATTTCTGTTATTTCACATCGACTGTAATTTCTCTCGGCAACGCTTTCTCCGTTTTGGGAAGGGTAAGCGTCATTACACCGTTTTTATACTGCGCCGAGATATTTTCGGCTTTAACCGTTTCCGGAAGACCGAACGAACGTTCGAATTTGCCATAATGACGTTCGACACTCTGATAACCTTTCTCAGATTTCTCCGTTTCCTCTTTTCGTTCGCCGGACACGGTCAGCACGTCGTTTTTAATCTCGACCTTGATATCCTTTTTATCGATACCGGGAATTTCGATATCGATCAGATATTCTTTTTCGGTCTCGTTGACATCGGCGCGTGGCGACCACGATGTTTCCATATCCTCCCTGTATTTAGGCCACCCGTAAAAAAAACGTTCAATGAAATCGTCCATTGACGGTGCCATTGCGTTGTTTCTTCTCCTAATGCTCGGTAACATTGTATCCACCTCCTTTTTATATTGTTTTTGTTTTTTCTAAATCCCAATTCATACTTGGGATCATTTAAATTCTTTTGTTTTATTAATAATGCAAAGTTTATGCCAATTACTTGTAATTTTATATATCTTACTGTTATTAAAGATATTATTTAAACATGCGGCCACGGGAAGACAACAGAAATGACTGCCGGGTGCTTCTGTGTGCTGTCATTATGGCAGTTATTGTGGCAGCCGTATGTCTTTTTGGTAATTCAGTCGATTTGATTAATACACGTTTCTAAACTGAATCAGCATATTATTTATATACATATATCTTTTTCTTATTATTTTTTTTATACTATAGGCATGACTCATCCTGACACCAAAATCCGTTGTTCCTGGGCAGAGGGCGATCCGCTCTACACGGCCTATCACGACACCGAATGGGGTGTGCCTGTCCATGACGACCGGACGCTGTTCGAGTTTCTCATTCTCGAGGGCGCGCAGGCCGGGCTGAGTTGGTTAACCGTGCTCAAAAAACGGGAGAACTACCGAACCGCGTTCGATAATTTCAACGCCGAAAAAATCGCTCGGTACGGCGAGGCCAGAATCGCGGAGCTGCTCACAAACAAGGGTATCATCCGAAACCGCCTCAAAATTGCGGCGGCGGTTGCAAACGCAAAAGCGTTCCTCGCCGCGCAGGACGAGTTCGGCAGTTTCGATACGTATATTTGGCAGTTTACGGAGGGTTCGACAATTCAGAATGAATGGCGCAACTGGCAGGACATCCCAGCGGAGACAAAAGAATCCGCTTCCATGTCGAACGATTTGAAAAAACGGGGATTTAGTTTTGTCGGTCCGACGATCTGTTATGCGCACATGCAGGCAACCGGCATGGTGAACGATCATGTGGTCGGGTGTTTCCGGCATCTGGAATTAAAGAATATTCATAAATAATTCATCGCAAAGCGCTCAGAGGACGCTGAGGAAGAATACGGAGAAATGAAAGAAAAATAATCCTGTAAATCTTGTTAATCCTGTCCATTAAAATGTATTTTTATTATTTTTTGCAAACAGCGCAAAACATAATCAGCAGGAAAGAACCGAAAATAAACTTTTAATTTCGTAAATTCTGTCAATTAACGTTTTTTATAAAACACTACATATAAATGTTCAATATAAAAATCTCTTCACATAGAATATTATTTTTATCAATACTGTTTTTTGTCGATTGCATCCTCTTTCCCGGCTGCATGGTGAATCCGGACGGCGAAATCATGCTTATCCGCAACGACCGTTCGAAATACCGCATTGTCATCGCCGAAAACGCCCCGCCCGCCGAAATCCACGGCGCAATCGAGCTGCAGACCCATCTTTATAAAATGACCGGCGCAGAACTCCCCATTGTCACCGATACGCTGCCTCCGCAGAAACATGAAATAATCCTCGGCAGGAACACACATTTTGACGGCATCGGTTTAGACATCGATTTCGCTGCGCTCGGGAACGAGGGCTATGTACTGAAAACGCACGGCGATTATCTTGTCATCGCGGGCGGCGGAGAAAGAGGCACAATGTACGGCATCTTCGGTCTTCTCGAGGATCATCTCGACTGCCGATGGTTCACCCCCGAGGTGAGCCGTATTCCGCAGACGAACCGCCTTGACATTCCCGCGCTGGACGAGGCCGTTGTGCCTGAAATCGAATACCGCGAGCCCTATGTCTGGGAGGCATTTAACGGCGGATGGGCAGCCCGGAACCGCATGAACCGCAACAGCAAAAGCGGTGGTCTCGGATACCGTCACGGTGGTAAAATCGAATGGGTGCCTGAGATGTTTGCCCACACGTTCGAAAAACTTGTCCCGCCGGATGAATACTTCCGCGCCCATCCCGAATATTTTTCGCTGGTTGGCGGGCGGCGTCAGCGAAACCGAAGCCAGCTTTGCTGCACCAACGAGGATGTGATTGAGATCGTGACCGAGGGTGTGCTGGAGGCATTCCGTGAGCATCCCGAGGCATATGTCCTCTCCATATCGCAAAACGACTGGGGCCGTCACTGTGAATGCAGAAAATGTCAGACCCTCGCAGAAAAGGAGGGTTCGCAGATCGCGCCGGTTCTTGCGATGGTGAACCGTGTCGCTGAGGAGGTTGAAAAGGAATTCCCCGATAAGGTGGTCGAAACCCTTGCGTATCAATGGACTCGAAAAGCGCCGAAAAACATGCGTCCGCGGGGCAATGTTGTCATCCGCCTCTGCACCATCGAATGCTGTTTTTCCCATCCTCTTGCCACATGCGGAAGCGAGGAGAACAGGGCATTCGCACGTGATCTACGTGAATGGGGCAGGATCGCCCCACGACTGTGGATATGGAATTATAACACATCGTTCGCCGAATATTTTATACCTTTTCCGAATCTGCGGGTCCGTGACGATAACATCCGCTTCTTTGTCGAAAACAATGTCACCGGCGTTTTCCAGCAGGATATCTATACCACGCCCTGCGGCGAGCTGTCAGATCTTAGCGCATATTTGAACGCGAAACTGCTTTGGAATCCCCGGTATGATGAAGAACGTGCGATCGATGAATTTCTCGCCGGCGTCTACGGTTCTGCAGCGACTCCGATCCGAAAATATATCGACCTGATTCATGATGAGGTCGAGCACAAACACATCCATATCGGCATATGGCAGAGAACGGGAACGGAATATCTCTCCGATCCGGTTCTCGCCGCATCGGATGCACTTTGGGACGAGGCCGAACGCGCAGTTGCTGATACCCCTGAAATACTCGAACGTGTTAAAACCGCGCGGCTCAGTGTCGATTATGCATACATTACACGTGCCCGTGCCATAGGCGCTGCATATAAAGTCGACCACAGTTCTTCGAGCCTCTCAGTCGATCAGGCGTTTACCGAACGGGTGGACCGTTTCTGCCGGACAGCCGAACGGGCAGGTGTCGTGAGGCTGCAGGAATACGGTTATACAATCGACGAATTCCTCGCCGATATCGAAAAAGACATCCGCCCGCAGAAACTCGCCCCGATCACGCCTTCGAAAAATCCCGGAACAAAAAAGGGTCTTGAATACAAATACTATAAAGGATCTTACCGAAACCTTCCGAATTTTGATGCGCTCGAGCCGCGGAAATCCGGCAAGGTCGATACTTTTTCGCTGCCGTTCGAGGTTGCGGCCGATACACTCGGATATGTATTTACAGGCATCCTTAAAGTAGCAAAATCAGGTATTTATACGTTTTATGTCCGCTCGGACGGCTACGCCGAAATGTCTGTCGGTTCTCAGACAATCATAAAGAATAACGGCTCGGACAATCTTCGTGAGCAGGGCGGATTTGTTTCGCTCAAGGCGGGAAGCCATCCTGTCCGTCTGGTTTTTTACACGAAAAAGAGCGGTGACCGGCTTACTGTTCATTACTCCGGCCCCGGCATATCGATGCGCAAGATTCCGCGTGCTATGCTGAGTCATTGACTGCCGTTACGAAGTAACGCTCACGCCGACAAATAAAACAATTTCCCAATTGAGCCGATATTTCGTATCTTCAGAAAGTAAGCTGCAGCATCTGTAAACGTTACCGGACATGCCGAAGTGTTATTCGCAAAGGATATTGCAGCATGAGTAATGAGAGCATTTACTTTAGAATCGGCAAAAAAATCGGCTATTGGTTTGCCGCAAACAGAGATTCCCTCGTGCGCGAATTTTTCGGCGGCATCCTGCGGAGACTTCCCGGCGGCAGATGGCTCTGGCGCTTTTTCCGGTAATCCCCTAAAAAAAACGGAATTGAGAACCGACGAAGATTCTCAATTCCGCATGCATCCCCGTTCGGGGAAATCTTAGTGAACTATCTCGCTGTCCATCACAAACTGACGGGCAAGCTCAACTTTCAATTCCTCGACCTTTGCGGGATTTTGCACCGCGAGATCGTTCGTCTCCAGGGGATCCTCGGCAATATTGAATAGCTCCACATCCCCCTCATCGGGTGTGCGGCCATTATGAATGAGTTTCCAGTCGCCGATCCGCACAGCAAGCCGTCCGCCGGACCGCCAGTAGAAAGTCCGCTCAGATGTCATTGTTCCGCCGTTCACCAACGGCATGATATCGATACCCTCAACATCCATTTCGGGAGGAACCTCCGTTCCCGCGAGCGCAGCCAGCGTCGGAACCAGATCGCAAACATACACCGGATGCTCAACTGTACCGGCATCGATATGCCCAGGCCAGTTTATAAGCGCCGGAACGCGTATACCGCCCTCGTACAGCGTACCTTTCCAGCCTCTGAGCGGCGAGTTGTCCGCGAGCACATCGGTCGGTCCGTATGACATATAGAATTCCGCAGGAGGAATAAGCCATCCGTTCCCGTCTCTGGCGTAATCCCCGCCTCTTGCGCCGCCGTTATCGCTGAAATAGATAACAACCGTATCCTGCGCAATCCCTTCCTCGTCAAGCGCATGTAGCATCTGACCGATACAGTCGTCTATATGGGTCATTGCCGCGGCATAATAACGGCGGGAAACGTTTTCAATGGTGTCCTTATACATGTCGGTGTATTTGTTCGGCTCCTGAATGGGTGTATGCGGTGCGCTGTACGGCACATACAAAAGAAACGGCTTTGATTTGTCGCGGTCGTTCTTGATGAACCTGACCGCCTCATCGGTGATAAGATCGGTCACATGGCCGGTTTCGTCTATAAGTTCGCCGTCACGGTGCCATTGACGGATACCGCTTTTGTCCCCGTGAAAATTTGTTGTGAGATGTGAATACGAATCGATCCACGGCCCGAGATAGCCGTACGACCGGTCGAAACCGAACAAATTGGGAATTTCCTGCGGCCTCATTCCGAGATGCCATTTCCCGCTGATACAGGTTTCATATCCAGCGTTTTTCAGCATACCGGGAAGCATCATCTTGCCCGGCTCAAACGGCGGCGGTGTCCAGCTCTGCAGGGGCCCGAGGATGCCGTTTCGGCTCGGCGGTCTGCCGGTCAAAAGCGCCGCGCGTGTCGGAGAGCAGATCGGATATGCATAAAAATGGTTGAGTTCGACACCCTCGCGAGCGAGACGGTCGAGATTCGGCGTCATAACCTCGTTACCGTGGAATCCGACATCGTTGAAACCAGTATCATCCGATAAGATGATGAGAATATTTGGACGGCTGTTGGTTCGTTCAGCCTGCCCGCCGGTATTATCCGTCGCGCAGGAAAAAAGCTGCGATCCCGCTGTAACGGCGGTTATGCCGGCCAAACCGGCTGCGGATTTGCTCAAAAATGTTCTTCTTTTCATGTTTCCCCCACGTACATCCGAATGTTTCGATTATTCGAAACTATTTATTTATGACTGTATCGCATTGAACGCCGCTTTACAGCGAATCGAGCGCACGGACTCTGTAGAGCAGCTCCTCGAGCTGCGAATTATCCTTACGCATTTTCTTTGAAAGATCCCGAATCACATTTAAAAGAATTTTATTCGCCAGATTCATATCGGCATTGAACAGCGTGAACAGCTCTTCCCGATACAGAAACAGCAATGTGCAATCTGTCACGGTCAGGACAGTCGCCGATCGTTTTTCGCCGGTAAACAGCCCCATCTCGCCGACCGTGCCCGCCGGTGTAATGCTGAGCAGTTCAAGCCCGTTGTTGAACATAATGCTTATCTTCCCTTTGAGAATGATAAACATGCTATCCGAATCTTCGCCGATCTCGTAAATATTTTCCTGCTCCTGGAATTTCTTGATCGAGGCGATATTCAATATTTTCATAATCTGGTTTGTGGACAATCCCTTGAACATCTGAATCTTTTTGAATTTCTCGCTCATCTCCTCGGGATTTCTCAGCGACACGCGCCGATCCTCGCTTTTTCGCTGCTCATCGTGAAAACCGGTCGATTTAACGCGGCGCTGAATGCCGGATCTTCGGAATCTGTGAGTGATATTCATTATATGTCCTTTCGCATAGAAGTCTGGTGTTGGGAATTTTTTTCTCAAACAATACCGCGGCCAGCATAATACCGCCCATGACATCGACAAAATGTGACGTCCGGTACATTATAGAAAATGTATTATTATTATAAACGGTAAACGTCTGATTTGTCAAGCGTTATATAATGACAGAGCTGCACAGGAGGATATTGTGCGGATTTCGGTGCACTGACCTCTCGCTATTCTTCGCGGAATGGCCAAATAATGCGAGAGAATTAACCGCTGAATGCGCTTGATTCGACTAATCCGGTCTGTTTCGGCTCCCACCCGAAAATGTCAATGTTCTCCATCAATGCACTGTTGAACTTCTCCACCCAGCGGTCAATCAGTTCTTTCTCGCAGTCTCTGCGTTCGAGAACGGAAATGAATTCGATATCCGATGACGGGCTGGTCGGGAAAAAGATAACACCTCGGGATACAATATAATTCGAGGTGATGGTCCCGAGTGTGTGACGTTCTCCGGTGGAGAGGTCGGTAACCGACGCAATCACCGAAATGGAAAAATTCGTTTCGGGAAAACTGATTAAAAACGGTATTTTTAAACTGGAACCGCGGGTAACCGAATAATTTGCGATTTCGGCGTTTATCAGATAATTCGCGCCAAGCCGAACGCCTAATTCCTGCGGTTTATCAGGTGCAGCCGCAAGGGATTCCTGCACGAACGCCTGTTTCACTTTACCTTCGGGTACCAGTGACATGACGCCGCGTTCATTCATATTCTGGTACAAGGTTTTTTTCAGATCATCGCTATATAAATACGACATATCCTGTTTCGTGAAATGATTGACCGCTACAAGCGAGTTTTTCGACCGTATCTCCGGCCCCGTGCTTTTGCGGGTCAGTATCTGCTTGATGTCGCTCGCGGAAAGTGTCGGAACTCTGAACCTAAACATGAACGTCTTGTCGGGAATGGGACCGTTCAGGGCATATTCAAGTCCGGCGCTCAGGTTGAATCCGTTTGAGTTTCCGAGTCTGAATCCGGGTGTCAGGGAAATTATTGTCTCACGTTTCGGCGTTTTCAGAAATCTTGTCGAATTGAATTCGAGAATACCCGCAAACCACGGATTCACCGTGAATGACGTTCCCGCAGATATATGAAGCTGATTCTGGAACAGTCCCTCGGCAAGACCCGTTGCGTCCGGTCTTCCGACACCCATGTACCCGAATCCGGTGTTGTAGAACGTATCCGATGTAAACGCCGAATCGACATTCGCCGCATTCGGAAATCGTATCATCGCTACCGATATGTTACAGTCTGCCATTTTAACTCTGAATCCCGAGGAAGCCTCAATGCTGTAGGCGACCTTACCGTAGGAGAATGTCCTGAGCCCGAGCGGCTCGGCGCCGTAGCCGAGTTGTTCGGGGATTCGTACCCGGCCGCCGAAACTGAGTCCTCTGAATTCCTTATTTCCGAGCGATTTTGCCAGCCTGAAACCCAGAACGACATCGCCGGCGCCGGTTTTCTTTCCGCTGCGGCTTCCCTGTTTAAACATGTCCGCATAGTACGGCAGTGAACCGTTGAAATTCAGATAATCTGTCACACCAAGTTCGATTTCGGTTACGCTGCCGAAAATCCGGGGATCTTTCACACCGTATCTGCTCTCAAGAACGGAATTAGCAATGAAGTTCGAAATATGGGACGTGTTCGACATTCTGATTATTCCGCGTTCGGGTGTCTCTACCGGGATCGTCCTAAAAAATCCAAAATCGTTCGCAGTTGTCATCATCGTAAACGCGGTCAGCGCCGTAACCATTATATATGCAATACGAAATTTCCTATTCATTTTAAAGACCTCCCAATGACTGATCGACATACTCGGCCATTGCTTCCATAAGTTTATCGGGAGTCGTATATTCGTGGGGCGTAAATAATACTTTATTAAGACGATACAGCGCGTTCGCAGGATCGGCGGATTCATTCGATGAATATATACCAAGCCGGAAATACGCCTGTGCCAGAACAATCTCGAGATCGCCGCGATCAAGGGAAAAGTCGTGGTCCTGAAGCGGGAAAGAACCCTCAAATGAATCAAGATCGACAGATGAGAGAAGGCTGATAACTTTGCTGTTTTCATTCCGCGCGAGATACGAGCCTGAGATACCGCAGATCGTATCGACCGAATCGTCGAGCGTCGTAATGAAATCGAATCCACGGTAAAATTCGACGAGCGCGCTGTCCGGGCGTTGACGCATAAACTGCGACCAACCGCATCCGATATACCCTTCCGGGCGTTCGCTGTCATAATCTTTCGCCTGCCCGAAAAGGCTGAGCGCCTCCTCGAACTCGTTCTGATTATACTTTTTCCAGCCGGATTCGATGAGGCCGTCATAATCGAGCATATCGTAGGAGCTGATACCGCCGCCGCATCCGGTAAAAATTATGAGAATGACTATGAAGTATGTATGTCTCATGGTCTGCCTCTATTTCATAAACAACATTTTACGGGTTATTATATGCGGTCCGGTGATAACGCGGTAAAGATAGGCGCCGTTCGAGACGATCTGTCCCGATTCATCGCGTGCATCCCAGATAATATTATGCGTTCCGGGCTCATAAAAATCGTCGGTGAGCACATTCACCCGCCGCCCGAGAATATCGTAAATCTCGATCGTAACCCGCTGCCCCGAAGTATTCGAGAATGTAATCGCCGTCGAGGGATTGAACGGATTCGGCATATTCTGCTCCACAGTGAATTGCCCGGGAAGCGGTTCGACATGGGCATCGAGACATTTTGACGTCACATTGCCCGATCTGTCGGCAATATATACATCCAGTGAGATATCGGTTACCCCATAAACGTCCGAAACATCCACCGTGACAAGTGAATTTTCGGGATCAAACGTAAATGCAAGGTTTTCGTCATTATATGCAATGCTGAGCGACGCGCTGTCAATACCGCTTCCGAAATCTTCCGCGATGAACGATACGGTACCGTCCACCGATTCCGCATTTACGATGCGCGGGGCAATCCGGTCGTACCCGACGCGGTATTTCCCGCCGGATTCAATCGCTGCCTGCAGCAGGTTTCCGGAAACACTCCCGCCTGCAAAAGTCCATCCTCCGGAACTGAGTCGGTATATCCCTGCACCCTCGGTGCGGCAGCATATCTCGGCATCAATTTCAAGCGGGACATGAACATTCAGATTTAACGGCGCAAGCGTATAGATATCGCCTTTGAATATAACTTCATCAACAGCAACTTTCGCTGTAGAATTCGGAACGGCCGACTCCGAGATCAGTGTAAGCATTTCCGGTTCCTCGAAAGCATTTTCAGGAATATTCACCGAAACATCGCCAAGGCAAATTTTGCCTCCTGCAGGCCCGTAGCGGCCGTATGCAAAGCTGAGCGTATCCTGGATACCTTTTCCCGCCGAGGTTGTTCCTCGTGCGATAATGAGCGCATTCTGCTGAAGACCGAGACTCGCCTCGTACGGCAGCAGATAGTTGCCGTGATAATAGTACAAAGTGTCGGTTGCAATCGATTTCAGAGTAACGTTCGTTGTATCGTTAACAACTCTGACCTCGAGTGATGGCAATCCGCTGAGTTTTTTATCGCTTGCAATATAGATGTCCATATAATCCCCCTGCATGGGATTTCTGAACAGCGACATAGAAAATACATCGCCGATAGTTGCGCCGTAAACATTCACCGCTACAAACATTGAATCCGCATGAGTGCCATCCGACACCGAAATCGTCACCATTTCCTGTCCCTCGAATGTCGGCGAGGGTGCGCAGAAAGAAATTTCATGCGTGAATGGATCGATTTCTACCTCGATACTATCGGTTTCTGATACCGACCATGTCATAAATCTTTCGGCTGTATTCATATCATAGTAATAGTTATCCAAATCAATATTCAGCGAATCGCATAATCCGGCTTTGACACGAACATGACTAATACCGCCGACAACCGGAGAACCGTCGTCCGGCATGCTGAATACAAGTGTCGAATCTGCCGCTGTGCCGCCGAAAGGATTCTGCACAACGAAATAAACTCTTTCCCAGCCGGTCCAACCCTCGGTACTTGAGAATTTCAGCGGGTATGAGGATGTCGTGTCTTCAGTGTCTTCGGCAATGGCAATATTGACATTACCGTTCCAGCTCCATGTCAGCTCGGAATTATCGAAATCAGGGTCCCCCGCATAATCGTCTAAATCAAGTGTAATG
Organism: uncultured bacterium; assembly: GCA_964497605.1. Taxonomy (GTDB): domain Bacteria; phylum Latescibacterota; class Latescibacteria; order Latescibacterales; family Latescibacteraceae; genus Latescibacter. The sequence goes on from CAZCDQ010000023.1 coordinate 16,119, forward strand.
CTTGTACCTGTTATAAATGCGATCTTCGCAGGCATATCCAAAACCGGCCTCGTTTCACCGAGTATTGTTATCAGGCTTACATCGCTTGCGGTCTTTCCGTCGGGATCGGCTGCCGTAAACATTATCTCGTCGGTGCCGGACGAATCGGCATAAACCGTCGCCAAACGGACATTCCTGGATAACGGATCGATATCGGCATCCGCCAGGCTGTCGTCCCCTGCATGTGCCCATGTCCATGTCATTTGATCATCGGTATGATCGACATCGTAATAATAATAATCGAGATCGATCCAGTCCGACTCGGTTCCCGTACGTATTGTCGTATCGGGTATCGCGGCCACGATAGGAGTGCCGTCCGAGGGCCCTATAAAGACCAGCATTTCAGTGGAGGAAGTATTCTTATCGAAATCGGTTGCGGTCACCGTAATAAGGTCCCATCCCGGCGTATCGTCCTTGTCGAACAGATACAGCCGACCGTTTTGCGGGCTGACATAAACACTGTCCACATCATCGTAATTTGTAAATGAAAATGAGAGATTGGCGGTTTCCCCGTCGGGATCGGAAACATAATCCCATAAAATCAAATCCGAATACGACGATCCCTGCGGGAATCCAATTTTCGGTAATCGTTTCCACTCCGGCACACCAGTGAGCGGCGTTACTTCAACTGTAACCGTATCGGCTGCGGAAAGCCCGATAGGGTCGCTCACAAAAAGTATAAGATTTTCGGAACCGATAAATCCAACCTCTCCTTTAAGAATAACATTCATACCTTCAATATCGACCGTTAAATGTTCCGGTGTTGTATAGTTCACAGTCAGCGGATCCAAATCGGCATCAGAGGCGTATTCATTCATATCAAGTTCATAGCTCTTCGTCCGTTCAAACGTGATATCCGGCAATTCCTCTAATTCAGGAGCGTCGTTAATCGGATAAACCCAGACAGGGCGGCTGACAGAATCCATTATCTCCATTTCATCTTTCACCGTTATATGAAGCCTGTCGGGCCCATAGTAATCTTCGTTTCCCTGAATCATAAGTGAAGTGCCGGATTGAGTGGGATTTATATTCCCGTTGGAATTAAACGTCCATGTCAAATCCCCGAAAGAACTGTCATTATCCTCAACAATATCGGGAAGATTGAGCACAACCTGAAGCGAATCCTCGTAAACGAATATCGTATCCGGAAGCGCGCTTTCCAGTAATGACGGCGGATATCCGACCGTAACGCGCATGGTGTCGTTGGCCATATTGGGATTAAACGCATCGCCGGCATAGAATGTAATATCCTCGTATCCTTTATATCCCACGGGTGCGGTAAATGTCACAATATGTGTCAGCGGATCGATTGAAACCTCAATATTATTGTCTCCGCTGACCGTCCATTTAAATTCCGAATCAGGTATCGAAGGAACATTGATATGGTTATCGAGATCGAGCGACGAATCGGACTCCGCGGGAATAAGAAATAAATCGTTGAGCGGCGGATCAATTTCCGCGCCCGTCACAGTGATGTAGCATGGTTGATAATTTTTAAAAAAATAACTGTCGCTTGAATCGGCGGTGTGATAACGCGTCACTCTGTTGTAATATGTATCGACCTGTTGCGTGATGGATACCGAATCGCAGGGCGCTTTTGCGATAAGCTGAAATGATGAGACAATCCCGAATCTCGCGGAATATGATGGTCTCTGACCGCCGCCGCCAGGAGGATTTGTTAATTCCGCATAATCGAGCTGCCAGCCGCTGAATCCATTATCAGCTGCCGACAAAGAATCTCCATGCGTATTATTCACGTATGGAATTTGGCTTGTGCCTAAATAGGTACCCTGCACAAACGGCCTGAAACCTCCTTCTATGAGTTTCCCGTGACTAACGACTTTAAAATATTTATCGTCGACAGTGAAATAAGTTTCGAGGCCAGTTACCGGTTCATTCCTGATATTACGGATAAAAACATCGATACTGATGGTATCGCCGACATTGACATGAAAGTCGTTTATCCCGTTTCGATCCGTTCCCGTTCCGGATTGATAGAGGTACAAATCGATCTTACCCTGTCTTGTCGTCTCCGTTCTGGACAATACCAGCGCCGGAGACGCCATAAGAAAGATGAGTAAGACCGAGATTGTGACAACGACGCGATTCTTCATTGAAAGGCCTGGATTTGAATAAATTATGCACATAATTGTTCATCAATTATTTAGAGCAAATATTATGCCAGTATTTTTACCCGAATGAAAACGCTGAAAACGCTTATATTCCCCAAATTTATTATGTTATCCGGCCATTCCCGGAAATTTATTATAGACACCATTGTATAATATAGAAAAAAATGCCATTTTTATGGAATTTTTTTCCTTTTTCGATCTGTAAACGAAAGGAGGGCTCGTAGAAACGAGCCCTCCTTCTTTTCCGAAAAGATGTCTCCGAATTACTTCAGGAACATCATCTTCTTGGTTGCGCTGTAACCTTCTGCTCTGATGGTATAGAAGTACATACCGTTCGAGACAAGGTTACCGTTTATATCGGTCGCATCCCATACTATCGAGTAGTTACCGACATCATACACATCCGAAACGAGTGTTTTAACGTGAGAGCCAAGAATGTTGTATACTTTGACCTCAACATTGCTGCGTTTCGGGATGCTGAAACTGATTGTTGTCGTCGGATTGAACGGGTTCGGGAAGTTCTGGTTCAAATCGAACGCAACAATCTCGCTTTCGATAACTGTCGGATTCTCAATCGTGATCGATTCACTCAGGAACTCCTTGTTGACTACGGTAGCTTCAACAAGTCCGAGCATATTGTCTGAGAATGAGCAGTTACGGTTTGCAGTGAATGTGAACTCAGCCAGCGTACCGTCACCGGAGAAGATGGAGTGACCATAAACGGCATTGGTAAATCCTACTGTATTTTCGCCGATGGTCGGGAAGTAGTAGGAATTCGCGCCTATGAAATCGCCCTTATTCGCCTCAACAAATGTGAGGTCTGCCGGATTGTAATTCAGGTTCACAAAGTAACCTCTGACATCGGCGGTATTGGCGGCGTTCACCTTGAATGTATAGGTTCTGCCGGCAATAAGTTCAGACGGCACGTCCACCAGCTCGAACGTCGAGTTGGCATTGGATGCGTCGGGTTGAACCGCAGTCTTATAAATAGGCTGCGCGCCGTCTTCGTTCAGGTTGGAGGTTGCAAGCTGCAAGTCCGTAACGTCGACTTTATCGCTTTCGTCGATGTCACTGAACTTGTAGTTGTTCACACCGTCATCCCATTCAGGATCGGCAGATGTCTTCAGATAGGCATCGCTGATCTGATCGAGGTCTTCGGTGTCGATTTCGTTATCAGGATTGACCGCATCGTTTACATCGGTGTATCCTGCTGCATCACCGCCGAGAAGCGTTCCGAAGTCGACAAATACATCGTCAACACCGGGATAAACTTCGATCACCTGCGAAGCGGCAAGATAACGGTCATAGATGACGACGAAATCCCACTCTCCTGACGGAACTTTCAAAAGGGTGAATTTACCGTCGGTATCCAGCGTATACTGTAAACCGTCGGTTTCGGCATCTACATCGGACGTTCCGATGAATACGGAATCTGTGGTAGCAACATACGAATCGCGCTCCCTCAGCTCGAACGTAACAGTGAGATCCATGCTGGAACGGCCCTGGAACTCTACGATACCTTCAACGATAGCTCTGGGCTGAATCCGTACGTCGCTCGAGAACGTATTAACAACCGTCGTCGTATTCTCGCCGGAATACGTATAACCGGTTACCCAGCCGTTTCCGGGCTCATTCAGATAGGATACAGCCGTCAGTTCCTCGATAGGCTCTATTGTACCTTTCGAAACAAGCTGGAACGAGGCAATTTCGCTGCCAAGGCCTGATGTCGCCGGCGCAATCGGATTTCCGCTATTGAAAACGGTGGCATGAAGCACCCATCTTCCGTTCGCGTCATCATCAATTACACTGTTTTCAATTAGCGTACCAAAACCAGTGGCATCGGTAAACGGAGTCGTTGCAGCGGTAGGAACCAGATCAAAATAGGCTTTCTCTACCGCGACATAGAAGTCCATGAGAACAGCATTACCGCCCGGATCAACAGACTTGATCGAGTAGTTGAGCGTATCGCCCTGCGCAACGGTGGCTTTTGTCGGAGACAGAGCCAGGTTCCGCTGCGGTGCGGCAACGCTACTGTTCACAATGGTGATCGTACCGGGAGACCTGTAAACCGTCTCGGTGCCGTCAACGAAGTCATTGTTGTCGTTATCAACGCCAATGTAAACATAATACGTACCGTTAATATCGGTAACCGCATTCGCGCTGATATCTTTGGTATATTTCAGGCCGCCGTCACCCGGAGTTCTGATAGTGAAATCATACGATGTATCATCATCCTCGCTCAGCCATGCTCCGCCGGCAACATAGTCCCCGTCATCGTCGGTGAGACAGAAAACGGTACCGGGCGCAGCGCCTGCCGCGGCTTCTAATTCTGCAATAGTCGCCGAAGAAGGACCTTCAGCGCCGCCAACGAGCTCGGAAGATTCAACGATGAAAATACCAACATCGCCGTCTGCATCGAAATCAAATGCCTCGAAATTGAAAGTATACGTTTCGTCGCTGTTGATTGTGACGCCTTTCGCCGGAGGATCGGCCAGACGTGCAAACGTGGATGCGGAATTGAATTCGATTTCGGTAATTATTTCACCGGTATCGACAATACCGTCGCCACCGAGAGAAACCACTCGTGCAGTGCCGCCGTCATTTTCGTCGATAATAGCATACAGGTGATAAATTACCTGATTATTCGGAAGCCATCCCGTACGTTCGAAATCTTCTTTGAGATTCCAGGCAAAGTACGAATCGGCCTTGCCTTCGGGATCTTCGTACAGGGTAGCATTATTGATTTTGTGCGTTCCTGTCGGGGATTCCGCGCCTGCAGCGGCCGTACGAAGCGCCGCATAATCTTCGGCGGCATAATCGGCAGCGCCGGTCTGCGCATCGGCATAGTCAATGTACAGTTCGATGACACACGAATCGTCGGGATCAGTATCACCGGCAGCGCCGGCTTTACCCCAACTGATCATGACGACATCGCTTATCGAAGGAACGATTGTGACATCGGCATCGGCGCCGGTATCGCTCGCTTCGACATTGTACTCGGTGAGTACGTCGAAAGTCAGGTTCGGAGAATGCCGAACCTTGATCGTCTCATCGTCAGCGGTATCGGAACCCTGCGCCTTCAGGAACGACTGGTTCTTGCCGTCGTTTGCGACAGCATAAATGGTGTAGCTGCCGGCCGCAACAAAAGAACCGACCGGAGGAGAATATGAATCGGGATCGTCGGGATCGACGTTCCATGTCCAGCTTATGAAGCCGTCTGAATCTTCAACGTTTTCAAAAAGGCCGCCGGTAAGTTCATACGCGCCGGCAAGGCTGTCAACAACAACGCTGGGAGCAGTTCCCGACGTGATAATATTGCTTGAGGACAAGTTGGAATTTGTGGAATAGTACAGCGTTACTTCCGCATTGTCGTCAAGGTCATCGACACTGACGTAAAGGTCAGCTTCAACAACGCTTGCCGCCGAAGCCGGTATGGCACCCAGGTTATTGTATAAATCACCTGTATCAAGCGTCATGTCCGCATCATCACCAAGGCCGGCATCGTCATAAAGACCGTCGCCGTCCAAATCCCAACCGATAATGTTCAGGACAGGATAATGAAGAACGGTCAGCCTGCCGGAACGGGCAAGCGGGAAATCGCCGGTGAAATCACTGGTAATATAAACGTAGTAATTTCCCTCGGGAAGACCGCCGGTGTAGAGCCTTGAATCACCGGTTCCATTTTCATTTTCCTCATAATCGCTGGATGTTTCATAGTTCACGACTTTCGTGACACCTTCCTGCAGATCGGAAATATGACCGAGTGTCGAGTCTGTCGACACCCAGACAGTGTAGGTGATATCATTATCGTTGTTACTGTCAAGAGCGCCGCCGTCCGCGACAAGGTTACTTGCAACTCTGTCGGTCAGACCGTTATCGTAAACAAGATCCGGAAGCGCATCATATGTATTGACTGCCGAATCGGGATAATATGCGCCCATAACGGCGGTGGAGTCGTCGCCTCCGGTCATATTCGTTTTAAACGAAACAACCGAAAGAGCATTCGCATCCACTAACGTAACAGACGGAGCGTTCGCATCGCCGTGAGCGATGTTTTGATTCGCATCTGCCGAGAACGTGAATGAATAATCATCCTGCGTAATCGTTCCGGGATTCAGGTCGGTTTCGACCGGGAACATGGCAAAGAACTCATCATCCGCAGCAATTGCACCTAGACCAGCCTGCGTAATTACGAAATTGTCTGCGGTCGCAGCGGTAACAGAGAACGTCACAGCGTCGACAGTACCCCAGGTAATCGCGATTTCATCGGTGAAACTGCCGTCGCCATCGCTATTCGCGATATGGACACCGTCAGGCAGGTCGATGGTAATCGTACCATTTGCGACAACTGTCGAGAACGTGTAATGAATGGTCTGCCAGAAATAGTTATCGTCGGTTGCGCCACCGGGGCCGTTCACATACGCGCCCTTCGGAAGCTGCGTCGGCGTAACCGAAATATCGGTCGGCGCCATATCCGGTTTCGCGGTCAGCCTGATAAGCGTACCAACCAACGCGGTATCAACAACATAACCGGTTCCAAGGGAATTGGTCATCGCATCCGCATACGTACCGCCGATATTCATGATCGTTACCGGAAGAACCAGACCGGACGAGTTGTAACCTGCCTGGAACACCATTGCCGGGGTAGTACCCCCACCCAAAACCAAATGACCGGCAACATCAATTTTATCGATACTGCCGCCGGACATTGTGATGACATATCGGCTATCGTCGTTAAATGTAAGAATAGCGCCAAACGAGAGTGTTCCGATCTCGTCGCCTTCGTTACCGCCGGGGGCGAGGATCGTATCGTCGTTCATGATAACATTTCCGGTGATCGTACCGATACCGGCAACTTTCGTTCCGGCATTATTGGCCGTAACCGCACCGGCAATGGAGCCGCCCATCACAAGCGTACCGGCATTAACTGTGGTTAATGACGCAATAGTATTCGCGGCATTAAGTGTTAATGTACCTGTACCGTTCTTTGTGATAGTGCCGCCGCCATTCGCAATGACACCGTTTACGATGGTGTCGCCAGCACCGGAGAATACTAAGTTAGCACCGCCATCGTTCGTTCCGGTCAGAATAAGAGTTCCTGCAGAGGAAATAATATTGGTAGCAGCGGACACAGTAATAGGTCCGTTGTACGTGTTAACGCCGCTTACATTGACCAGGTCACCGCTGATATCGAGATCTTCAGCAGCCGCAACTGTGACACCGCCCTGGAGTTCTAACGTAGCGCCTGCCGAAACAGTTGTATTACCGGCGTCAGAACCGAGAGCAGCGGCATTCTGGATATTGAGTGTACCTGCGCCGATTGTTGTGTCTCCCGTATAGAGACTTGTTCCGGTCAGCGTCAGTTTGCCGGTACCGTTTTTGGTGACAACACCGGCCGTACCGCCGACACCGATAACACCGGAATATGTGGTGTTCGTTGTCTGGTTAATCGTCAGCGTTAAGCCAGCCATGGTGATGTTACCGGAACCGGACAGCGAACCGATTGTTTCGCTTACACCAATCGTAAGACCTGCATTCGCAGCAGAACCGGCAATATTAACCGGGCTGGTGTCGGCAATTCTTTCGGCGCCTATGGCTGTCGTAAGCATACCGGTATTGATTCTGGTAATGCCTGTGTAAGTATTTGCGCCGCCTAAGGTCACGACATCGGTAACCGCATCCATGTTAAGAGTAAGACCGCCGGCTCCGGAAATGATTCCGCTGAGTGTGACACTTTCACCACCGGTTATCGTCAGATTGTAGCCCCCGTTATCGATATCTTCATCGATATCAGTACCGGCAGTAGGAATTTCTATTGTAGCATTACCGGTCAGCGTTATACCGGGGACAAAGTCTGCAATAGCAGCAAGTACTTCCAAAGTTGTACCGTCACCCAGAGTCATACCGGTTGCAGTTGCGTTCGCACCGTATGCATCTGCATCGTTGAGAACGAGTGTACCTTCACTTACCGTCGTAATACCGGTATACGTGTTGGTCGCGCCCAATGTCAGTGTGCCTGATCCCTGTTTTGTAACAGTACCAGCGCCTGCGATAACACCGTCCATCGTTTTATTCGCATCGCCGGTCATGACAAGAGAAACGTCAACATCGAGAAGACCGGCAACGCCGGATGCAATCGATTTGACCGTCTCGGCGAATTTAAGGTCGAGTTTGGCATTGGCATCGTTTGCAATCGTAATATCGGTTACATCCGAAACCATGTCCGCAGCGCCGGTCTCATACACACCGGATGTAATCGTGGTCGCGCCGGAATATGTCGGCGAAACCGTATCGAACGTTACAACCTCAGCAGCATCCATATTAAGCGTGAGGCCGCCTGTACCGGCAATGCCGCCGGAAATGGTCGTACCCGCACCGGCACCGGCAATCGTGAGAAGGTTGCCGGAATTAACGATACGTTCAGTTATCGTAACGTCATGTCCACCGGCTATCGTGGTAATCGTGGTAGCTTGTGAAAGAGAAAGCACGCCGGTTCCGGCAAGAATCTGGAAATCCTGCAAGGCGCCTGTCATATTAAGGCCGGTAATACCAAGATCGGTATTAACCGTGACAGACGCGAGGGCGCCGGTATCGCCGTTTACCAGTATGGTAATATTTGTCAAACCACCGATAATATCCATAATGGTGGCATCGGTTCCCGTAGCAGCAGCATTAAAGACAACCGTATCACCGCTGATTGGGGCGACGCCCCCAGACCAGTTATCGGGGTCTTTCCAGGAACCGTCCTCTGAACCATCCCATGTTACCGTAGCAGCAAACGCATTCGCCGCCAAACCGAACATAAGAAGAAAAATTAATATTAATCGTTTTGAACTCATTAGAAATTCTCCTTAAAAGAATTTTACTGCATGAAAAACATACCGAACAAAATCGAGAGCTTATTTAGCTCTGTACTGCACCTTTTACATTATTTTACCAACATTTGATAAGCCTTCATCAATGAAACGAATTGTGAAATAAAAAAATGAAACGAAACTACAAAATTTTCATCACCTATACATTCATTATCATAGGCGCTACCCCTTTCATGCGTGAATGTTTCTGTTTGCGGTTGCACTTCGTATGTTGTCTTTCATCGTTTGTTTTCTCTGATTTTCGGAATAAATACAGGCATATTTTCCCATGTATATCTTATCGGAATACTCTTTTTGAAACTTTAGTAATTATTTCAAATATTTCAATACATCATTTCCCGAAATTGATTCGCATTCTGTTCGTATATCGGCATAATCATGCCGCCCCGAAAAGCATATTTTTCCGTTGTGATATATAGCACAATTAATGCCAAACATCCGGCGCGAATCACGAAAAAATCCAACCCATCATTTTAATGTTGGTTTATATGACGTATTATCAACATGTTATCGAGATATTGCGACCGCTCTAATTAGGCTGCGCTCCTCAGCGAACAGGCATAAAAGCTCTATAAACAACATGTTTGAATCAGCATCTTTTATTCCCGTAAACGGAATTTTTTTCCTCTTTTTGTGCGAAAACAGCGGCTTAGAACGTTCATAAAAAGTTAGAAATATCCATTTCGATTTCGAATTTCTACAGTAGCATGACCCTTCCGAGGCTTGCCTGCTGTACATAATATCGGACAAATGTCCGCCCTTTCATACATTATCGGCATAAACGGTAAATATCCTTAATCGCTTGATAAATAAAAAAATCGCTTGACAGTATAAGATATTACACACATATTAATGTATAAGATATTACACAGCAATCACGGCGACACTTAATAAGGAGGTTCGTATGCAAAAGAAACTGACAGCCAGGCAAGAAAACATTTTTAATTTTATCAAGGAATTCGCGCTCGAAAAAGGGTATCCTCCCACTATTCCCGAGATTCAGGCAGAGTTCAATATCAAATCTCCAAACGGCGCAAATAACCATCTTAAAGCGCTCACCCGCAAAGGTTATATCTCCCGCGATTCATCGCGTGCCCGGGCGCTGAACATTGTCGGGCTTAATGACGGTATACCCATCCTTGGAAATGTCGCAGCAGGCGCGCCTATTCTGGCCGAGGAAAATCTTGAGGGTTATTTCAAACTTCAGGATATGTACCGGGGTTCCGACAATGTCTTCATGCTGCGTGTCCAGGGCGAAAGCATGATCAAGGCGGGTATTCACGACGGCGATTATGTTATTGTCAAAATGCAGCAGACCGTGGAAGCCGGCGAGATCGGCGTCGCGATTATCGACGGCGAGGCGACGGTGAAACGGATATTCTGCGACGGTAATATGGTCGAGCTTGTCCCTGAAAACGATACCATGAAACCGATAACCGTGACCCGCGCAGATCCGTCGTTCAGTATCGGCGGTAAAGTTATCGGGGTCATTCGCCAAATGTAATATCCTGTTATCTTATGAATAGCTGGTATGATGCGTGCGAACGCGCCGCCGCCGAAATATATGATTCCATTCCCGAAACCTACAGATCGCGAACATTCCCGGGGATAATCGGCGATATAAAAGCGCTTCCTCCAAAAAAAGCGCTTTCGCTTATCTCGCGGAAAAAGGGGTTGGGAAAACAATATGCCTATCTGTATCTGACACAGGGAATCGACGGCGGCAAAGGGTATCAGGCATGTGCCTGCGAGGCCTTATCCGCTGTCCTCGGTGTGAAAATGAAGGATGTTTTCGGCGGCAAAACTCTTGACGCGGGCTGTGCTGTTGGGCTGACTGCCGGGATTCTTGGGCTTGAGAATGTCGCCGGATTCGATCTGTTTTTCGACCTTATCGACACCGCCCGGATGGTTGATTCGTTTACCGGAAAAAAACACTTCTATGCAGTCTCGGACATGACCGGGACATGGACGTTCCGGCAATCGTTCGATACTGTCATGTGCGGACTTGTGTGTCATCATCTTAAAAAACAGCGTGATATCACAACATTTTTCACAAACGCAAACCGTGTAATGAACCGGTCAGGATCGCTGGTGATTACCCTCCCATCCGGCTCGCTCGCAACCCCATCCCAGTTAAAGACTGTCATAGAAGCGCTGGACAATTTCGGATTCAGTGTGAACAGAGGCCTGAGCGGCATCGTCCTTTCGGACGACAATCCGCATTCGCTGTTCTGGATGTTCCTTATTGTTGCGGAGAAAACAAGCAATACCATCGGTGAAGTGTTCATCGAACCCGGTTTTGGGTTTCAGTCGTTCCGTACACCGGTCACCCGGGAGGAAAAAAGCGTCATTGCAAAAGAGACCGTAAAAAAACAGCGCCGTGTTCGACACTCGCGGTTCAGATTCATCGCGGCGGACGATCTCGCATCTCTCGCGGCGGATAAAACGCTGGTATATTCGACAGTATCGGCATTGTGACCGGCGCTTTCAATTGAGAATAAAACACCGGCGTATTATTCCGCTATTCCTCGAAAAATTCGTTAATCATTACGTTTTTTCATTTAGCAATTAACGTCAACTATTATTCTTCAGAACTGAGCCCCTCATTGAGGCTTCCCGAGCGGAATCCCTCGATATCGAGTGTGACATAGAGAAAGCCTGTCTTTTTCGCAACGTCGATAACCTTTCTGCGCATATTGTCCTCGATAACCGCGGTCATTTCATCCGGACCGAGTTCGAGGCGTAAAATATCGCCGTGGTGGCGGGCGCGGTAAATTCTGAATCCGGCGTTGTCGAGAAAGCGTTCGATATTGTCCACCTGTTTCAGTTTTTCAGGCGTGATCGGTGAACCGTAGGGGAACCGCGACGCCAGACAGGCCATCGAGGGTTTGTCGGCAGTGGGAAGGTGGTAAACCTCTTTCGATATTGACCGTATGTCAGCTTTTGTAAGCTCCGCTTCCATCATCGGTTTCAGCACGCCGAGTTCGGCGGAGGCTTTCATGCCCGGCCGATAATCGCCGGTATCATCCGCATTGGTGCCGTCCGCAACATATTCGATCCCATGCTTGTGGGCACGCTCAATGATCTTGCCGAACACCTCCTTTTTACAGTGATAGCAACGGTCCGGATTGTTTGCGGTAAAATCGGGAATCTCGAGTTCCTCAGCGTTGACGGTTATATACGAGATATTCTGCGATTCCACCCATGCAAGCGCCTCGGCGCTCTCTTTTGCGGGAAAAATCGGTGCGGTCGCGATGACCGCAAGACAGTTGTCGCCGAGCACCTCACGGGCGACCGTCAGAAGCAGCGTGCTGTCGACACCGCCCGAAAACGCAATTGCGCAGCGTTCGGTTTTTTTGAGTATCTCTTTTAGCGTGTCAAGTTTTTTCATATATTCGGCGGGCATAATTTTCTCCCTGTAAAATGCAATCTCAATATGTTTAATGAGTAACTTACATATTCAATGGCCTATATACAAGACCGTTTTATCGCCCGATTACTCTCAGAAAAACCCTCTCTGTTTGGTAGGCGCTTATGATGAAAGTTCTACTCAACAAATACATAGCTCAAAAAAATAACATTACGACAATGTTAACTGCAATAATTTGTTGACATACTTGTCTTTTTTTGATATTTAATATATATGCATATAGCGGTTATACCGAACATCGAATTCTGTTCAGAGCCGGGCAATGTAAGCAATAGGCATTTGTTATGATGAAAGACTGGAAAGAACTGTATAAAAAACGCCTGATGAGCGCTCCTCAGGCAATCAATAAAATCCGGAGCGGCAGCCGTATTTTTCTCGGCTCCGGATGCGCCGAACCTCAGCGCCTGCTGCTCGAGCTTGTTGAGCAGGGCGGAAATACCGACCGTTTGCACGATGTCGAAATTGTACACATTCTAAATGTGGGCACCGCGCCTCA
>CAZCDQ010000024.1:0-28614 GCA_964497605.1 uncultured bacterium
ACTCATGAATCTATCTCCTTGTCGTTAAATCTCATAATTACAGTAAGTTAACAACCCGTCCGCATGACATCTATAAGTACGATTTTCCCCGCGGATACGGCGGAATATCGCGTCTCATCGCATAATGCGCCGCCCTCCAGAAAATGTCCTGATATTCGGGAACACGGTAATTCCACAGATAATGCCCCGGCAGCAGCCCGACAATACGGCCCTTACCGCGTTCGAGTGTCCAGCCGGCGACGGTGACACGCTTGTCATGAAGCGCAGTCGATTTGAACAGCACCGTGGTATTGTCCGGCTCGGTGAGTTCAAGCGCGAATTGCTCGTCAAGGTTAATGAAAAATGGCGGAATGCCTTTCGTGATAGGGTGTTCCGGGTTGAGATCGTCGATCCCGAGCGGCTGCACCTCCTGATGCAGGAGAGGCACAATTCCCATGAATTTCTGGAGTTGCTCGCGGCCGTTGGCAATGGTGCAGTGAGCGGCGATCCAGCCCATGCCGCGGTTAGTCACATTATCGATGAGTGCGTCGCACTGCTCGTCGGTCCAGATTCTGTCGGGACGGGGGCGTTCGACAACAACCGGATCGGGTGTCCAGCCAATGGAATCGGAACCGCCGTACCGAGCGCTGATGAACAAATCGGCGTCCGAAAGCAGCTCCGGAGTCAGGTAACGGCTCGCGAGCACAAAATAGATTTTATATGATTTATCGCTTGAAAAGAGTTGCCGCATATGGGTTTCCTGCGCAATGGCGGGGTGCCAATAATCGCCCATAACACAAACGATTTTGGTATCGCCCGGCTGTTTTTCAGGGGCGGCGAACGCCGGAACGGCAGTACCCGCGGATACCGCGCCCGCAAGCGATGCCGAGCCTGTTTTCAAAAACTTACGCCGGGCCAGTTTAAACGGTGATGCCATAATAATTCCTCACATATCCTAAAAGTATTAAAATTATTATCTTATGACTATTCCTTGCTCCATTCTATTGCGTTCAGGTCGCTGAACAGAATCGTTACTTTTGTGCCGGGTTGTTTCGTGACCGGATCGAGCGGAATGAACGATACCGCCATCGTGCGCATATTCTGTGTTATCGGATATCCGTCATGGCCGCCTTTAAACCACGGGCGCCAGATGTCCCACTGTTCCTGTTCCTTGACAATCTTCCACAGCCGCGATTTTGGGATGGTGTTGACACCTTCTTTGAAATAGGTAAGATGATCGAGCGGTTCATGGAGGCGTGTCATATAGAATTTGACACTCCCGAGCTTCGCCATGGTGCAGGGCGTAACAGGTTCTCCGGTGAGAAGGTCGACCGGCACTTTCGCAGGATCGAATGTGATTTTGACCGGCTCCTCCGCGGCGAATGCCGTCGCAGCAATGAGTACGATAAGCGCCGCGATTACAATCCGTTTCATACGTTTCCTCCGTGAATATTGGTATGTGCAATTATTTTTTTACTGCTTATCGATTTTAAACAGCAAACAACAATATGCTTATAAAAATCACCAAAGTTCAAACATATATCGAGTACTTGAGGAGTTATCTCGATAAGCGAATTTTTATTATTATTCCGGTTTGATGATGTTTCAGCGGGTATGCGGAATACATGTACCGGAGATGATTACATTCTGAATATATTATCCGTAATAAAATAAAACAAGTATTTCTGTCCGCGGAGGGCGTGCCGGTGTAAAAAAACGGCGCTATCCCTTTTTCAGCGTGATGACTGTAATTTCGGAGGGTATACCGCCGCGCATCGGCGGTCCCCAGTATCCGGTGCCGTGGTTGATATAGAGAGTTGTTTTCCCGTGAAAGTGCAAGCCGGAGGTATAAGGCTGTTGAATCCTTATAAAAAAATTCCATGGAAAATACTGTCCGCCGTGGGTGTGTCCCGAAAGCATGAGGTCGAATCCCGCCTTTTCCGCCTCGAAAATACTTTTCGGCTGGTGCGCGAGCAGGATTTTGAAATCGACGGGACTAACGCCCTGAATCGCTTTCACAGTATCTGAGGCATGCTTCCCGCCGAACCGTCCACCCTCGAAATCGGTCACTCCGGCCATAATAATTCGTGCGCCGCCGCGTTCGATCATGCGGTTTTCGTTGAGCAGAACATCGTATCCAAGCCGCCGCATTTCATCGGTCCATTCCTCCACACCAGAATAATATTCATGATTCCCGGTCACAAAGTATTTCCCCAAAGGCGCCGTAATCTCCCCAAGAGGCGCGGCATCCTCTCTGAGTTGCGAAACCCGGCCGTCCGCCATATCTCCGGTCAGGACAATGACGTCGCATTCGATATTCTTTACCATTTCGGCGATCTTTCTGATATACGGCAGCCTGATTGTCGAGCCCACATGAATATCGGAAATCTGCACAATCCGGAATCCATCAAACTCATCGGGCAGATTTGAAAAGGGAAGCGGTATATTAACAATCGAGGGGCCGGTAAGCGCCCGAAACACGCCCCAGCCGGTCATGAGCCCGGTCAATCCCAGTATGCCAATATTGAGCGCATGAACCAAGGCTTGCCGCCGTTCAGGATTGAGAATGCCGCCGCGAAGCGGTACTCCGTTATCAAAGTTTTTTATTATCGAAACGATTTTGCCTATGAAAAGCGCGGTATACAGGGCGATATCGCGCACCACAAGAAAGAGAAACACGAGCGTGATGAAACCGAGGCTCAGGTATGAAATCCAGGTAAGCACATAAATCGTGTAATTCTGATGGCCGTTCATCCGCAGGAAGATTGATATGAACGGCAGCGTAAGAAATACAAGCATGAGAAGCATGACCGCGGTATTCCATCCGGCACTCAGCCGGGCGGGAATGACAATCCGTAAGCCGGTGTAAACGTATACAAAAGTCACAACGCTGAGTGCGACTAAAAAAAATAACATGAATCCCTTTCGTAAGGTTTTATCTGTCAATACGTAATTCCTGCAGTCGATTAATATAATTCAGAGATTTTGCGGCCGGATTAAAATATACTTGTATGAATCGAAAAATGAAATAGTTATATTACCGATGTAATTTCCGCATGAATTCATATCATCGATATCATCGTACATGCATACAAAACGACTCCGGAGAACATCTAAATGTCACCATCAGTCGAAACCGTTACCGTAACATCCTTAGCCTATGGCGGCGATGCAGTCGGCCATATCGACGGCAAGGTCGTATTCATTCCCGGCGCTGTACCGGGTGACGAGCTTCGGGTGAACGTCGTGAAAGATAAAGGCTCCTTTTTTCACGGTGAAATCGACAAGATCGTCTCACCGTCGCCGCACCGTACCGAACCGTTCTGCCCGGTTGCCGCGACTTGCGGCGGTTGTCAGTGGCAGGCGGTCGATGACGGGACCCAGCGCCGATGGAAAGAGACCATCGTCCGTGAATCGCTCCTACGTATTAGCGGCACTAATGCCTGTGAGGTTGAACTGTGTATCCCGTCGCCGCAAGACCGTGGTTACAGGACTGTCGCCCGTTATCCGGCTCAGGTTGGTGAGGACGGCCTCGAATTCGGGTATTATGCGCGGAAGACACATACGATAACGCCAATTGTTGACTGCCCGGTTGCGTCTGATCCGGTCAACGAGTTGGCATCGTATCTCCACGAATTCTTCATCGGAATCACACCAGAGACCGATATAACAGAGCTGAATCTGCAGGTTTCCCGTAACGAAACATCTGCGCTTATCGGTGTCACTACAAAATCCGAGCTCGATCTGAGCGGCGCCGCTGCGACGATGCTTGCGGATATCCCGTGGCTCGAGGGTGTTGTGCATCGAAACGGTAACCCGAATAAAAAGGCCATGTATGGCAACCCATACCGATACGAGACCATTGGAGGCATCCGGTTCCGTATCGCTGAAAATTCCTTTTTCCAGATCAATGCCGAAATGGCGGAAACGCTGGCGTCGCTGGTAACTGAGATGCTCGATGTGGGGGAGAAGGATATTGTGGTAGATGGTTACGGCGGTGTTGGACTGTTCTCGCTGTCTGTGGCGGGGAACAAGAATACTGTCCATCTCTACGATACATCGCGGTCGGCAGTGAAAGACAGCGGATTAAATGCATCGAATCTTGGTCTCTCATCATTCAGCGCAATCAAAGCCGATACACAAGCCGCCCTCGGTCAGATCGGCCGTGCGGATAAGCTTATTCTCGATCCACCCCGTCAGGGACTCGGCCCTAAAACGGTTGAGGCCGCATGCGGATTTGGTGCGCACACAATTGTCTATGTCTCCTGCAATCCCGCAACACTCGCCAGAGACCTGAAATCTTTCATCGCCGCCGGATACACGCTTGAGCGCGTTGTCCCGTTGGATATGTTCCCACACACGTATCATATCGAGACTGTGGTGAAACTGGTAAAGAGCTGAATAATTCATATCCGTTCTCACAATTTGTCTTACCGTACCGGTCTATCCCTGAAAAAAAGTTTGCCGAAATCATCGGGAACATGGAACCGCGGTTTTTCAAGATCGGGCGGACTCCACATGCTCCACTGTTCGGCTGTCTGTCCGCCGCGTCCGCCGCAACGGTTGAGCCCTACGCGCCACATATCGCCGTCACGGGGTATCTCTCGTTTCGAGAGTTCGGGATAATCGGAGAACCGTATGGCGATTTCAAGTGTCCATGATGTGTCGGTATCGTCGCCGTTATTGACCGTGCCGACTACTGTTTGCGCGATATGGGGCGGCAGAATGCGGGATACCCTGTTCTGAATGCTTTCACCGGAACCAGTGTAGACGCTCAGCATATTGCCGATGGCATTTATTTCGAACATGTTGTACGCTTTACCAGCCTCGGGATTGGGATTCCAGAAAAATTCGACACAGTCGTCGCGGTACGTCTGTGAATTCGTATCATAGTGCGTTGCCCAGATATTGCTGTCATCGCATTTATATGAAAGATACAAGAATGTATCGTCCCAAAGCATTTTAACCTCGGTCTGTTCCATCGGGCCTTGCACCTCTTCCCACGGAAACTTAAAATCGCCGGCCGATTTCGCGGCTTTCCAGTCTTCCTCGTCGAGGATGCCGTCGATGACAATCTTTTCTGTCGTTCTCAGAATATCGTATTCGGGAAGCTCCGCAAATGCCGCAGCGGGGGACAGAAGCGCAACCAGCGCTACCGTGAACGTGAACATTTTCATGACAGTTCCTTTCGGGTGTGAAATGTATTTGGTTATCGAATATTTATCACAGGAATCGGCAGGACGATGCCGTGAATAATTATAATGAAACGCAGAAGATTATACAAGCGGGAAACATCAATCGGATGAGGTCAATAACGAGAAGTAAAATCGCGGAATGTTCAATGCGGAATCATACCGATCGCCGGTGAAGATGTAGTTCGGCGCCGTATGATGATACTGTAATACTGCACAAAATCGATGACCGGCGCAACGGTATCAGGCGATGACATCGAGCGCGATTTTGATATTCTCATCCATCGGGCTGGCTTCGATCTTTGCCTTATTCGCAAAATACGTTTTCGCGTTGGGATTGGTATTCGGTTTGATGAATGTATCTTTTTGCTGAGTGGTTTTCACTTCACGATTGCTGTTTATGGCAGCCGTTTCAGCCCTTGATGTGGAAAAACCGATATTTGCCGTGACAGAACTCACTCCATTCATGCGGTACCTCGTTTTTTGGAATCATTGATTTGCGTTAATAAAAGGCTAACTAATATTATACAGTATTCTTTATTCTTTTTTACGCAAAACGCCTGCCAATAATTGGCAAGATAAAACATAAAAAATAATTTGGTTATATGTGACTGCCGTAGAGAATAATACACAGTTACAAATGTTGTTTTTGTAACGACGAGGAACGTCATGTCCCTGTCTATTGTAAGAAATATCTTACTTTATCAGTTAAACCTGACACTTAAATGGTATAAGCCTGTCTCGTGCGTTTACAAGAGATTATTGGTGGCTGTATATATCCCGACTCGAGAGTGCGATTCCTAACGTATTTCTTATAGGATTTCGGGGTTTTGTTGTTGTTTCGCATGGGATTTTCCATATATTTACATGAGAGTAATGCTTAGGTCCTGCATCAAATAGTTGCCGGCATATCTATAATGACACGTATACTTACTACGGGGTGCATTAAATTGTTTACATTTATGTGGCTGCATAACGAACATGTTTTTCTTGAAAATACTGTTTGACAATATTAGGTTGTCGTTGGCGACTCCGCAGGTATTTTCGTACATTCGATATTAATTTCTGTAGCATACTATTTATTGCACTGAGTAGTAATGATGAGGTATCACTGCCATGAAAATCACGCTATTTATGCTTTCCATTATCATCTTTGTTTCAGGCTGCTCAATGTTTGTATCGGGGCCGGAGACTATGGTAAAAGGGGATAAAACGATATGTATCCTTTTCAACGAAAGCCGCTTTAAAAACGAGATAGTTGACAACATAAAAAATGAGTTCGAGCGTGACGGATATCGTGTGATTACAGATCACCTGAAACGCAGAAAATACTATAAATCTTCGGATTACGGTGCGGTCGTGTATATGGCTGAGTACTGGGCATGGCATACACCTATTCATGCCAAACGGTTTTTCGAGGAAAACAAACAATCACAGAATACGCTCTTTCTTGTGACTTCGGGCGATCCGAATGTGGAGATTCATAAACCGTTCGATGCGGTGACCAGTGCCTCATCGCCGGACAAATTCGAATCGGTATCAAATGAAATTATCGAAAAACTAAACAGGATTCTTAAATAACCAACCCCGTTAATTTTCGTTTTGGCTGACCGGATCAACTTATGAATAGCACACCTGCCGTCGAAATGCAGGTGAGCTTTTTTGATTCAAGCGCAGAAAAATGCCATCTTACCGGGTTCCGAGCCAATCGGTCAAAAGCGGTCTCATTGCCTCCGCCCAGATATCGTAGCCCTGCGAAGATAGATGAAGACCGTCGGTGGTAACCCCATCCAGAACGTTACCGTTCGAATCAGCCAGTTGATCGTTGAAATTGATGAAAAATACCGTCCTGTTATCACCGAGAGGCGCGATACGTTCGTTTATCCCATCGACAATCGGCATGACCGCTGTGCTGCCATTCGTATTTCGAGGCGTAATGGCGGTCAGAATGATTTTTGCGCCGGGCGCCTTTTCCTTAACAACATCGATATATGCAGCGATGCCTTGTACGGTGTCTTCAATAAGCGGCTGCGTGTTACCGCGCGGTGGACGGAAGCCGATGTTGTTCGTTCCGATCATCACAACGACCGCTTTGGGACTGATGTAATCGAATTCGCCATCGATCGCGCGGTAGATAGCGTTGCGGGTTGAATCGCCGCCTGAACCGAAACCGGCAGCGTTCCATCCGGCAAAATGCTTGTTCCAATTGTCGGTGAAATCGTATTCCCACCGGCGGGTAATGGAGTCGCCGACCAGGTAAAGGTCGATATTGCCTTTCTGGACTTTTCCGATAAGCTCGGTATGTTTGTTATAGAATATTTTGTTGCCTGCCTGCGGAATCGGCTGATCGGCGGAGCCACGGTACGGATACACCTGCCAGCCGTTGTATGTGCAAAGATCGATGAAATATCCCCAGTTCGATCCGGCGGTGTGACCATCCGTGTGCTGACGGAATGCGATGACACCGTCAACAAGAGGTGTGCCGGTCGGCGGATACTTGTTCGTACCCATATCATTTTTGCCCAGAAGGCGGAATACAGGCTGTGCAGCCGCGCCGGCCATGAATGTCCCACGGGAATCGACCCAGCCATCACCCGCCTCGACCGTGCTGGCGCTGAGGAATGTAATCCGCGGCGCGCACAACGCCACCAGCATATGCGTATCGATAGGCATATCGTCCCAACCAAGCGGATCGGCGGCGTATTTCAGGAAATTGCCCGCCATCCAGTGATACTCGTTCGGTGCGGCGACGTTTTCAACCAGTTCGCCCCAGTTCCGGCGGTACAGACTCGCGCCGCCCTCGCCGGATGACGCAACAAGTCCCGCCGCAAACCGCTGATCGTACGCCAGCGTGACAATAGCCGCCTTACCGTATCTCGACACGCCCTCGATGCCGACCTGTCCGGCATCCACCGCGCGGTCTGTCTCGAAATAGTCGAGCGCCCGACTTGCGCCCCATGCCCAGGCTCTGAGTGCGCCCCAATCGTCCACATCACGTGGTTGTCCCTTGTTGCAAAGTCCGACGATACCCCGGGTCAATCCGCTGCCGTTATCCGCCTGGATGCTGTTCGGAGCGATGACCGCATATCCCCATCCGCGGGCTGCGCACAGTTCCCGCCAGGATGGCGGCGCGTTCGGATCGCGGGGACGGTTGAGGAAACGGCGCATTCTGGGGCTGATTTCGCCGAATGAAACAAATCCAAATTCCATCATCACTGGCACCGGACCGGCCGCATCGGCGGGAATGCTCAGCGAAAGCTGGATATCAACAGTGATATGCGGATAGGAAGAATTATCCACATGGCCGATGAGATTTTTAGTATTCATAATAACCGTACCGGCAGTATCCTGTTTGGTTTCCACAACTTCCCATTCGACTGCCGGGGTGTTTTCGGGCACCCGGCCGTAGATTTCACGGTCGAACAGTTCAACAATCTCCGGACGGCGGATATTCCACCACATCTCCGACGTGGTGACTCTGCTGCCCTCGTTGGTGACAAGGATTTCCGGCAGGTCAGGGTATGGATTGGCCTTTGACTCATCATAATTGGCAAAATTAGGCGCGCTTTCATCCATGCCCTCGGCGCCCGAACGGATTTCGGTCAGACCGAGAAGCCCAAGTGTACGCTTATGATCTTCCTGCGCGGTCATTTCCACCGGCAGAGGCAGCGTGTCTGCTGTTTGAGGAAAAACAGGGACGGCATAAAATGCGAAAAAGAGAAATAAAAAGAAAAGCCGTTTCATATCTTTCTCCTATACTAAGCTGTTGTTTATAAATACATATTGACAGGATCAGTTTATTTTCGAAATGGGCTTTTACAAATTAGGTATAATAATTGATAAATGCAATGGCAATTTACATGAGGCTTTTGGGTGAATTTCATGACAATGCTGATTGGTTTCTAAAAGATCAACCGTAAAATCACACAAGTTATAAAATGGGAAAATGAATTATTATTCCGAGGCCGACTATCTTTCCAAACTCTAAACGTTGCTCATACGGCTTGCCGAAAATGTTGGCAGGATCGAGGACCGTCGGTATGAGACAAAAAAGAAACAGTCTGAAAAAAATATTAAGGGATTGTTTCATGTAATGATGTGAATGCCATGAATGCCATGAATTAAAATAAGTTCTGAAAAATTGCGGTACATTTTGATAAATATTCTGTTTGCATAAAGTAATAACTGTAACAATAATAATAAATTGTATACTGTAAAGTCTATGAGCAATTAATAATTTAAGTGAAAGCAAGAAAAAGAGGAAGTGATAAGCTTAATATTGATTATGTAAAGCCGAACATGAAAGAAAATAAAGCTAAAGTATATAATCGAATCTGTCTCTTTCAGAAAGGTGGATGAGGTTTACAGCTCAACAACAGACGCTCATTCTTCCATTCCGAGCCGTTTATTCCGCAGTGTAAACGACTCGTCATCCGGCCGGCGGACAGGCTTTCCGTTTTTCATGTCATACAAATCATCGAAATGCCATTCCGGCGCGACACGGTGATTCTTTCTCCAATCCGTTTTAAACAGGAACGGGCAATTATAACAGTAGTGCCCGCTGCAATCGTATTTTTCAAGCGCCTTTCTTGGATCGGATACCATTTCACGGGCTAACCGGTATTTCTTGGAATTCCATATTTCTTTGACACTCTTCTCGAATACATTACCGATAACCGTCGTTTTATCGTTTATATCGGAGCTGCAGTGCGCGTACATACGGAACCAGCAGCACGGCACAACGTCGCCATTGTAATTAATGACTAAGAAAAAATACGGCCAATAGCAGAGCGGGGTCATTTTTTTTGTTCTATGCCCGAAAACGGTAAAATTCTCCGGATAATCCACGGTATAGTTGTGAAGTGTGCCGTAGAAATCGACCATTTTATCCACCCCGATATCTTTCAGCCAAGCCTGTGCCTCCGGTAACTGATCGAGATTGTGCGGGAATTTCAAATATTGAGCTTCGATGACCGGATATGTCAAACCATGAGCTTTTTTATAGGCGCATAAACGTTCGAGATTGGATTTTACAAATTCCAGTTTACCGCCGACCCGTGTTTTTTCATAATTATCCTGGGTCATGCCGTCGATGCAGACGGTAAAATTCGTAATACCGCATGTCGCAAGCGATGCGATGCGTTCATCGCTCAAATTAAAACTGAAATTCGTATTGATATGAACGTTCAGGCCGCTGTCGCTCGCATAACGGCAGATATTCTCGATATCCGGATGCATCAACGGATCGCCGAGATTGTAGGGAGAGACCGCAGTCGCCGTGTCTTTTATCTGGTCGATAATCGTTTTATACTGCTCGAAACTCATTTTCATTGACGCGTCAAAATGCTGTTTTGCGATCTTTTCATCGCCATTCGGTTCGGCATGGACACAAATCGTGCAATGAAGATTGCACAGTGGCGACACATCGATTTTCACAATCACCGGCATCGATATCAGGCGTGTGCGTTTCAGTCCGAACGATATCGCGGCAAGAGCGGCATTCACCGCCTTACGAAACGTCATATTATGAAAAATCCATTTCAGCCGCCGTTTAAACTGATCGGTCACATTCAGGTGACTAATCGATGAAGATTTTAACATTGTTTGCAACCTTTACCGCGTCTCAACGCTTTAGAAGAAAAAACAACAGTTCTTACAAATACTGAATATGAAAGTGGCAATGTTTATGGGCTTTTTTGTGTTTGACAGGAATTTAAAAGAGGCATTATAACTTACTGTTATTTATGGAGCCAACGGCTGGAATCGAACCAGTGACCTGCTCATTACGAGTGAGCTGCTCTACCGACTGAGCTACGTTGGCTTCCGGGTGCATAATGTAATGATTTTCGCGTGTGAAGTCAATCCATTTTGCCTGAGATACATAATAAATAATTGGTCAAATTCTCACCCTTTCATTTCCTCTCTTTGCAAAAGGGGAAGAGTTTTACCGACAGGGTGCCCAAATAGAGTAAATGCCTGAGATGAGGCTCTCCCTCGCCCGCGTGCGGGGGAGGAGAAAGTTAGGAGGGTGAGGGCATACATAATATCTCACCTTATACAGACCGAGAATCTTCAGCGCATTTTTATTGTAAACCTTTACAAAAACCTCGTCCGGAAGATATATGCCGTATATCATCCACAGTCCCTGAATGTAGCGCCTGCCAAACGGACCGAAATGCTCGTCGTCGGTCTCGATGATATCGATAATAAACCCGGTAAGCTATGGCATTCAATGCTGTATCGGTCCCGACATGAAACGGTCATGATCACACACAAATATCGCGATTAATATCTTCTTTATTCGGTTGTATCCAAAAATATACTGCGCTTCCGTCTTACGCCTGTGACCATTGATTGCGGATCAGTCTCACCGCTGCCGGGAATGTATCGTTCTTATCGCCGACCGAACCGCATTCAAAACTGATGTAATCTCTGAATCCGATGAGCTTCAATCCCCTGAAACCGTCCACATAGTTATCGCCATCGTCCTCGCCCGGCATCTTTCTGCGTTTTCTGCTGGCGATGTGCATGTGACGGATATACTGACCACCGGATATGATTGCGCCGAGGTCGCTTGTTTCCTCCCAGGTCATATGCCAGAAATCTCCCATACAGCATATTCCCGGATTGTCTACATCACGGCAAATTGCGGCAGCATCCGCGACCTGTCGGAGAAAATAACACTCCTTGCGGTTCAGCGGTTCGAGGAGAATTCGCGATCCGACTTTCTGTCCGTGATCGCCGAGTTCGGCAAGCAGGTCGAGCAGTATGGAGCGCGATTCCTGATGACCGAGTTTTGTCTGGCCATTGAACGCTGGAACGATGATAAGCCCGGTCGAGCCGAGTTCCCCGGCGGCTATCATGATCTCTTTCATCGTATCGACTGCCAGCCTGCGTGTTGCCGGATCCTCCGATATTATCACACCTTTGAATCCCGCCGTGATCGCTCCGATCTTGAGAGAACGGCCGCTCAGAGCTTTCTTGAATTCTGAGACCCGTGACGAGAGATTAGCACCGCGGGGTTCGAAACCGGCGAATCCGTGCTTTTCGATAAAATCGAATTTTTCATTCAGTGTTTCGCCCGGAGCAACACTTTCGTTACAGGAAAGTTTCAGCACCGCTTTTTTAGGCGGATCGGGAAGTGTGAATGCTCCCGCGGTTACCGGTGTAAATCCGGCCGTACCCACCGCTGCCGAAACGCTTAGAAATGCACGTCGTCCCGTATTCATATTGTATCTCCTAAAATAAAAGTCAACTTTATTATATCTCGATGTTTTCAGAGTTAACTACCCGTATTATTCATCAGCTGTTATCCCTCCCCGGGCACCGGTACATCACGCGGCACATTCACATCGCCAAGCGCATATTCGGTCGGTCCGAGGCGAAGATCGGAATCAAGCATTTCCTGCCATGTCGTTTCTTTGCCCGTGTAGGCGGATATTCTGCCCATGATCCCGACCAACGTCGATTCGGCAGTGTTTTGAGCTTCATTGATCGGTTCGCTTGTACGGATCGAAGTGACCATATCAATATGCTCCTGCGCATACGGTGCGCCTTTTTGCCCCTCGAACTGCCACATGACCGAACCGTCCTGATTCCAGATGGTGTCGCTGCAGTTTGAGGAACCCTTTGTGCCGACCACGAATTCGGATACATTGTTGGCGCATCCGTTGATCTGGCGGCACATGCTGTGCACATGCATATCGTTCTCCATAGTAAAGTCGATGTTGAAATAGTCGTACTGATCGCCGGTAACCCGGTGCGCTTTCCCGCCGAAACCAACCGCTTTGACCGGGTGCATGCCGCTGAACCAGCTAATAACATCGATATTGTGAACATGCTGCTCGACAATATGGTCGCCGGACAGCCACGACCAGTTGACCCAGTCGCGGATCATCCATTCCATATCAGTCCATTCCGGCTGTTTTTCACGGAACCAGAGCTGATTCTGATTCCAGTAGCAGCGTGCAGCGACAATATCGCCGATGGCTCCTCCGGCTACTCTGGCGTATGTTTCTACATATTCACGCTGGTGACGGCGCTGGGTACCGGTGACAACGGTGAGATTTTTTGTTTTTGCCTGTCCGGCAGTTTCAATGACAGATCGTGCGCCGACCGGATCGACTGCAGCCGGTTTTTCCATGAACACATGCTTTCCGGCAGCTACCGCGGCTGCAAAATGCTCCGGTCGGAAATGCGGTGGTGTGGCGAGCAGGACGATATCCACACCGGAATCGATTACCTTCTGAAACGCGTCGAAACCAACAAAACAATTTTCCTCGGGAATCGTCTGACCCTTTTCTTTCCGAATGTTGTTCCGCGCATCGTCAAGACGATCCTGAAAGACATCGCCGAGAGAAGTGATTTGAAGATTCGGTCCCGCGCTGAGGAAATCACGGGCCGCTCCTTTGCCCCGTCCGCCGCAGCCGATCAGTCCCGCTTTGAGCACAGTGCCG
Source organism: uncultured bacterium (assembly GCA_964497605.1). Lineage (GTDB taxonomy): Bacteria > Latescibacterota > Latescibacteria > Latescibacterales > Latescibacteraceae > Latescibacter. Next base: position 13,628 of record CAZCDQ010000024.1, read on the forward strand.
TCAGGCGCCTGATTGCGCATGGTTGGGACTGAAACGCTTTTTGTGGATGAATTTCCGCACGAGGATGCTAATACACCGGCCGCCACAGCAGTTCCAAAAAAAGATCTGCGCGATTGATTCAACATAATTGTTCCCCCTTTGTAAGCGTTATATCGATCTAATATCTATATCATAGCGCATTTATTAATACTCTTTAATAAAAATATTCGAAAATTCGACACCTTCACCGTGATGCTGAAGTTTAATGGGCCCTTTTGAGGGAATTCCCGGGAGGAGTGCATTTCTGATGACTGTTTGACCGTTAAGTACGACTGTCACCCGTTCGCCGATAAGTGTGATTTTAAACCGGTTCCATTCTCCATTGGGTTTATCTGCATTCAGTATAGGTGTTACACCGCGTCTTACTTCCGCGGGCATGTTCGGATTAGTACGGTAACCGTAAAATTCTCCCGAACCGACCGGCCAATTCCAAATATTTACCTGCGCATTTTCGTCGCCGCGAAGGTAAATTCCGCTGTCACCGGCATCCATGACTTCGACATTTACATTCTCACCGTTTGCATCTTTCAAAACCGAACCATTCGGAAGAATCACCGGAACAGCCTCTTTAACCGGTTCCGTAGGCAGTCGCCAGTCAGCAATCAGCGTGAAATTAATATATTCCTTTTCTGATGTCAGGTGTTTATCCGCTTCCGGGGCTTCGCTTTTACCGTCATAGGAAAGTATCCAATTATTGGTTGGTTTCCAGTGTCCTGTATTCCCCGGCACCTGTTTCCAGCCGCGGAGATCGACACCGTTAAACAGTGACCGGAACCCCTCGTCTGCCTCTGCGATTACCTCAGAGGGAGGATTGGAACTCGGCAGTTCCATGATTCTGATGTTGCGGAAATATATCTCACCGCCCTCGGATTCGAGGCAGATATAGCCCTTACGCGGATTAAGATGATATCCGGTGACAACAACCTTGCCGTTGATTGCAACAGTGACCATCCCGTCACGGCTTTCTACCCGGTAATGATTCCATTCGCCGGCTGGTTTCTGACGGTTTTCCGTCGGATGAGAGACAACCCGTCCCGAGGGATTCGGTTTGTTGGGCGTCATCGTTGAGCCAAGGATGGGGAACAGGTCGCCTGGATTACCGTCCTGAATCTGTACCTCAAAACTTTTTGGGAAAGGCCAGTCCGGCCCCGGCAGCGCTGAGGCATGAATGAATAGCCCGGCATTTCCGCCTTTGGTGAGATGCATCCATTCCATTTCGAGAATGTAGTTTTCATATTGTTTCGATGTACGCAGAACACCGTAAGGATTACCGCTGCAAACTATCATATTATCCCTAACTATCCATGTTTCCGGCGCGCAGTTCACATTCACCCAGCCGTTAAGATTTCTTCCGTTGAACAGCGGAACAAAATTCTGTGCTGAAGCATTCGGGACTATAACGGCCCCGCATAGTATTGTGATAACTATAATTACTCCGAATGCCTGTTTCATCTACATCTCCTATTTGTAATTACCCGTAACGATTAATGTTCTATTACTATAATCTATTATGTGAAAAAACTCAAAACATATTTAATCGAAAGAATTAACCGGAGTTTGCTCAGGGTAAAGCTCTGGCAAAGCCCTTTCTCCGGCTATGCTGCATTTCCCCCTTTTTAGGGGGGACTTTTTGGTAAGCCGGTATAAAATCTCCCCTGCAAGGGATCACAGAGTGACAGAGGTTCTATTCTTCTTGCCCAGGACTTCAGTCCGGGGTATTTAATTCGCAATAATGAGCAATGATGTCCTGATTATCTATAGGTTATAATAGAAGTATGAAAGGACTATATATTATTCGGACGATCTCACAATCCTGAATCCTACATCCTTGACATCCGAATACCACCAAATGCTTTTCGGCGATTGCGGGTCGGTCATCATCCAGTCGGCGTGATAGGTCCGGTCGCGCGCCGCCGAACGGAGATCAGCAGGATCGGAACGATACGATCCGCCCCGAACAACGTGCTCGGCGCTGCCGGGCTGTTCCATTTTTTCGTTAAGTATACTACCGCTGCCTAAGCCGGAGAACGCATCTTTCGTGTACCGGTCGAGGCAGAACTCTTTTACATTGCCGGTCATATTGTAGAGCCCCCACGGATTCGGTTCGTTCGAATACCCCGGCTGAGTCTTATTTGCACTGCTACCCTCGTACCAGACATATTTGTCGATGATTGAGCTGTCGATCCCGAGAATTCTGTTGATCCATGAGCGCTTCGTCAGTTTTTCCGGCCTGCCCTCGAAGAAATACGGCCCGGTTGTGCCCGCACGGCAGGCGTATTCCCATTCGGCCTCGGTGGGGAGACGGTATGTGTGCCCCGTTTTTTCCGAAAGCCATTCGCAGTATTTAACCGCGGCATGGAATGTCATTGTTATTGCAGGTCGCAATCCTTTGCCCCAGCCCTGACTTGGCGATCCGTATGGCGGGGTCGGACCGGTCACCGCATCGACCCCGTTTACGTCGGTATTGGATTGGAATGCGACCGCTTCGGCGCGTAACGATTCGTCGTACTCTTTGTTTCTGTCTGAGGTTTCGTTGTAATATGCGTCGTATTCACGCCAGGTCAGCTCGATCTCGCCCATCCAGAACGGCCTGATTTGAACCACACGCGGCGTGCTTTCATCGTCGCCGCGGTACGGTTCCTTTTCGGGGCTTCCCATCTCGTATGATCCGCCCGGAATTGCGATCATGTTGAATGCAATCTCAGTTCCGGGTATGGTTTCGGTGTAGGAAAAGAACTCTTCAGAGGGTGGGGAATATGACGGAATTTCAACTTTTCTTTCGGCAAGGTAATCGATTTCCTCAGGCTCTTCCTGAAAGTGTCCTACCGTGATATGACAGTTTATACAGCTTATGGCACCGCTTTTTTCCATATAGTATTCGTGTGCCTGAACGCCTTTCGGGCTGAGACCGAGACTGTACAGATCATCATGGCAGCGAATGCACGAACAGTCGAACGTATAGGTGACCGCATGTTCGAGCGCGGATTTTGCCTCCCAGTCGATATTTTCGGTATCTTTGAAATATGTTCCGTACAGATCACGCAAGCCGAGACGGGCTTTTTCGGTAATATATTCGATTCCGTCAGGCGGGAGGTGACACTCAATGCAGTGCACGACCACACCGCTTTTATTTTTATAATGTGTAGATTTTTTCCAGGAATAGGTCGCTTCGGGATGAACATGGCAAATCGCGCAGAAATCGTCGTTCGAGGTGTGACGAATTCCCTCGTGGGCAAGGTAGACAAGAATAAATCCAAGCAGCATGCCGATCACAATCTGATGTTTCAGAACGCGGAACAAAATCCGCACAAATCCGATTATCAGAAATCTCAGTTTCGGACGTGTATCGTGAGATGTGGATTTCTTTTGAGCGGCGCCATCTTTTTTTTTAAGAAAAATGGGCGTATTCTCCGTGAAATGGTATGAATCTCATTGCTTCCGTTCCGGGATCGGCGGTTTCTGACCGTCCGGGACTGCGCTTTTATAGACAAATCCGTCGGTGTCTTTCTTGAAATCTGAGCGGGCTGCCGCCAGCGCTTTTTTGTCGAGCATAACCTCGAGACTGCTTGCTGCGAGAACTTTTGCGGCGGTGACCATCCCCTTCATGCCGGCCGAGGTAGCGGAGCAGGATGCAATAGCCCAGCTATGCCCCGGAGCACGGTGCGGGAATGACGCAACACCCAGCTCTCCCGCAGTGGGTACAATCCAGCTCACATCGGCGCAGTCGGTCGATCCGCCGGATACCGCATCCGGTTTTTCGAACGGTTCGATGATTGTGCTGAATCCTAATTCCTCTATGCCGAGGCTGTTTTGAACCTTTTTTGCATATGAGGTCTCATCTGCGCTGAATTTCGGCGGGCCAAGCGCTCTCAAATTTCTGTCGACAATCGCAGAAAGCGTCTGATTCGGCATATAATTGTATACCCCGGTAATCAAATTCACCTCAACCGTCGTCTCAGTCATAAGCGCAGCACCCTCGGCGCATTTCAGAACACGGGCGTAGACCTCGTCGACACTGGGACGGTCGATATTGCGCACGAAATACCAGACTTTCGCGTAATCCGGCACAATATTGGGCGCCGCACCGCCGTTGCTGATCATGTAATGGATACGCACAGGATCTTTCAGATGTTCGCGCATGTAATTCACTCCGGCGTTCATAAGCTCGACAGCATCAAGCGCGCTTCTGCCCATCCATGGATTTCCGGACCCGTGGGCTGTTGTACCGTGAAAAATGACCTCGAAACTGTTCATGGCTCGCGACACGCCGAGGTTTACTTTGTTCTCGGTACTCGGGTGCCAGGTGAAACACGCGTCGAGGCAGTCGAATATGCCCGCTTTCGCCATATAGACCTTACCGACAACCGTTTCCTCAGCCGGACAGCCGAACAGTTTAATCGTGCCCGGAATACCGTTCGCCGCCATAACCTCTTTGACCGCAACCGCAGCGGCAACACTTCCCGGACCGAACAGATTATGCCCGCAACCGTGACCGCTGCCGCCCTCAACAGCGGCTATTTTCTTTGTCTCTCCCGGCTTTTGTGATAGTCCGGGCAGCGCGTCGTATTCGGCGAGGATTCCGATGACCGGGCTTCCCGAACCGTACGATGCGACAAAGGCGGTCGGCATCTCCGCGACACCTCGCTCGACAATGAACCCGTGCCCCTCAAGATTGTCCGCGAGCAATTCGGCGGACTGATATTCCTCGAGAGCGATTTCATGGAAATCGAAAATGGCCAGCGCGGCCGATTCGTATTCGGCTTTATTAGCGTCAATCCATTCGAATGCTTCCTGTTTACGGAATTCCATATTCTGCTGCGCTGTTACAGCCCCTGAAAAGAATACGAAAAGGGTTATAAAAGAGGCTGCTGCCGCATGGAATTTTATCATGTCGGAACTCCTGCTTTTGAATTATGAACAGAAATATGTCTGCCGTTATTGAATCATCAGTTTTCAATGTACATAATAATTTACATACGTACAAGCGCGATTTTATATTGTCAGCATGCAAAAACGGAGCGGGAATAATCCGCTCCGTTTGTAGGATAAAAGCAATCGCCCTTTTGTTTTGAATAGTATTTATTAGTACCCAAGCATATTAAGGAACAGCCGTTTCGCAACCGCCGACTGCGGTGTGTCTGCATTGAGATTTTCGAGAATATTCAGCGTCGAGAGAATGACCATGCCCCGTCCGTATGGGATGCAGGCGAGCGCGGTGCCGACCTCTTTGACATTGCCGGAAATTGCCGCAACAACCGTTTCTAAATCGTACAGCCGCAGCGCAGCGTGACGGCCGGTGTAGAGCGCCTGATACTCCCAGTTAAATGCGGTGGCCTGGGGAAGGCCGTGTAGTATTTCATGCGTGCCGGCGATAAAATTGCCTTTGCTCATGGGAAACAGTCCGCGGTAATCGACCGCTTTCACCGAATCATTGGTCAACAGATCGGCGAACATATCTGCCTGATCGAGCACAATGACAGCCGCACCGTTCGCGGCGCATTCCATAATATGGGAGATACTGCCGGAATTTCTGAATTGCGTGCTCCCAATAACAATATAATCCGGATCGATCATAGTCTCATCGAATGCAGGGAGTGTGAATCCCGTGAGCGTTTGAAGCGCCCCATTGATTACACCGGTTGTGTCGATAACTGCTCCCGATACTTCGGTCCTGAAACTTTGGACTCCAGTGTTTAAGTCGATTGCGAAAATGTCGTCGCTGCCGGTGGCTTTCACGTCGCCGTTACGGGCGGCAATTTCTGCAGAAACCGTGACATATCCGGCGCTGTTTCCGGCCCGAATCTCGACATTTTCGGCAAGAAGCTGGCCGTATTCCTCACCGCCGTCGATTGAAACATTAAATGTTTCTGTGAATCCGACAGATCCGTCCTCATGAGTCGCCGTAACTGTCAGTGTATGTCTTCCGCGAAGGTTGACCTCGTTGACGATATAGAAATCCGCACTAACACTAGCTCCGACCGGCGCAACCTTATCACGGAGTTTAACCGCCACATAGAGTGGTTTGCCATATTTCGCCATGTTTTTTGGATCGCCGACCGGATTACGGTACAGATCGACCACTTGCGCCTGATTGACCACATGCGGCGCCGCCCAGCCGTTGATGGTGTAGGCATCGCCGGTATTGCCCGCTCGAACGTTCTCGATAATACGCCCGTGGTAGTACAGTGTTGTATTGCCCACACTCGAGGTAAATGCGTCCACATCGGGGAATGATTTGCGGAATTCGTTACGGTCAAGGAATGCATCGTATGCCTCGTACCATTGGATGAAGCGCTGCCCTTGCCAGCTGTAGGGTTTAGCATGACGGTCATGATACGCTTTAATCTTCTGAAGCCGCGGTGGGCCGTAATTACCGCCGTCCTCTCCCCAGAAGACAATTTCGCCGGTATTGTCCGAATACCGCAGATAGTCGGTTGTGTTGTTATAGAGGTCATCGAAATATCCGGGCGGACGAGTATGATTGTGCATGTCGAACCAGCCTGTGTAATACTCGGTGAAATCGTTCGGCTTGAAAAACAGCTTCGTTGGGTATTCTTTCGGGGGAAGATTCCAGAATCCCGAAATATAAGTGATGATTCTGGTCGGGTCGAGCGTGTGCACAGCTTTCATATTCGCGATATCTTCCTCTTGAAGCTCGTTGGGTGTGCGGTTTTGAAGGTTATAGATGACCATGGATGGATTCGAGCGGTCGCGCTTCACCATTCTCATCAGTTTCTCACGCCGCCATTCGCGCCAGAGTGTCTGCGTCTGGTCGACACCCTCGCAACTGTAGCCGCCGGACTCCTCGTAGGTGAGTAATCCCATTTCGTCCGAGACCTCGATCATGGTCCTCTGGCCAATAGCACGGTGAAAATTCATGTAATTCAACCCGAGACTCTTCGCCGCCTTGACATCGCGCATCGCCATCTCGCGTGTTGCATAAACCCCGTTCTCCGGCCAGAATCCCCATGACATGCCGCCTCTGAGCACAATTCGCCGTCCGTTGAGATACAGCCGCTGGTCCCCGTTCTTTTCCCCGATATCGAGCCAGCGGAATCCGAACCGCTGGGTGGCCGTATCGTCGATTCCGCCGTTATTCGAGATAAACCTCACCTCCGCGACATACAAATTCGGTGTGTCAATGTCCCAGATTTTCGCTTTCGATGATTTGACCGTGAATGTCGCCTCAGTCGTTGCAGTTCCGACCGCCCGGTTATACGATTTGTCGAAAATAATCTCATCTGGATTCTGCCATGAACAGACAGTTACCGTAAATGTGCCGTCCGTTTCCGTTCCGGTGCGGTTATTCACCGTGAGGACAAGATCGACCTCTTTGATCGACGGCTTGTTTTTCACATAAATGTCGTCGATGAAGATTTCCTCAACCGCCCTGAGCGACACTCCGCCGGTAATTCCGCCGAACCCGTGAACCGCCGGCACGTCATGGTCGCCCCATTTCATCACAGCGCGGTCGTTCCAACTGAAATTGCCGAGCGGATCGGTGATACGTATCGCAATCTCGTTCGTTTCGCCGATTCTGACAGCATCGGTGATATCCACGCTGAACGGCGTATGACCGATCGCATCATATCCGGTCAGCGCCCGGTTGACAAAAACCTCGGCGCGGAGATGCACAGACTCGAAATCGAGAAATATCCGTTTCCCGGCGAGATTGTTCGGCGCAAAGAACGAGGTTGTCCACCATGTCACACCGCGGTAATCGCCTGCGACGCTTTCAGTGTTGCCGTTCGCGCCCCAGAAATGCTCCTCGACTGTGGCGGGAAGGTGTACGGTTTTCTCGATCAGAAACGGGAGTGCATCCCAACCGCATGTAGGAGGATTGACCGGCAGCGAGCGAATATCGACCGGCGGCATGAAAATACCGTCGCGCACCCATTCGGCCTCGAGATCGCGGTACAGCCTCCAGTCGTGCTCCGACAGGTCGATGACTGTCCTGTCCGCAGAGACTGTCGGCGCGGACAAAACGCAGGATAGTACAAATAGAATCGGTATACGGAATTTTGCGTTCATTGATACCTCGTTGTTTGTGTTAAATTCCCCTGTCCCTACGGGATATCCCCTTGTTAAAAGGACGAAGGCCGGAGATGCAAGCGTTGCGGTATTTTAAGTCCCCTTAAAAAAGGGGGTGATGAAAGGGAAGTTTCAATGTTCCTCCCAGTATCCGGAACGGAGCGGCCATTGTTTGTCTTTTGTTTCGAGCAGGTTTAGGAAAATCTTTTTCGGCGCCGCGGACTGCGGTTCTGCGGACAACAGTTCGGGCAGGATACGCATTGTGTTCAGGCAAATGCTGCCGTTGCCGAACGGCACTCGGCAGAGAGCGTTGAGCAGTTCCTTTCTGTGCTGCGCCGCAACGGCGACAATGGTATCGACACCGAGCAGCCCGATATTGATTCCCCATATATCGCCCTCGTAGAGAACCTGATATTCCCAATTCATGGACTGCGACTGCGGAAGGCCTTTGAGATACGGGCTTTTTCCGGTGAACAGCCGTCCGTTGCGTTGCCAGTGATGGGTATTGATATACTGGAGCGCGACTGTGTCGAGCGATTCGGCCCAGCGGTCGGCCTGATCGAGGATGATAAGCTTTGTGCCGCTTTTCACCCGGTCGAGAATTGGATCGGTTGCGCTTGTACCGGGAACACGTCCGCGCTGTCTGACCTCGCGGTAATTGTGGGCGCCGACAATGATATAGTCGAGATAGGGCATTGAAGGGTCGAAATCCTCGAATGTCGTCCCGCGGGTCTCTTTGAGGAATGCGTTAATTGTGCCGCTTGTATCGATGACCGCGATTCTGCCGCTCAACCCGGGACCGCTCATATAGTCAATGACAAAGATATCGTCGAAACCGGTGGCCGCAATTTTGCTGCTGTCCTCAAGTTCCGCATATAAAGTGTAATAGCCGGGGGTGAACAGTTCGGGAAGCTGAATACCCTCAACAAGAAGCTGACCGAATTTCTCGCCGCCCTCGACGCTGAGCCGGAAAATATCGGAGAAAATTTCTCTGCCGTCCGGATCGGAGAGGGTGACTGTGAGCGTGTGACGGCCCCGGAGATTGACCTCGTTGATGATGAATATATCCGCGATAGTTGCAAATCCGGCTCCAATGGATTTATCCCTGATTTTTACCGCGAGATACAGGGGCTGAGAGTAATATTTCAGTATGCCCGGATCGCCGGTGGGATTACGGTAAGCGTCCACCAGATCGGAATGTGTTCCGCCCGAAGCCCAGCCGTTGAGCACATAGGCATCCGCAATGTTCGACATCCGCACATTCTCCAGCGCACGGCCGTGGAAATAGTGAAGATTCTCTCCGAGCGCCATAGTGAGATCATCCACAGTGGGATATGACGACCGAAAACCGCTTTCGTCAAGGAACCTGTCATATTCACGGTAATAATCGATATGTTCTCGCTCGCGCCAGCCGGTTACGCCGATCCGTTCAAGCTCGTTCTTGATCTTACCGAGACTGACTATGGTGCCGCCGGCGCCCTCCTCGCCCCAGAATATGATTTCGTCGGGTTCGAGACGGTAAAGCGAATCGGCGGGCTCGATTTTCCGAGGCTGGTTCACCACGCTCCGCAGGTAGAACCGCGGATTTTCGTAGTATTCGTCTAACCAGCCCACATAGGGAATCCAGTGATGCTGATCCCACCAGCCGTGATAGTAAAGCGTGTTGTCGAACGGCAGCATGTGCATTTTTGTGGGATCGGGATTCAGCCGTTCGGTATGGGGAATGGAACGGTTCCGGTCGCTGTTGTATGTCACAATGCGGGTGGGATCGAGCGTGTGCACCATACGCATGTTTCGCTCGTCATCGGGCGAGGGATCGTTCCGCGCCTCGTTTTTGAAATTGTACAGTATTATGGAGGGATGCGAACGGTCGCGAATGACCATCCGCCGTACTTTTTCACGGCGCCATATCTTCGCCTCCTCGGTCGGTTCTGGCATGCACCGGTAACCGCCGGGCTCCTCAAATGCAAAATGCCCCTTTTCGTCGCAGACCTCGGTCACATATATCTGTCCTATGGCGCGGTGGAATTTTGCGGTGTTATATCCCATCGACCGGGCGGTTTCGATATCGCGCAACGCCATTTCAGAAGTGGGGAAGATGCCGTTTTTTGGCCAGAATCCCCGGCTCATCGCCGCAAACAAAAATACACGTTCACCGTTGATATAGAAACGCTTGTCGCCGTCCTCCTCGCCCACATCGAACCATCTGAATCCGAACCGCCGCGTGTTCGTGTCCAATATCGCGCTGTCGTCCGAGGTGAACGTTGCAGATGCTACATACAGGTTCGGTTCGCCCTTGCCCCACAGCTTGGCATCCCGCGCTTTGATATAGATGGAGAGTTCCTTACCATCCTCCGGCACAGTGACCGGAATTGTCTGTTCCCAGAGAAGTGCCGCGGGGTTATTGTATTCGCAGATAACCAGTGCAAGACTTCCCGATTGCTGCCTGCCGGAGGAATTTCCGAGGGTGATGAACGCCTCGGCCTCGGTCGGTTTCGGTTTGTTCTGCATGTAAATGTCGTCGATATGAACCGCATCGGTAGCGCGGAGATAAATTTTTCCGGTAATGCCGCCGAAACCATGCACGCCCGGCACCATATTCTTACCCCAGGGGTAGAGCTCATTGTCGTTCCAGTTGAAATTGCCGACCGGATCGGTGATGCGGATATTAAGGCTGTTCGTTTTGCCAAATCTGACCGCGGAGGTGATATCGACCTTGAAAGGTGTATTCCCGATGACATCATAGCCTGCAAGCGACCCGTTCACATACACCTCGGCGCGGAGATTGACCGAGTCGAATGCCAGCAAAATCCGCTTGCCACGGAGTGTCCGGTCGATTTCGAAAGATGTACTCCACCACGATACGCCGCGGTAATCCCCGGCGTTACCGATCGGATTGCCGTTCGCTCCCCAGAAATGCTCTTCGACAGTGCCAGGCACCGACACTATTTTGTCGTGAACATAAACAATTCCATCCCAGCCGCATGTGGGAGGATTTGACGGTATCGCGGAAATATCGACAGGTGGCAGATAGATATCATCATCTATCCATTCCGCCTCACGGTCGAGCCAGAGTTTCCAGCCGGGGCCGGAGATTTCCTGCTCCCACCTTCCCGGCTCGGCTGCAACAGGGGAAGATATGACAGATACGAGAAGAATGACACCGATTGTGTTTTGGAGTATACGCGGTATTGACATGGAATTTCCTTTCGTTTATTTGTACAGGATATCAGACAGAATAATAATGTAATATTGAAAAAAAACATTCGAAATTCAATCGGAAATTTCTCTTTTCATCATTCTATACGAATATTATCTTTCTAAACATCATTAAATGTATTATCTTATCTTAACATCAATCCCGGTGTTTTGCCGGTTCATACAGTTTTCACAATCATAAAAGGAGTAAACTGCTGCAATGAAAATAGCGATCATCTATCATTCGGAAACAGGAAATACAAAGTCCCAGGCAGAGCTTGTTGACGAGGGCGCATCATCGGTCGAGGGCGTTGAGGTGAAAACAATGTCCATCGACCATGTCGACACCGCGTGGTGCGAGGATTCCGTGGCGATTATATTCGGATCGCCGACATACGAGGGTACATGCAGTTGGCAGATGAAAAAATTTCTCGATACGCCGTCACTCAATTACGGCGGAAAACTTGCCGGATTTTTTGCCACACAGAACTGGCCCGGCGGTGGGGGCGCCGATCTTGCAGAAATATCCATGATTGCCGCGGCGCTTGTGCACGGTATGCTGGTGTATTCCGGCGGTATCAAACGTGGATTTCCGCCAATTCATTTCGGCGCAGTAGCGCACAAATCGCCGTCCACAGATATCGACCGTGAACGCGCAATAAAACTTGGGAATAATATCGCCGAAAAAGCAGTGGAGCTTTTTGGATAGAATGATTGCTCTGTCTCATACGGGCTGTTGAATCGTGTTTTCGTATGAGCGAATCTCCGAGAATGATATTACAAAAACCGTTTGCGAGCAAATAATTAAAGATTTTTTATTTTCGTGATTTTACGCATTTTATTTATTATCTTGTATTCGTCCTTATAATTTTGTTTATAATATTTGTATTATAATCTCTCGCTGGAAAACCTCTATCATTTACTTCAAGGAGACGAACATGGCAACACAACAATCCAGACGCACATTCTTTAAAAGAAGTGCCGCCGCCGGAGCTGCGACAGCCGCGATGGTTGCCGACAGGTTTGACGGTTTAGCGCATGCGTTGGAACGGACACCCCAGTCTTCGAACCCATCCGAACTGAGAATTACCGATGTCAGATGCGGTCAGATTCGCGGGGGACACAGTCTGTTCGTTAAGGTCTACACAAATCAGGGTATAGTGGGGCACGGTCAGGCGGTTGACGGTACATACGGAGCGTATTATGTTGTCGGTCATATAGCCCAAAGAGTTATGCTGGGAAAAAACCCGCTCAATGTTAATCGGCTGCAGGAAGAAATCAGACGCAGCGGCTTTTTCAAGGGCGCACAGTCTGGTATGTATGTCGCAGTCATGACCGCGCTTGAGACGGCGCTATGGGATTTGGTTGGAAAAGCTCTTGGTCTGCCGGTATATCAGCTTCTTGGCGGAAAATTTAGAGACAGAATTCGCGTTTACTGCGATACTGCCGGGAGCCGGATGGCGCCAGAACTGATGGCTGAAAAAGCAAAAGAGGACATTAAGATCGGATTTAATGCAGTAAAATTCGATATTGACGATGCCGGCGATCCGAACAAATACGACCGTTATAACTGGAGTGTCAGTGTTCCCGAACTTCAGCGGATGGTTAATCAGATTGCCGCGGTTCGCGAGGCTGTCGGTCCGAATATTGATATCTGTGTCGATTGTCACGGGCGGTTCGACGAAGTATCGGGTCATAAGATCGCTAAGGCGATGGAACCCTATAACCTCATGTGGCTCGAGGAACCCACACCTGCGGAGGTCCCCGAATCATATAAACGCATCCGTGAATCCACCTCAACTCCGATCTGTGTGGGGGAGAATCATTATCTGACCTACGGATTCCGTCGTATTCTTGAAATCGGTGCTGCCGATGTCATCATGCCCGACCTTCAGAAAGCCGGCGGTCTCGGTGAGGGAATGCGTATCGCAAGCTTTGCCAACACTTATTATGTGCCGTTTGCACCTCATATGGTCGCGTCACTGCTCGGTGCGATGTCGTCCGCTCATGTCTGTGCTGCGGTACCGAATTTCCTGATTCTTGAGTGGCAGATATATTTCCATGAGAATCCGATGTATCAGGAGATCGTTCATTTTGACGGCCCCATGCTTGTGGACGGCCATATACCGCTTTCGGAAAAACCCGGTATCGGTGTCGAAATCAACGAGGATGGTATGCGGAAATACGCCCAGAAAGGCGTTCCGTTCTTCGAGCCGTTCAATATGTAATCCTGCATTACACGACCTCCTCTCTCTGCAGCGGGAGAGGAGGTTTTTTTTATCTTGTCCCCAGCAATCCTATACCGTTATCTTACTCTTACATTCATTGTCCGTACAGTATCTACTTGATATTCATACCTTACATAAAACAATAGGAGAAACATCATGGCTTCTTATCAATCGAGACGTTCGTTCCTACGGAAAAGCGCAGCAGGATTTGCCGGAGCGGCTTTGTTCGCAAATCCGCTCGCCGGACTGGCGGAGGCGCTTGAGCGGACGCCGCAATCCTCCAAACCTTCCGATCTGAGAATCACCGATATACGATGCGGTATGATTCTGGGCGGGAAATGCCTTTTTGTCAAAATCTTCACCAATCAGGACATTTACGGCTGGGGCGAGGGTGTGACTGCGGCACGGGGATCGTATTTCGTGGTTCAGACAATCGGCCGCCGCATCGTCGGAAAAAATCCTCTTAATGTACACCGTCTTATGGAGGAAATGCGGAGGGCGGGTGTTTTCGGCGGAGCGCAATCAGGCATCTATGTGACCGTGCTTTCGGCCATTGAATCGGCGTTATGGGATTTGGCGGGAAAAGCGCTGGGACTTCCCGTGTACCAGCTTCTCGGAGGAAAATTCAGAGATCGTATCCGAGTTTACTGCGATACCGCCGGAAGCAGAATGGAGCCGCATATAATGGCCGAGAAAGCGAAAGAAGACATAAAAATGGGATTCGGCGCCATCAAATTCGATATCGACGATCCCCGCGATCCCAACAAGCTCGATCCTTATAACTGGACTGTCAGCACCCCGGAATTGCGGCGTATGGTCAATCAAATCTCCGCGGTCCGCGAGGCGGTCGGGCCGGATATCGATATTTGTGTCGACTGTCACGGGCGATTCGACGAGCCTTCAGGGATGCGGATCGCGAAAGCGATGGAACCGCTCGATCTTATGTGGCTCGAGGAGCCTACACCTGCCGAGGTACCCGAGACATATAAACGCATTAGAGAATCAACCACCACACCGATCTGTGTCGGGGAAAATCAGTATCTCACCTACGGTTTCAGGCGAATTCTCGAAATCGGCGCAGCGGATGTTCTCATGCCGGACATCCAAAAATGCGGCGGCCTCGGCGAAGGGCAGCGTATCGCAAATCAGGCGAACACCTATTACATACCGTTCGCACCACACATGGTTGCATCGTTCCTCGGTGCGATGGGATCAGCGCATGTCTGTGCATCCGTACCGAATTTCCTGATTTTAGAGTGGCAGATTTACTACCATACCGATCCGGTGTATGACGACATCGTTATATATGACGCTCCCAAGCTTATTGATGGCCATATACCTCTATCCGAAAAAGCGGGTGTCGGTGTGGATATGGATATCGAGGCTATGAGAAAATTCGCCCCGGAGGGTATTCCGTTCTTTGAAAAACTCTTTTAATACCTAAATTGAGCGATTCTTGTGTAGGGGCAACCCTTGCGGTTGCCCAAGAAC
>CAZCDQ010000025.1:0-11536 GCA_964497605.1 uncultured bacterium
GACGACAACCTGATTCATAGACGGATGGCGATTAAACGCATACTCGGTTTGAATCAAGCAAATGACCTTGGATACGGTGATATCCGAGCTGTGATCTCGAATGAACTTAATAATGCCAAATCATGGTATAGAGCCTCGCTTGATTATCTTCAGTGCGAAACGCATGTATCAGAAGGCGACATCGATGAAGCGATTTCGGCATTTGAAAGCAACGCAAGTGCATACATAGGAACATCAATGGAAGTCGAAAGTCTTGCTCGTCTCGCGATTCTATACGCAGACTATAAGCGCGACAAATCAAAGGCATTAGAAACAGCTAACAGAGCAAAAGCGGTGAATCCCGGTCAGCCTGTTCTTTTAACGGCCTTTGCATCCGCAGACGCAAAATACGATCCCTCGCAGTTTACCGACAGATTCGCTGGTGTAACCGAAGATTTCGGCGATTCTGACGAACCAAAAGAAAAACCTGCATCTGCTGAAACCACCGACTTTTTCTCTCCAAGTCCGAATCCGTTTAATCCGGTGACGACGATGTCGTATACGCTGGCGAATCCTGAGCATGTCACGCTGACCGTGTACAATTCGATGGGCCAGAAAGTCGAGACGCTTGTGGACAGCTACATGAGAGCGGGAGATCATGCGGTTCGATTCGACGGCGGCGGTCTGGCAAGCGGGATGTATTTCTACCGTTTCGAGGCCGGAGAGGTGGTGAAAACGGGCAGGATGACGTTGGTGAAATGAGAGCAAGGCAAAACGTAAGGGCGTTTCGCGAACCGCCCTTACAGGTACAAAGGCATAAAGGGTGATGAAGGGTAATCCATGTGGTTGCCCTTTTCTCTCATTTTGCTATACCGCGTTCAGCGCCTGCGGAATTTTGAGAAACTCCCGGTATTTCTCCTCATAGATGCCGCTGTCGCCGGAAGGCTCCACTACCTCCTCGCTGAAATCGACATGTTTCACCGCATCCTCAATGGAATCGAATACCCCGATCCCTTTGAACGCAAACAGCGCCGCCCCGAGGGCGGTGATTTCTTTCTGGGAGGTCACGGTCACCGGAAGGCCGGTCACGTCGGCACGGATTTTGTGCCAGAGCATATTCTTTGCACCGCCGCCGACAACGCGGATGCGTTCGGGGCTGAACCCGGTTGCGGCCTCGAGCACCTTGATCGCGCTTTTAAGCTGAAACGAAAGCCCCTCAAGTGCCGCACGGTAAATCTCGCCGCGTGAGGTCATGATATTGAGACCATAGAGATAGCCCGGCACGTTATATTTCCCGAACGGCCCCGTTCCGGGTACAAACGACGGGCATAAAAACAGATCGCACGTATCCGGTGTGGTTTTTTCGGCCTCGGATATCATGGTGTCATAGATATTTGTGCCGTCCGTAACGTTATAGAAAAACAGTTTCCGCACCCATTCGAGCACACCCGAGCCCATCATGAGCATCTGAGGATTGTATACACCCGGCACAGCGTCGTATTCGATATTCACACCGTTGTCGAATCCGGCGTCGTTCGGAGAGAACGTATCGGTCCGCGCCATCAGGATTTCCCAGGTACCCGAGCTGAGTACTGCCTCATTACCGACAGTACCCGAACCGACAAGCGCAAACTGCGTATCGTGCCCGGCAGCGATAACCGGTATGCCTTTCGGAAGTCCGGTTGTGTCAGAGGCTTCCGTGGTGACCGTTCCGATGATATCGCCGGGATCGACCCAGCGGGGGAATATTGAGGCATCCATACCGGCAAGACTGAGCATGGTTTCCGACCACGTGCGGTTTTGTAGATCGAGCGCCATCATGGTCGAGGCGCTGGTGGAATCGATGGTAAGTTCGCCGGTCAGTTTATGGCTGAGCAGACCTGGCATCATGGTAAAGGTATCCGCTTTTTCAAACACTTCCGGTTCATGTGCATGCAGCCATAAAAACCGCAGCATCGTGTTGAAGCGGATAAGATTGTAGCCGGTGATGCTGTAGATGTCGCGAGGATCGATCAACTCCGCGATATCTTCGATAGTTTCCTCGGTGCGGGTATCCTGCCATGATATGACCGGATAGACTGGATTGCCCCCGGTGTCGAGAAAAGTGCCGTCTGCGCCAAACGTGGTGACAATGACCGCTTTAATCCGCGCCGCGTCAATACGCGAACAGACCTCACGGGCAGTATAGCATATTTTCCCCCAGATGGTATCAATGTCCCATATAAAATAGGACGGCCCTTTGCCGGGCTGATTGGTCGGGGCATTGGGAGAGCTTGCGGATTTGATAAAATTACCCTGTGTATCGACCGCGCTTACAGTAATGTTGGTCGACCCGCAGTCGGCGACAATGACAATATCATGCTTCATATCCACTCCTTATAATACCGTATGCGCATGAATTTATATGCATAATTGATCTTCGTGATAATTCATCATATAGTGAGTCGTTTTTGAACATCAGAAGAATGGAGGGAATTCATTCGAGTCGGAGATAATACCGATCCCCTCCATCTCGACAAGCCAGGTCGGACGGCAGACGGGACTTTCGACAAAAATCAGCGGGATTTTATCGTCTACGGTATCTTTCAGCACCTCCTCGACCTGTGATCTGTATTTGACCGTGCGGATATACACAATCAGATATGCCATGTCGGACAGAACGGCGCCGTGGGGTTCGAGTAGTGCGGCGATGTTTTCAAGTGTGCGCCTGGTCTGTTTGCCGATATCTGAAATGTGTACGACCTTGCCGTTACGGTCGATGCTTGCGGTACCAGAAATGTACAAGTGGGAGCGGTCGCCGAACCTGATTCTGGTGCCGCGCTCGAATGTACCGCCGTAGTTGATGGTGGGCGACAGATGGTCGAGTGCTTCCATGCGGATAATCTGTTTTTCCGACAGGTTCGATATAGCGAGCGCGTCAAG
Source organism: uncultured bacterium (assembly GCA_964497605.1). Classification (GTDB taxonomy): domain Bacteria; phylum Latescibacterota; class Latescibacteria; order Latescibacterales; family Latescibacteraceae; genus Latescibacter. The sequence continues at coordinate 2,902 of CAZCDQ010000025.1, forward strand.
GCCAACCAGCGCGCCAACATCCCGTGAAATACCCTCGATGCCGGTGCTTGCTATATATCGTGTGTCGGGTGTAAGACCATGACTGTCGAAATACCCTTTTCGTGAATCGAGCAGTCCCTTGTAATGATTGTCAATATCGCGGACATAGAACCACGTTCGGATAACATTATCGAGAAGTGTCATGTCGTAGGAACCGATAATCTCATTATACGATTTGAAAACCCCGGCGGTTTGCTTATGGGAATTAAAATATTCGGTATTGAAAAAATTTGCGGCCCAGAGAAGATTGTATGCGTCACCCTCGACCCAAAGGCCGTGCTGCCAGCCGTCATTGTCATATCGTAGCGCGGTCTTTTTCAATCCGCCGTTGCGTTTAATGTGATAGGAAAGCATAGAAACCGAACCGCCGCCGACAGGCATCTGCTGTATAACTGAAACGGCTCCTGCGGATGCGTGATTAAACACTGCCGACTCGGTAAGCATATCATTCATGTTGACAATATCACTGATGAAAAACCGTGAGAACACTGCAGTGCCGACATTTAGTCCGTACTCGTTCAGAGCGGATATATACGCGTCGTTCAGCGCATCGAGTTCGTCGCGGAGATCGGCTTTTTCATCGACAGCAACTGTCAGAAAAAATTCTTCCGCTCCCCCGGGAGTGACCGCACGCGAACCCCGGACAAAACCGCCGAATGTGAAAAAAGTCAAATCCATTAAATATTCCGTTCGATTGTCACGGTTTAAAAAATGCACGAAATTACAATTGTTTATAATAATATATATACCGATTTTGTTCAAGCGAAAAAACGTCTTTTCACGTTTATCCGGTTACGCCGGAAAATCCCTCTAAAACAATATATCCCCGTATAAAAGTGGCTAACCTCGCTATACGGGGATATATAAATGCTTCAAAAACGAATATTCCGGCTATTGCAATCTGTCGAGTTGTGTCTGTAGTTGCCGAGCATCGGGGTTTGCACTCAGTCCGCGCTTCAATACCTCTGCGGCGCTGTTTCTGTTGCCTATTTTCACAAACAGGTTGGACAGATCGATGTATGCCTTGACATTCTGCGGCATAAGTGAAATAGATTTGGAGAGCAGTGTCACCGCCTCCTGTGCAGTCAGGCTGTTCATGGAAAGCGCAGTACCGAGCAGATAGCAAACATTAGGATCGTCCGGCCTGGCCTCGTACACCTTTCTAAGCACCTGCGCGGCGTTCGCATAATCCTGCAGATACAGGTAGTTGATGCCGAGATCGTTCATCGCAGCCAGATTGTTTGGATTAACACTGATCGCAGCCTTGAGCGCTGTTACTGCCTTGTCGTACTGCTGTGTCAGTTGATATACTCTGCCGAGACGTGCAAATGCTTCGGAATCGTCCTTGTATTTCTGTACTTCACGGAATGAGCGTTCGGCTCTGGTATAATCCTTTTCGTTTAGATAGATCACCCCGAGTTGGTAATGCGCGTCGGGTAATTCTGGGTTAATGCTGATCGCTTTCAAATATAGCTCTTTCGCTTCGTCGACTTTACCCTCGGTATAACGTAAGGCAGCTATACCCTCGAACCCGGGAGCGTATCGGGGATCGATCCGCTGAGCGTTTTTGAAATGTTCTTCCGCACTATCGAGGTTGCCTCGTCCCATGTCGATAGTACCGAGATTATACTCGGTGACAGCGTCATCAGGATCGAGTTTCAGCGCAGTCAGAAATTCTTCTTCGGCTTCGGCAATACGTCCCTGACGGATGAGCAATGATCCCAAATTTGAATGTGATTTCGCAAAGTTGGGATTCATCTCGATGGAGGTGCGGAACGATTTTTCCGCTTCGTCGAGCAGTCCGTATTGGATGAGTTTTTCACCTTTGCGTGCGTAGGAGTAATAGTCGACAAACGCCTCGTTAATCTCTTTCATGTCGTCCGGCTCGATGTTGACAAATTCGGGAATGTTACGGGCCCGGTCAGTTGAGGAAAATGACGACAGTACGACCGGTACCGAATCGTCACCGTTCTCGTCGATATGCGTCAGAAAAAGCTCGGTATATGCCGAGTTCACTTTTGAGGAGAACACGAGCCATCTGCTATTGGGCGACCAGCTATGCCAGGAATTCATCCGAGCAGTGTTGCAGGTCATTCGCCGCGGCGGTTTAGAGAAATCGGTGGGCATAATATAAAGTTCGCTGTCGGGTTGAAGAAGCATAAAACTTCTCGCTTTACAGAATACCACCCATTTACCGTCCGGAGAGAATTTCGCAAAATAATTGCTTTTACCGTTGTGAGATGCCCCGGGAACCGGCTCAGGTTCTCCGCCTTTCCCATCATTGAACGGGACCCGGTACAGATTGAACGTATATTTTGCACCGCCTGAGGATTCCTCGAGATACTCTTTCCCGCCAAGCACGATTGCTGACTGCTCAACAGAAAGTACCGCAGAATAGGTTTCATCGTTTTTCACGTATTCCGTGATCGGTGTCCGTGCGAAATATAGGTATTCCCCGTCATGGCTCCATACCGGATTTCCGTGGACATAATCGGGATCGTCGGCTCCGGGCAGAGCATTGAACTGCTCCGTTTCACGGTCGTAGATACAAATAATTCCTTTCACCGGGAAAAAGAGCTGGGAGAATGCCAGATTCCTTCTGCCAAGAAAAATGACTCTGTCTTTCACCGCCGAGGCAACGTATCTGCCGTTCGGCGAAATCTGGGCAAGCAGACCAAACGTCGGCTCGTTTTCCTCGCGTTTGTAATCGCTCCACGTGATGAGTTTGTCGCGCGTGAGAAAAATCTGCTCCTCAATGGGCGTAATCGCATAGGAACCTTTATCGCCGCCGGAATCTACATCCATCGCCAGGGTCGACCCGTCCGGTGTAAACGAGTGGCAATTACCACATACGGGGAGGTTCTGGAGCACGATCGGCGGACGTTCCGGTTTTGAAATGTCCCCAAGACGCCATTGGATCAGCTCCATCTTTTCCCGGGCGAAATCGAACGGCAGAGGAACGTCCCGGTAAAATATCGGCGCTCCAACCGAATCGGCGGAGGTCGAAATCGTAATGCTATTTGTCGAGAGCGTCTTGTTCATTGAAAAGAGCTGTCCGAGCAGCGATTTCTCAATTCCAGAGATGGTTACTGTGGTATTTTTTTCAAGAGATGCCTGTTTAATCGATTCCCAGGTATCGATGTCCGGCGACCATTCTGTCATATCGGATTCGGCAACAATCGGGGGCGAACCGTCCTCAAATTCGATTGTTATCTCCCAGGTTTTCGCACCCGATTCACGATCGTCCCATTTGAACATCGGCGCTGCGATTTCCGGTGGGAACAAAGCGTTATCGTATGGGTATTGTATCAGCACGTCACTGACTGTCATGCTGGGGATTAACGGCAATAACAGATAAATCCCAATCACAAACACAAACATAATGATGAGGATATTCTTATTTCTCTTTGACATTCTATCATTCCTTTAAAAATTTTATCTTACTTAACACCATTCAAAATAATGAGATTAGTTAAATTGCGCAAGTTATTTCATCGTTTGGCGCCGCCGATTGCCCAAAAGAAAAAACGTTTAACGGTTGTTTTATCATATTAAAATATTTATAATTACATCGATTCATATAATTTGATTTTATATTCCGGTATCTAATTTCCTGCCCCGCAGATGAAAATCGTATCGGGCGTTTTACGAAATTCATGGAAACGTAATAAATATATATATATTGAGGAACGAATGTTTTTTTCCCCACGTAAGTTCAAACGATTGATGATTCCAAATAGATACTTTTCTATACCCAAGATACTATTTTTGACTTTTTGTTTATTGATAAGTTCCCGGTTTATTGAGGCGCAGCAGTATAATTACGGGCCGCGGATTGAAATCGGGGTCGGAAGCGGGCTTTCCCGTGCGATTTCACATCCCGAATGGAGTTCTCCGCATTATTACTCGGGGGAATTGACCGGCGCATACAGGCTGATTTACGGTTTGTCCGTTCAGGGCGGCACAACTCTAAATTTTGGCGACAAAACAGGTGTAGATTGGTACAATTACGGACTCAGATATCAGATCGCTGCCAAAACAGGCACACTCTATGAAATGCAATGGATCGGCGCCCGGTATGAAATTCCCATGAGCGTATTTAAAAAGGATGTCGGGAAAGTCGAATCGGTTTATATCGCCGGCGGAATGTCGCGGGGTGATTTTTCGCTGAGGAGTAAAACGCAAAAGTATTACAAGGAAGATTACGGCTGGCAAACAGGAAGCTCGTATAACGTTCATTATGATAAGGTTAATTATAGTACCGCCGATTTCAACGGTTATTATCTCGCAGCCGCTGCACGGTGGCGTGTTGATACCGTGGATACAGATGATGAGGATTCATGGATTGGTTCGTACGGTATTGATGTAGGAATGAAATATAATAAATATTACGATGTGGAGGTCGAGTACAATAACCTTGAACAGGCAAAAGAGGCATTCAGCTCCCTTCAGCTCTTTATTATCTTATTCCTGAAAGCGAGATTGTTCTATTGAGATATGTACCGCATCCGGCACATGATGTTCACCGTTACTAGCCGATAAATATTTTCTGCCTCATGATTTTCGGGCCAGTGCCACAGTCAGCCAAAACTCCACAGGTTCCACCGTTCTGCCGCCTTCTCGCATACTCCCGCTTTCGCCCATGCCGCCTCCACTGCCGGCTGGTCTGCCCGTTCCTCCTCCGACCATACCTTTCGGATTTCCGCCTCTGCCTCCCATAACGCCTCTTTTGCCGTGATTTTCCGACTGATTTCTCGATTGATCCGTACCAACGGATCCCGATTCAAGACAAATCGCGATTTTTCCGGAACGTTCCGTTCCGATACCGTAGGGATGCGATTCGTCTCTCAACAGCGGGATGCGGAGTTCGTAAACCAGGGTGCCTTTCGATTCATTTAATTTTATATCGATACCACAGTCACGGAGTTCGTCCGGGGTCAAAACGGTGCGCGCATCCTCATCGTAACCGAGAATTTCGATAGCGGTTTGAACCATTTCAATCATTGTTCTGAGCCGGTCGGAATTATCAGCCGTTGGCGCATCGATGTTTCTTCGCATCATTTCCATATTTCCGGCCCGGTTGCCGAGAGGAAAATGAATACCGAGCGTCTTCTTTTTCTCACCATTTTCATTCAGCCATACAGTGAAACCCGATGTCAAAACCTGTCGCTGCATGTTCCTGTCACGGCTTGAGAGTCTGATATAGCAGAAATCCTCATCATTGAGAAAACCAAGGATCATGTTTTCTTTTTCGAGGATATAGCGGGCATCGTCCCACTCGGAGCCGTCATCGACACCGTCGATAAAGACCTTGCGATCGCGCCAAGTGCTTTCAATTTCAGGCATCGCACACCCTGCTAATCCAAACAGTGAGATAAGAACGATTGATATGTGCAAAGAAAATCTGTTCCGATTCAGACGCACACTCACATTCCTTTTACAAATGTTGTATGATGGTTTATATTCCGACGGAAAATCCAACAAGAACGACATTGTCGTTATAATTATAGTAAGGATCGTTCGAGGGATTTTCGCGGTACATATAATTGAGAAATACCGTGACGGAGCTTGGATATGCCATACCAGTCGTGAATTTCTTCGTCGTCGAGAGCGAGTATTCTCGGCGATTATCCTTACGTGTTTCGCCGACAAGCTCGCCGACATCGTTCAATGCCGGTGTCCCTTCATAATCTTTTGACTGAAACTTTAACCTGATCTTGCTCTGAAATCCGATCGCGAACTGCTTTGTCAGGTTGACAGAAACGTACTCGTCCTCGTAGGAGAACGGATCATCATAGAGATCGTTTTCGGTAAAGTAGTATATGCCGTTCGAATATACCTGAATCGGATCAGAGACATATCGCTTTACCCCGATACCGAGATTAATTCCAAGCGTCGGCGTAATTGATTTGGCGATGGTACCTGAAAGCGACACCATCGAGGACAGAATAGGTTCTTCGCGATAACGGTAGTAACCGTAATATTCCAGCGTACTCTGGTTCACATATTTTTTTACTGCGAAATCCATTTCGCCGGTCAGGCTGATTTTACTTTTGAAAAACTGCTGATATTTTCCCCAGACCCGGAAAGAATTATTGTCAATATCGGTGAATTCATCGTAACGTGACCGGCTCATAGAGATGCCGAACGAATGTGTTTCGGTGAGGCTCAATTCGTTTTTGAGGCTGAGTGTGATATCATATCCGTTTACGTTGTAATAATTGTACTGCTTCGAATACTGGTTGAATTTCACTAACCCGCTGAATGCCAAAATGTATTCGTTCTCGAAATAATCGTCGATTTCACCGGAAATGCCCGCGATGTGATGGTAATTGCTGAGATCGTCATTGTTATTGTAGCGCAGGAAGTTAAGGCTGTAAAATCCCTGGACGGTATATCTGTCACCGGTGAATTGATGTCCCAGAAGCAGCGCCGAGGTGTTGATCCATTCGTCGTATGCCTCCCTGTTCTTAAACGCATTGTCGTCTTTTACCAGATACCCGGTGTAATTGAGCGTCGTCTGAGCCTGTACACTTTGGGAAACCGTTGCCGCGAAGAGTGAGAGCATGACGATTGTAAATACGATTTTTTTCCTCATGTGTGCCAGCCTTGTCGAATAAATAAAGCAGTCATAATGTTTCATTTCATTAGATAGCCGTGCGGGAGGGTTCAGGCCTCCCTCCCGCACATGTTTCCGCGATGCGTATGGTCGACTCATCGCGGAAGAACGATGCCGCCGATCTATTTCACATAGGTCATTTTTACCGATGAAACAAAATCGCCGGAGATTATTTTGCAGAGGTAGATACCGCTTGCGTGCGGGGCCGCATTCCATGTCAGCGTGTGCCGCCCCGCGCTTTGGAACTCGTCGACCAGCGTTTCCACAAGCTGTCCGTTCGGCCCGTAAATATCGACTCTGACATTACCCGGAACTGCGAGGTTGTAATCGATGCTGGTTGTTGGGTTGAAGGGATTTGGGTAATTTTGCTTCAGGACTGAGAATGCTTCGGGATTTTCCTCAATCCCCAACGCTTTCTCAACACTGTCAAACGACTCGTCGCTATTCGTATCGTTTACTCTCCAACGTTTCGCTCGGTGAGTTTCAAGAATGACAATCTGCGAGGGCGTAAGCACCGCCATGCGTTCGTCGTGATTTTCGATACCGGGATCGATTGCTTCCAGCGTTTCGATCTGCTCCTCGGTGAGTGGGTCGCCGGCAGCCTTGAGAATACCGATAATCCCTCGTCCAGCGCCGAAACCGCTGCGAATGCCTCTATCGCCCCAATTTCTTCTGCCGACGCGTCCGCCTACTCCGCGGGGATGCTCCTCCCGGAATGTTTCAAGAATCTCAATCTGCGAGGGCGTAAGCGCCGCCATGCGTTCGTCGTGATTTTCGATGCCGGGATCGATTGCTTTCAGCGTTTCGATCTGCTCCTCGGTGAGCGGTTCGCCGGCAGCTTCGAGAATACCGATAATTCCGCGTTCTGTGCCGAAACCGACGCCGTCCCTCAGGCCGAATCCGCCGCCCCTCATTTCTTTCATTCCCTGTCCGTGCATCTTGCCCTGTGCAAAAACCGTTGTTCCCGTAAATGCCAGAAGACAGACCGCCGCTGTAGCCAGTAGTGGTGTTTTGTTGAATTTCATTGTAGTATCCTTTCGTTTTTTAAAAGCATTAATTGTGTCAGGTAAGAACATACGAATTATTGTATACCGCCGCGGCCGTTCATGGGGCCGCCCTGGTTCCCGCGTTTCTTGTACCGCATCGGCAAATTGTCGGGGATACCGTCTCCGTCGTCATCGGTAAATGCCGCTTCGCCTTTGTGGATACGTTCTCGGATTTCCTGTCTCCAGGCTCTCATCTCGTTCATGCGTTCCCGCACTTCCTCTGCGGTAAGATCGTCCGGAAGGCCGTCGCCGTTCTGATCGAACGATTTAAACCGACCACCGAGATATTCTCTTAGGGGTGTATCTTTTTCGCCGTCACCGTCGCTGTCGACAAGTTCGTTCATTTTTTCCATCATAAAATCATGGACGCTGATATCGCCGTCGCCGTCGCCGTTAGTATCGACCATTCTGCCGTCCTCGTCGCGAACAATCTCAACATTGAGACGGTTCCAGAGATCCTGACGTTTTTTATAACGTTCGGCGAATCTCAGTCCCCATCCGCTCTGAACCAGATCGTTGATACCGTCGCTATCACGGTCGATGAACGGCAGTTCGATATCCGGCATAGTGTCGGGAATCGGCGTTTCGGGAGCCTCCGGAATTTCCGGAGCTGCCGTATCCTGCGCAGTAGAAGTTTCGTCTACAGCAAACATGGCAAACAGGCCGAGCATTATGATCGGGAGAATATATTTCTTTGAAGCTGTCATCCCTCACCTCCTTTAAATGTGTACGTTACATAATCGTTTCGGATTTGATATCGTGTTTGTTTAAGATTAATGCAACATGTATGCCAATCCGGCAGAATAATTGTATGTGCAATATTATCAGAATATAATCAAAATTTTATTGCAAAAATTATGTTATCTAAAATGATGCCGGCGATGGTCCCCACACCGGTTTCCGCTTGGGTGCCGATAATGCAGGGTACGTG
>CAZCDQ010000025.1:11546-28537 GCA_964497605.1 uncultured bacterium
GTTGACAGAATTGTCCGAAATCCGACAAAATTGTCATTTTATCACAAACGCACGGTATTGATCCGAAAGACCTCAAACAAAAAGACGCTTCCTTGTACGAAAGCGTCTTTACCAGGATGACTTATTTATTACTCTCACGCGGCCATTTGAATCATATCCGAAGCGACCATAATGAGAGAATAATATGCAATATAAAAATAAGTTAAAACGCCGGCCAGAACAGTAAGTCCCTTAATCATTTCCATCACCTCCAGTTTAAAGTAAAATGTTTTCGCTTCAATGCTGCGTAAGAACATTATTCTGTTTCAAACGATATCAAATTCCTGATATAGTGAATCGCAACAAGCATGCCAATTATGAAAAATACATCGTATTGTCATTAATAACAATATAATAGAAAAAGCCCGAGACTGAACCCCGGGCGTTTCATATAGTCAAATATTACAAAAAAGGAGCGTGTGTGACAAAAATGAGGAATTATTCGATGCCGTACTTTTGTATTTTATAACGCAGTTTCCGTTCGGTCAGTTTCAGATTCCGGGCGGCTTTACTCTGATTACCGCCGCTTTTGCGGAGTGCGGCCCGAATGGCGTTTTTCTCGACCGCCTCAATTTGTTCTTCAAGACCGCCGCTTACTGTAGCGGTTGAAGTCTCAGCAGAGGTGAAAATGTTCTGGGGCATGTCGTCGAGTGTGATAACGTTTCCGCGCGCGAGGATGACTGCACGGGCGACAATGTTTTCCAGTTCGCGGACATTGCCGGGGAAATGGTATTTTATCAGCGCGTCGAACGTCTCCCGTGAAAAATCTTCAACATCCTTTCCGTTTTCCTCGGCCGATTTACGGAGGAAATGACGGCAGAGCGGTGGGATATCCTCTTTCCTTTCTCGGAGCGGCGGAATCGAAATGGTGACAACATTCAGCCGGTAATACAGGTCCTCGCGGAACGTGCCTTCTTTTATCATCGATTCGAGATCCTTATGGGTTGCCGCGATAACACGGATGTCAGTAGCGATCGATTTATTCCCGCCGAGACGCTCGAATGTATTTTCCTGAAGCACACGAAGGAATTTGGTCTGCACCTCGGGGGGGATATCGCCGATCTCGTCGATGAAAATTGTACCACTATTCGCCTGTTCGAACCTCCCGATCCTAATCTGATCGGCGCCGGTAAACGCACCTTTTTCATGACCGAACAGTTCGCTTTCGATAAGTGTCGCGGGAAGCGCGGCGACATTGAATGCCACGAACGGTTTGTCTTTTCTCGGGCTTGCTAAATGGATGGCGCGGGCGACCACCTCCTTACCGGTGCCGCTTTCGCCGCGGAGCAGAATGGAGGCTTTGGTCTCGGCGACCCGTCCGGCAAGGTTCAGCGCTTCCTGCATTTTGGGGCTTGCGGCGACAATTCCTTTAAACGAGTACTGCGCCTCGAGAATATCACGCATACGTTTGTTCTCGCTGACAAGAGTTTTGTGCTGAAGCGCGCGTTTCATAATAAGAAGCAGCTCCTCGATATCGACCGGTTTTGTAAGATAGTCGAACGCACCGCTTTTCATGGCGTTGACAGCTCGATCCACATTACCGTACGCAGTAATAAAAATGACCGGTATGGTAGGATTGATCGCCTTTATTTGCTCGATTACATACTGGCCGTCGTGATCGGGAAGGTTGAAATCGGTGATGACGATATCGATGGTTTTCGAGGATGCAATGCCGAGCGCCTTTGTCGCATTTTCCGCCGCCATTACGGTATACTGTTCATCAGCGAGCAGGCTTACCAATGCCTCTCTTTGAGCCGCTTCGTCTTCAACAAGAAGGATTGTATAATCGTTCATATTCATATCCCATATAAAATAAACGTGTTAAGTTGATATGCCAGAGTCGAATCCGATAAGCGGAAACTGCAGAATAAATGTTGAGCCTTCACCCTCGACGCTTTCAACGCTGACTATGCCGTTATGCGCGGTCATGATTCGTTGCACAACCGAAAGCCCGATGCCGCTGCCGTCCCGTTTTGTGCTATAATGGAAATCGAAAATGGAATTGATATCGCTTTGCGGGATCCCGATACCGCTGTCTTTTACATGAATTTCATAATATTCACCCGCAATTTTTCCGGTAATCTCAATTGAGCCTGCGCCGTTCATTCCCTCGAGAGCGTTTTTGATGATGTTGATAAATACCTGTTTAAGCTGATTTTTATCACCTTGGATTGGTTCATGCGATTCCAAATTACGAGTTAATGTAATATTCCGCTCTTTCAGTTCCGAATCAAATAAGTATGTTACTTCTTGTACCAGATCGGGAAAATCTACCGGCGCATAGGTCATTTTCGGCGGACGGGTAAAACGGAGATACTGCTCGACAATGTCGCTTATCCGTTTGATTTCCGCTTTGACCGTTTCCAGATTACGGGTGTATACTTCCTCCCCCACTGCTGGTTTGAATTTTTTCCGGATAAGATCGACAGTAAGCTGAATGGAATTCAAAGGATTCTTGATTTCATGCGCTACCGAGGAAGTGAGATTTTGCATAGCAATCAGCCGCTGATTCCGTTTTTTTTGTTCCTCAAGCTGTGTCTGATCGGTAATGTCGTTAATGAGAATGACACAAATCTTATTATCGTTTTCGTCTTCGGTGAAATGAACCAGAACAGAGAAAAGCCTGCGGGTATCGTTTGAAACCGTTATCCAATGACGCGATTCTGCGTTTGCGCTCTCTTCCGAGGTCAGGCATTCCCCGATTTTCCCGACAAGCAGCTTCGGAAGCGCTGTATAGTGATTTTGGATAACATGACCATATTCAAGATTGAGAATGTTCAGCGCCTCATTATTAATAAACTGAATTATACCATGCTGATCGACACTGATGACACCGCTTACCAGTTTTTCAAGGATGGTATTGGTATTATGACGAAGCTGTTCAAAATCCTGCTGAAGCAGCCGCCGGTGACGGTAACTAATGAGGAAATTCACCATGATCAAGCCGACAAAAATAAGAACCGCACCAAACAGGTACAACCGTTTCTGCATGCCGGCTTTCAGTTTCTCGTAATCGTCCATGGAAAGACCAAGGCGGAGGACACGTGCTGGATGGCCTCTCAACATGAACGGACTGATTGTCTCGAATACCGGTACGCCGTCATAATACAGAATACGCCAGTTTTTTTCCTGATTGTCGAATGCTTCCCGAAGGAACGGATCGGACGAATAGGATGATATTTGATAATCGCCGAAACTGCCCGCCACAATGGTGATGCTGTCCTGGATGAGAATATATTTTATGTTATCCTCGGCCTGGAAATTTTTCAGAATATTACCGATTCCGAGAGAGCTTCTCAGCGCCTCCAAATCCCTGAAACTGATGATCGCAACAAGAAGTCCGCCGCCTCTGCAGTGCACAAACGCCGCGCGCCTTTCATTTGTGATGTCGCGGAAATCGGGCAGAACTATCACTGTGTCCGCCATCCCCGGTGTCATCATGTTTCGGATAACCAAGGGTGGTATCGGCGGAGGCGGGGGAATGTCATTTTTAATCGCTCGGAGACGTGGGCGACCTCTCGGATCGAAAAAAAACAGCGCTTCGTAATCCGATATTTCGCGCAGTTCCTCGAACCGATCCGGAGACAATCTGCCGATACGATCGAGGTGTTCGATGGTCTGAAGGTTGGTGAGTATCTCATTATTGAGCCGTGTTTCTATCTGTTCGGCTGCGACAATAGAATTGTTCATAGACCGCTGGAGAATATTATGGACATTCAATGCCTCACGCTGAAGTACAGTTAGGTAGTCCTCCTGCTGTGCCCGGTATTCGAGATAGACCGATACCGATACAACTGCGATACAGACGATTGTCAGCGTCAGAAGTATATGGGGCGACATCACCCCGATTTGTTTTTTTTGTTGTCTCATATATTGTTCCGTCAAATGATGGCAGGATATTCCTGTTTCGATAGATTTTCCATAGTATATGAACTTTTATAATTAATGTAAAGAGACTGTATATAGATGTTTTGAAATATGTTTTGGTTTATTTTGCAGTCGTAAGTTTTAAAATAGAATATTTGCTAATTTCGTGCCGAAAATCCTGTTCCGCGGCGGTATGTGTTAAATATGTTGCGCGGCAGAGCCAAAAAACTTATATAATACATAATAAAACAACATTTTTTGCACAGCGCCAGACCGCTTTGGACATTGTTATGAACATTCCTGAAAAATCCACAGAATACGACAAAAATGTTGCGCCGCCGGAGATTTCGGTCGTTATTCCCGCGCATGGTCGCCGCGATCTGCTTGTGCGTTGTCTCAGGTCGCTTGATGTCGAAACCGCGGCTGCGTTCGGGGTGTGCGTTGTGGACGACGGCAGCGGGCTTGACGAGGATGATATCCGTAATGAGACACATGTTTCATATCCGTTTCTCTGGCGGTCTTTCGAAAACCCGAAAGGGCGGAGTGCGGCGAGAAACGAGGGCATAAGTGCCACCACCGGCAGGATTGTTGTGTTCCTCGATTCCGATATGGAGGCTCGTCCCGGATTTATCGACTCCCACTGTCAACGTCATAAAGAAGAAAGTGATATCGCGGTTGTCGGTAAAATCGAATGGCCCCGCACGGGAGCGTTCAAGAGATATATCGGATCTCGCGGTGTATCAAAACTGAAACCGGACGATTCTGTGCCGCCGTGGTATTTTGTGACCGGAAATGCCTCGATACGGCGTAGTATTCTGCCGTCATCACGGCCGTTCGACGAAACACTTCCGGGATGGGGCGGTGAGGACCTCGACCTTGGTATGCAGCTTCACACACGCGGTGTTGCATTCGAATATAATTCCGACGCAGTATCGTTCCACCATTTCGACGGTGATCTTCGCGGCCACATCGAGCGTACTCACCTATACGGCATGAACACACTGCCTGCGCTGGCCGAACGGTACCCCGACATTATGAGGATAACGAAACTTCACCTGCTGGACTCGTTTCTTTGGCGCATGCTGATCGGTAAGATGTTTTTTATTCCTGCATACGGTTGTGCGTACGCGCTGGATTTTCTGCCGCTTCCGGCGGCGCTCTACGATTATCTGACATTCGCGGCATACGGCTGCGGCTGGCTCGAAAGGAGGCGGACATGAAACGACGTACGGTACTTACTATGCTCACCCTCCTTTTCTCCTGCACAGGAGCGGAAAAAAAAACGATGCTTCCCTGTACAACGAAACCGGTGTTTCTTCCGGAGGTCTCCGGTGAAATATCACTCGAATTCGAACGGATGCTCGGCGGCGATCTCAAAAATGTTTCCCCATGGGGCATGTCGTTCGGTATGGACGGCACATTGTACCTCTGCGATCGCGACAATGCGGGCATTGTGCGGCTCGACTGCAACGGAAATATTGTGGCGTCGTTCAGCGGGCTCGATTCACGGATCGGGCCCCGATTTATACCCTCAGATATGAGCGTTTCGGGCGGAATTGAAGTATATGCCCTCGATTCGGTCAACGCACGCATTCTCAGGCTTGACCGCAACCTGAAAAACGCCTACACGATCTATCAGCCCGATTCTAACAATATCCGTGCCGAAATGTTTGGAACATTCGGCGGCCTCGCATTCGATCTGACAACCGGCGATCTCTTTGTCACCGACCGCGATAACGGCACGGTTATCAGGATCGACATGCTCGGCGGCAACATACACACATCCGGTAAATTCGGCGCCGAACGCCGGAGCCTCAACGAACCGCGCGGCATCGATACAGGTCTGGACGGCGCCATTTACATTGCCAACCGCGGATCGGGTGTGATCGGAGTGCTCCCGCATTTCGGCGGTTCGCTCTCATTTATCGGAAAAGGTGTGCTCGAGGCGCCGGCCGATGTTGCCGCGTTGCCGGAGGGTCGTCTCGCGGTCGCTGACAGACAGGGTATACTCATACTCGACCGTGCCGGTTCACCGCTCGCACTCGCGGGTTACGGTACCGACCGCGACATGTCTCCGCGCTCGGTGGCGTTTTACGGCGGGGAGCTATATATCAGTGATGCGATTACGTCAAATGTGTTGGTGTATGGGATGAAATAAAGCACAAAAAACGAACTGTAGATGTACGCAGATTAAAAAAACTGCGAAGATAATATTATAAGGATGAACCTGTGAGTTCACCCTTTTTCTATGATAGCAGAGAGGCTTAAACCGCAAATTCCAACTCACGCTCCAGCACAATCCGTTCAGGCGTTATGTCCGCCCGCCACGCAATCACCTCAACACCCGCATTCATGACATGCGCGATCTTTTCGGCATAGATCGGATCGATATGCGCCGCAATTCCCGCGGATTTCGCCTCCATACGCTGCACACAGAAAAACATGAGCGCACGGTGCCCCTGTGACACGACATTTGCAAGCTCATCAAGATGTTTCGTGCCCCGCAATGTAACTGCATCCGGGAACAGCGCTCGGCCATCCTCGACAAGCGTAACATTCTTCGCTTCCACATACATCTTATCGTTTGGACCTGTCAGGACAGCGTCCGCACGGGAATTCGCGCCGTATTTAACTTCCATTTGAATCGAGTCGTAACCTGTGAACTGCGGTATGACGCCGGTTTCAAATCCCTCACGGAGAAGAATATTCGGTACCGCAGTATTGATACCGGCCCAGCGGCCGTTCACCTGTGTGAGCTGCCAATCGTACTTAGTTTTACGGGCGGCATTTTCCGCCTCGGATAGCATGATTGGACTTCCCGGCTCCGACACCTGCATCATAGAGCCTGTATTTGCGCAATGAGCGGTGACCACACCGCCGCTGTCGAGTTCAACCTCGGCGAGAAACCGTTTATACCTTTTAATAAGCGTACCGGGGATAAGCGGCTTTTTGAACTCCATCGGCGGTCTCCGTGAGAGTGATTTTCAATGAAAAAGCCAGCTCCGACGGATAATCGAAACCAGCTCGATAACTGGCAGACCACGGTTATACGGTCATTACGTCCGTTTCTTTAGCTACGATAATTTCGTCTATCTCAGCGATGAATTTATCGGTTAGTTCCTGCGTTTCTTTTTCGCTCCGGTGAAGGTCGTCTTCGGTAATATCGCTTTCTTTCTCAAGATGACGGAGTTTCTCGATAGCCTCGCGCCGGACATTACGGATGGCTATTTTCGCATCCTCGCCGAGCTTTTTCACCAGTTTCATAATATCTTTACGACGGTCCTCGGTAAGCTGAGGTATGGTCAGTCGGATCATGATGCCGTCGTTTTGCGGTGTCAGTCCGAGATCGCTGGTCTGGATGGCTTTTTCGATTACCTGAAGCATATTAGGCTGGAACGGCTGAATGGCGATCGTTTTTGCGTCGGGTATGGAAACATTTGCTACATGATTGATCGGTGACATTGTCCCGAAATAATCGACCTTTAGCATGTCGAGCAGCGTTGCTGATGCCCTCCCCGTACGGATGGTGGAAAGTTCGTAATGCAAATGTTCGATCGTTTTCTTCATGTGGTCAACAGCGGTATGCTTTACTTCTTTATCCATTATCATCCTCCTTGACAACCGTGCCCTCGTAATCGCCGTTCGCAATCCGCAGAAGAGCGTCGGTTTTCCCGATATTGAAAACGGTGATCGGGATACCGTTTTCTCTACACATCGCAATGGCGGTGGTATCCATAACTTTGAGACCGCGGTTGATGACTTCATTGAAAGATATAACATCGAATTTATGTGCGTTTGAATGAGAAACGGGATCTGAATCGTAGACACCGTCAACTTTGGTTCCCTTAAATATGGCGTCCGCATCGATCTGTGCCGCACGGAGCGATGCCGCTGTGTCGGTCGAAAAGAACGGATTACCTGTCCCGCCGGCGAAAATGACAATCTGGTGTTTCTCGAGATATCGAATTGCTTTTCTGCGGATGAACGGCTCCGAAAGCTCCTCAATGGGGATTGAGGACATAAGCCGCGCCGTAAGTCCGATTTTCTCAAGCGTGTCCTGAAGCGCAAGGCTGTTAATGACCGTGCCGAGCATTCCCATATAATCCGCAGTGACACGGTCCATGCCCTGTTCGGAGGATTTTATACCCCGAAATATATTGCCGCCGCCGATAACAATTGCGATTTGAACGCCTGTTGAGTGAAGTTTTTTGACTTCTAAGCAAATAGACTGAATCGCCTCGGGAACGATCCCGAATTTCTGATCGCCGGCAAGAGCTTCGCCGGATAGTTTCAACAGCACGCGTTTGTATATTGCCATTCGCAGTTTCCTAAAATAATAAGTGGCTGTTCAGATTGATGAACTAATATATCAAATAAAAAGAGCGGGAAAAAGTGTTTTTTTCACCGCTCTTATAATGTATTTGAGGCCGTAATCACCGCTCTTCTCTATGCGCCGATTTCATACCTGACAAACCGACTGATAACGACATTTTCGCCGATTTTTGCAATGAGTTCGTTCAGTTTATCCTGCACCGTGAGTTTACCAGTTTCGTCACGGACAAAAACCTGATTCAACAGGCAGTTTTCGGAATAGAATTTTTTTAAACGTCCCTCGACGATTTTTTCGACAAATTCCGGTTTTTTGCCTTCATTAATGGCCTGATTCCGATAGATTTCCTTTTCCTGCTCGATAATTGTGGGATCGATATCCTCCTCGGAAATCGAAACCGGATTGGTCGCCGTTATATGCATCGCGATATCGGAAGCAAATTTTTGAAAATCGTCGCTCCGGGCGACAAAGTCTGTTTCACAGTTGACTTCGACCATTGTGGCAAGTTTCGCTCCCTGATGGACATACGTTGCGATATAGCCGTTGTTGGTCGACCGTCCTGAACGTTTTTGGGCGGTTGCAATACCTTTTTCGCGAAGTAGAGCGATTGCTTTTTCGATATCGCCGCCCGTCTCATTGAGCGCTTTTTTGCAGTCCATCATGCCGACTCCGGTTTTTTTACGCAAAGCCATGACATCGCTTGCAGAGATTTCCATTTTTATAACCTCACTCGTTATCTTTCGTTTTCGTTTTATCGTCTTCTTTTACCGTTTTTTTCGGTACGTCGTTTTCTTTTGTATCTTTTGAAATTTTCGCAACGGTATTCTTCTTAACGCCGGCGGAAGCTTTTTTCTCATCAGTTTTCTTCCTGGCCTGTTTTTCTTTCTCGGGCTTCTCGGTTTCCTTTTCTTTCTTTCTTCTTGTTGGCTTTTTCGCTTTTGCCGAAGCTTTGGAATCCTCGCCCTCGGTAGCGTCCGCATCAAAAACCGATTCATCGGTTTCTGCGACGCCTTCACCGGGCTTTTGGGCCGCTTCATTTTCAGTATCGGGCATCTCGGGTTTCACATCCATTTTATCTGACCGCAGCTGAAGTCCCTCGAGAATGGCATCGGTCAGTTTCGAAAGGATGACCTTAATCGAACGGATAGCGTCATCATTACCCGGAATAGGATAATCGATGGGATCAGGATCGCTGTTCGTATCGATGATTGCGCAAACCGGAATGCCGAGCCTGTTGGCTTCACGAACCGCAATATTTTCCTTTTTGGTATCGACGACTATCAGCATACCGGGTATTCTGTTCATATCGCGAATACCGCCGAGTTGCATCAGAAGCTTGGCTTTGTTCTTTTCGTTGGTCAGCGCTTCCTTTTTCGTCAGAAGCTCATAGGTGCCGTCGGTTGACATTTTTTCGTAATGCTCGAGCTTTTTCACACTTTGTCTGATTGTGCGGTAATTGGTAAGCATGCCGCCGAGCCAGCGGTTGATAACGTAGAACTGACCGCAACGTTCAGCTTCTTCCTTGACAATTTTCGCCGCCTGTGTTTTTGTTCCGACAAACAGAATCGAATCGCCGTTTGCGACTGTTTCGCGAAGCTTATCGCATGCTTCATTAATAAGACCGAGTGTTTTTTTAAGATCGATGATGTAAATATCATTGCGTTCGGTGAAAATGAATTTCTTCATTTTCGGGTTCCAGCGGCGTGTCTGGTGTCCGAAATGAACGCCCGCCTCGAGGAGGTCTTTGATTGTAAGAGTTTCCACTGTGGTTGTTTCTCCCTGCGATGATTGTTTTTTAACTTCCGCCACGGTCATCCGCCGGCACACCTTTTATGTCGCAAAAAGGCAACATGCGCAATACGTCGCGTGACGTGCGAAATAAAAGTATTAACGTTTTGAGAACTGATATGCTCTCCGGGCGCCCGCAAGACCGTATTTTTTACGCTCTTTGACTCTCGAGTCGCGGGTAACCAGCCCGTTTTTCTTAAGCACCGGCTTCAGATCGGGATTCATTTCGATGAGAGCCCGGGTGATACCGTGCTGAAGTGCTCCTGCCTGGCCGGAAAGCCCTCCGCCGCAAATATTAGCAAGAACATCGTATTGATCGACTGTCTCTGTCAGTTCGAACGGTTGCTCAATAAGCCGGATGGATGTCGGTCTGCAGAAATACGATGGCGCATCCTTTCCGTTTACTGTAATTTTGCCGGTACCGGGCATTATCCGAACACGGGCAATTGCAGTTTTACGTTTGCCGGTGGCTGAATAAACAGTTTCTGGCAATGTGTTCCTCCCTTAAAAAGTATATTGATAGCACTAAATTTCAAGCAGTTCTGGTTTCTGCGCCTGATGTTTATGTTCCGGACCTGTATAGACAAAAAGTTTTTTGCCCATCTTACGTCCGAGCGCATTATGGGGAAGCATACCCTTGATCGCTTTTTGAATAATTCGTTCGGGATTTTTCTCTTTCATATCCCTGTAGGAAACATCTTTCGAGTTGCCGATATATTCACTTGCGACCCAGTATTTCTTTTTGTCTTCTTTCATCCCCGAGAGGATAACCTTATCGGCATTGACAACGACAACGTAATCACCGGTATCAATGTTCGGTTGATACATCGGCTTTCTTTTGCCGCGAAGCAGCCGTGAAACCTCTGCAGCAAGCCGTCCAAGCACCTTATTTTCCGCATCGATTACATACCATTTGTGATCGATATCGCCAGGTTTTGTAACAAATGTTTTCATATGGTGTTACTCCTGTTCGAGTTCAAAATTAATATAGTTCACAAATATAATATTTCCTCATGCTTCAGTCAAGCATTTTTATCCCCGAGAATCGACATCACGCCCGATATTATGTTCTGAACATCGGGAATCACATCCCGAACCAGATTCCGGTTATATGGAATCGGGGTGACCGTGCCGGTTATCCGTACAATCGGCGCTTTCAAATATCCGTATGCGTTCTCGGCGGCCCAGGCCGCGATGTCGGATGCCACCGAGCCGCGTTTCACCGCTTCGGTGACAATCGCAAGCCGGCCGGTCTTTTTGACCGATTCCAAAATTGCGCCCCGATCCATCGGAACCAGCGTTCTGAGGTCGATCACTTCGCATCCGATACCGCGTTCGGCAAGGATATCGGCTGCCTCAATGCATTCGTTCGCCATGTATGAATACGAGACAAGCGTACAATCGGGACCGGTGCGTCTAAACGCCGCTTCACCGAACGGGATCGTATACTCCGTTTTCGGAACTTTGCCGCGGGTGTTATAGAGCTGTTTGTGTTCGATGTATAGCACGGGATGATTGTCCCTGACCGAGGTTGCGAGCAGCCCTTTGGCGTCGAAAGGTGTAGCGGGTACAGCGATTTTCAGCCCGGGAATATGATAAAACAACGCCTCCAATGACTGGCTGTGGTGTATACCGAGTCCGAATCCCGCGCCGCCTTGGGTGCGTATAACCATTGGGAGGCCGTGCATTCCAGTGGTGATAAAATGATATTTCGCCGCCTGATTGACTATCATATCCATGCAGAGCATAGTGAAATCGATATAGGTCAGCTCGACAATCGGCCGTTTACCCTGAATCGCCGCACCGACTGCCATGCCGGTCACCGAGGCCTCGGCGATGGGTGTGTCGACCACCCGTCCGGCGCCGAATTTCTTTTTCAGGCCTTTGGTCACCTTGAACGATCCGCCGCGGTCGGCAATGCCTTGCCCCATGAGGAACACCGTATCGTCACGGCGCATCTCTAACGCAAGGGATTCGTTTATTGCTTCACGGTATAATATCTCTCTCGGCACAGCATAACTCCCGCATTTATATATCGTATTGTCCGATATCCGTTAAAAAGGTCTCTGCATCGGGTTCTGGTGAATCAAGCGCGAATGTCACCGCCTGTTTGATATTTTTCTCGACAGCGGTATGTATTGCGGTAATTTTTCGTTTGGAAACATTGTAATCTTTCAGGTATTGAAGCGCGATGCCGAGCGGATCGAGATCGCGCCACTTTTCCCGTTCGTCTTTCGGCATATAATCGCCGGTATCGTTGATGTGGTGTCCGAGGTGACGGTACGTTTTTGCCTCGATAATGGAGGGACCGAGCCCGTTACGGATTTTTTTCACCGCAGCGCGAGCTGCGACCAGTACCTCGACAGGATCGTTGCCGAACACGCTTTTCCCTGTTACACCGTATCCCTTGCCGCGGTCGCTGAGGTTTTCGTTGAGCGAGGTATCACTCACTTTCGTTGTACCGGCGAATCCGTTGTTTTCGATAATGAATATCACTGGAAGATTGTATATGGCGGCGAGATTGAGCGATTCCGCAAATACGCCGTTGTTTGCCGCGCCGTCACCGAAAAAGCATACGACCGCCCGGTCCGACTGTTCCTGTTTGATACCCATTCCGACTCCGACCGCAATGGGGATTCCGGCGCCGACTATGCCGTTGCCGCCCACATTGCCCGTTGCATTGTCGATGATATGCATTGATCCTGCTCGCCCGCAGGAAAACCCGTCCGCTCTTCCCATGAGTTCTGCCATCATTTTGCCGAGATCGATGCCTTTTGCGATATAGTGTCCGTGACCGCGGTGGTTCGAGACAACATAATCGTCCTCGCGCAACGTCTCGCAAACACCCGCGGCAATAGCTTCCTCGCCTATGTATGAATGAAGATAGCCGTAGATATGCCCTTTGCGGTACATATCGATCCCCGCGAGGGCGAACTGACGGATAGTGTAAATCGTACGGTATATCGACAGCAGCGTTTCGGTTTCGATGTTCGTTATTCTTTGTCCATTCTCTTCAGGCATTGCATTCTCCGCAACAAAAGATTGAGCAGCATAAGATAAAGGTATTACACGGAATTTCGAAGTGATTTTTCCGACGCTATAACCGCTCGAAATAATTCCCCGGCTTCCGTGAAACAAAATGATCTATCTCGAGCGTCGTCAGCTCGGATGATATTTCGTGAACAGGCCGTTCGAGCGCGGCCTGAATTTCCTCGATTTGAAGCGGCCCCCGATCCAATACGCCAAGTATCTCGCCCGCGAGTCCCTTAGGCATGGGACGGCTTTGGGGTGCCGACAGCCCTTCCGCCACGCGCGTTGTACCGGTATGTTTCCCGAGTGCCGCGAGAATACCGTCCGCGTCGATTACAGGATGCGCCCCGTGTGCAATAAGTTTATTTGATCCCATACTTCGGTCGGAATCGGCGTTTGCAGGCACGGTGAACAGTTTTCGGCCGGCTTTAAGTGTCAGCTCCGCAGTAATGAGCGCACCGCTCGGTTCGGGCGCCTCGACTACAACCGTGCCCATGGACATACCGGCAACAACTGAATTCCGCGCAGGGAAATTCCCCGGTTCCCCCGGCGTCCCCATAGGAAAATGGCTGATAAGACATCCCGATTTTAAAATATCCTCCGACAGCTTTTTGTTTGCCAAAGGATAGATGATATCGACACCGCAACCGAACACCGCGGCTGTTTTCCCACCGCTGTCGAGAGCGGCACGATGAGACGCTGCATCGATTCCGGCAGCCATACCGCTTACAATGCACATCCCGGCCTCGACACAGCCCGCGACCAGTTTGCGGGTAATTCTAACACCGTAATCGGTCGCACGGCGCGTCCCGACAAATGCGATGGTGTCCATTGACAGCACATCAGCGTCCCCGCGGACAAACAGTACCGGCGGCGCGGATTTGAACACATTCAGCAGCGCCGGATATGTTTCGCTCGATCGGGTCAGCATCGTAACATCACATTCGCGCATGAGCTTCATCTGGCGTTCGACAAATGTGTCACGGTCGAAATTCAGGATACTCGCGGCTGTTTTTTTACCGATACCGTCCATCGATATGAGTTCTTTTTCCGTTGTGCGGAACACATTGCCCGGCGAACCGAACTGTGCAACGAGCCGCGCATGTGTCTGCGATCCTACACCTGGAACGCCGTATAACGCCAGAATGTCTTTCTCTTCGTCAGTCAACATCGGCACCGATACTTTATTTCTTTTATTACTGATTCAACTGTTCGATAATCGTTCCCAAGCGGTATACCAACTCTTTGATTCCGTTGCGGGTAACCGCGGAAATCGCCGCTGTTTCTATATCATCCCCGAAATCCGGCATGTCTAACGGTTCGTCCGGGGGAAAAAGGTCTGTTTTGGTCAGCGCGACCAGTTTTGGTTTCTCCAGCATTTTTTCGCTGAACAGCCGCAATTCCTCGACAAGTTTCCCGTATTCGGCCACCGGATCCTCACTGGTGCTGTCGATGAGGAACAAGAGCGCTTTCGTCCGCTCGATGTGACGGAGAAACCTAAATCCGAGCCCCTTGCCGTCATGCGCACCCTCAATGATGCCGGGGATGTCCGCCATGACAAAATCTTTCAGATCGCCGTAGTTCACAATGCCGAGATTCGGCTGAAGCGTTGTAAACGGATAGTCGGCGATTTTCGGATGCGCGGACGATACGCTCGACAGCAGGGTAGACTTTCCCGCATTCGGAAATCCCACCAATCCAACATCGGCAAGCAATTTCAGTTCCAACATTAGCGCGTATTCCTCGCCGGGTTTGCCGTCCTCGGCCCGCCGTGGAGCCTGATTTGTCGAGGAGGCGAAGTGTGTGTTGCCTTTGCCGCCTTTCCCGCCATGCGCGATAACAACTCGGTCGTTTGGGTCGGACAGATCGGCGAGTACCGCGCCGGTATTTTCGTCGCGAGCTATTGTGCCGAGGGGAACGGAAATGACAATGTCCGCTCCGTTCTGGCCGTGACGTTTTCCGCCCTCGCCCGGTTTGCCGGACTCCGCCTTGTAATTGACCTTATAGCGAAGTTTCATGAGTGTATTCATGTTTTTGTCGACCGCAAGAATCACATCGCCGCCCTTACCGCCGTCGCCGCCGTCCGGACCGCCTCTCGGCACATACTTCTCCCGCCGGAATGAAACGACTCCGTTACCGCCTCTCCCGGCAGTGACTGTGATTTTCGCCTCGTCGACAAACACAGCTCAGTCCATCCCGTCGATGACCGCGTTGGCGAATGCGCTTGTCGAGAGCTTTTCTGCTCCCTCCATGAGACGCTCGAGATCGTAGGTCACTTTCTTGCGTGCGATGGCGGATTCGATGCCTTTGTATATCTTGTCTGCCGCTTCGTGCCAGCCGAGATAATCAAACATCATACAGCCCGACAGAATGAGCGATGAGGGGTTCGCGACATTCTTGCCGGTATATTTCGGCGCGGTGCCGTGGGTTGCCTCGAACACGCCGGTATAATCGCCGATATTCGCGCCGGGCGCCATGCCGATGCCGCCGACCTGTGCTGCGCATGCGTCGGAGAAATAGTCGCCGTTCAGGTTCGTTGTGGCGACGACATCGTATTCCGCGGTTCTGGTGAGAATCTGTTGAAACATCGAGTCTGCGATGCGGTCATTGATGACGATCTTGCCATCGGGAGCAATGCCTCCGTGTTTTTTCCAGACCTCGTCCTCGGTGACCGTCTCGTTCGGAAACTCGTCCCGCGCGACCTCGTAGCCCCAGTCGCGGAATGCCCCCTCGGTGAATTTCATGATGTTGCCTTTGTGCATGAGCGTTACCGATAAGCGGTTATTTTCGATGGCGTACTGAATCGCTTTTTTCACTAACCGTTTCGAGCCGGTGACACTGACTGGTTTGACACCGATGCCGGAATCCTCTCGGATGGCCGTGTCCATATCGCCGTTCATGAAATCGATGACCTTTTTCGCCTCCTTAGATCCCTGGGGCCATTCAATACCCGCATACACATCCTCGGTGTTCTCGCGAAAAATGACAATGTCCATATCCTCCGGCCTGACCACCGGCGAGGGTGTGCCGTTGAAATACCGCACCGGGCGGACACAGGCGTAAAGGTCGAGCTTCTGACGAATCGTGACATTCAGGCTGCGGATACCGCCGCCGACCGGTGTGGTGAGCGGGCCTTTGATCGCCACATAGAATTCCTTAATCGTATCGAGCGATTCCTGCGGGAGCCATTCCCCGGTCGCTTTATAAGCTTTTTCTCCGGCGAGAATCTCAGCCCATGCGATTTTCTTCGCGCCGCCGTACGTTTTTTCCGCGGCAGCATCCAGCACAGTCTTTGTTGCCGCCCAGATATCGCCGCCGATACCGTCACCCTCAATGAACGGGATGACCGGATTATCCGGCACAACAAGTTTGCCGTCCGCGGCAGTGATCCGTTCGCCGCCGGTTTCTTTCAGTATTTTTTCGAAATCCACTTTTACTCCTTGGTGATGAGATGTATGTTTAATAGTGCCCGGAGGGACTTGTCCTCACCCTCCCTGCTCCCTCTCCCGCGAGCAGGGAGGGTGAGCCGAATAATAAACTTGTTCTCAACGCAAGCACTCTGAATGAAGTGCACCCTCTCCTTTTAAGGAGAGGGGATTAAGGGGTGAGGTTTCTTAATCTTAGACCCCACTCCGCTTCGCGGTGTGCCGGCTTCTTTATGGTCTCCCCTAACAAGGGGAGATGTCCCGATTTATCGGGACAGAGGGGTCAGGGCAGACACATAGGTTCGCCTCTATAGTATATCAATACAATATTTCCCAAAGCGAACTTCAAATATACAAAAAAATGCCTGAAAATCACAGTTGTTTCTTGACTAACCAAGATTGAACAACGTTTCAAATACGATGTTAATATGAATATATTAGCACTATATATAATTATAACCTAAATTGAGCGATTCTTGTGTAGGGGCAACCCTTGCGGTTGCCCAAGAACG